>JAOUMB010000073.1 GCA_029881725.1 Nitrospirota bacterium
CACGCCGCGCTTGGTGTCCCACAGGCGGGTTTCCTGGATGATGGTGCCGCCCTCGTCCAGCACCTTGGTCTGGCGCTTGATCTCATACTCCAACGCCTGCTTGATGAAGCGGAAGGAGTTCATGTTCTTCATCTCGACCTTGGTGCCGAATTCCTCCCGGCCCTTGGGGCGCAGCGAGATGTTCGCGTCGCAGCGGAAGTTGCCGCGCTCCATGTTGCCATCGCAGATGCCCAGATACAGCACGATGTTGCGCAGTTTCTTCAGATAGGCCACCGCCTCGTCCGGAGAGCGCAGGTCCGGCTCCGACACCGCCTCCAGCAGCGGCACCCCGGCCCGGTTCAGGTCCACCCGGCTGTCGCTGCCGGAGCCCTCGTGCATGTTCTTGCCCGCGTCCTCCTCCATGTGGATGCGGGTCAGGCCGATGCGCTTGGGCTGGCCGTCCACGATGATCTCCACGTGGCCGTGCTCGCAGATCGGCTTGTCGAACTGGGAAATCTGGTACCCCTTGGGCAGGTCCGGATAGAAGTAGTGCTTGCGCGCAAAGATGTTGGGGGTGGTGATCTGGCAATGGGTGCCCAGGCCCATCATCACCGCGTATTCGACCACCTTGCGGTTGAGCACCGGCAGCACCCCCGGATGGCCCAGGCAGACCGGGCAGGTCTGGCTGTTGGGCTCGTTGCCGAAGGTGGTGGAGCACCCGCAGAAGATCTTGGTGTTGGTGGACAGCTGGCAGTGAACCTCCAGCCCGATGACGACTTCGTATTCCATGAATATACCGGTACTTACAGTTGCGGGCGGCGGGTGTGGAAATCGGTCCCCTGCTGATAGGCGTGGGCCGCCGCCAGCAGGGTGGATTCGTCGAACCGCTTGCCGATCAGTTGCAGGCCGATGGGCATGTGGTTGCCGTCGAACCCGCACGGAACGCTGATGCCCGGCAGGCCCGCCAGGTTGCAGCTGATGGTGAAAATATCGGACAGATACATCTGCAACGGATCGCCGGACTTTTCGCCGATTTTGAACGCCCCGGTGGGAGCGGTCGGGGTGACCACCAGATCGACCCCGGCGTCGAACGCGGTTTCGAAATCCCGCAGGATCAGGGTGCGCACCTGCTGGGCCTTTTTGTAATAGGCGTCGTAGTAGCCGGCGGACAGGGCGTAGGTGCCGAGCATGATGCGCCGCTTGACCTCGGTGCCGAAGCCCGCCTCGCGGGTGGCCATGTACATGGACAGCAGGTCGCCCGGCTCCTCGCGCAGGCCGTAGCGCACGCCGTCGTAGCGGCCCAGGTTGGAGGACGCCTCGGCGGTGGCCACCAGGTAATAGCAGGCGGTGGCGTACTGGGTGTGGGGCAGGGAGATCTCGCGCACGGTGGCCCCCTGCGCCTCCAGTTGGCGGATGCCGTCCTGCACCGCGGCGGCCACCGCCGGGTCGGTGCCCTCGATGAAATACTCCTTCGGCACGCCGATGGTGCGCCCCTTCACTCCGGCGGACAGCCCGGCCACGTAGTCGTCCACCGGCCGGTCGGAACAGGTGGAGTCCAGGGGATCACTCCCGGCGGAAGCCGCCAGCAGGATGGCCGCATCGTGCACGTCGCGGGTGAACGGGCCGATCTGGTCCAGGCTGGAGGCAAACGCCACCAGACCGAAACGGGACACCCGCCCGTAGGTGGGCTTGAAGCCGACCACGCCGCACAGGGCGCCCGGCTGGCGGATGGAGCCGCCGGTGTCGGAGCCGAAGGAACCCAGGCACATGTCCGCCGCCACCGCCGCCGCGCTGCCACCGGAGGAGCCGCCGGGGGCGCGCTCCGGATCCCACGGGTTGCGGGTGGTTTTGGTGGCGGAGTTTTCGGTGGACGAGCCCATGGCGAACTCGTCCAGGTTGGTTTTGCCCACCAGCACCGCCCCCGCCGCCTTCATGCGGGCGGAAATGGTGCCGTCGAAGGGAGGCACATAGCCGGACAGGATTTTCGAGGAGCAGGTGGTCTCCACCCCCTCGGTAATCATGTTGTCCTTGAGGGCGATGGGAATGCCGGTGAGGGGCTGCGCGTTACCACCCGCGATCATGCGGTCGGCGGCTTCCGCGTCGGCCAGGGCGCGCGCGGCGGTGACGGTGTTGAAGGCCTGCACCTTCGGCTCCACCGCGTCGATGCGCGCCAGCACGTGCCGGGTCAGTTCAACGGACGAAATTTCGCCCTTGTCCAGACGCTCCCGCGCCTCGTGGATGGTCCACTGATACGGTTCCATGATGCTCCGTAAACCTGATGACAGGGGGCCCCGTGGGGCCGGTTATTCGATAATTTTGGGGACCGCGAAACAGCCGTCCACGCTGCGCGGAGCCACGTCCAGGGAGCGCTCCCGCGGCAGGGACGGGCGGTTCTCGTCGTCGCGCCAGCTGTCGCCGAATTCGGCGGCGTGCTCCAGGGTGGGTACCCCGGTGGTGTCCAGCGCGCTGAGCTGATCCACATAGCCCAGAATGGCGTTCAGGTCGGCCCCCAGGGCGGTGACCTCGTCCCCGGTCAGTTCCAGCCGGGCCAGTTTGGCGATTTTTTTGACTTCCTCGTTGCCGACGCTCACGTCACGGCTCCTTTTTCGATTGCGGCTGGCGGCGGCGTTTGGCCCACCCCGCCACGTTCTTCTGTTCGGTGCGGCTCACCGCCAGGGCGTCCGCCGGCACGTCCCGGGTGACGGTGGTTCCGGCGCCGATGGTGGCCCCCTCCCCCACCGTGACCGGGGCCACCAGCTGGGTGTCGGAGCCGACGAACACGTGGTCGCCGATCACCGTCTGAAACTTGTTCACCCCGTCGTAATTGCAGGTGATGGTGCCCGCGCCGATGTTCACCCCCTTGCCCACGGTGGCATCGCCCACGTAGGACAGGTGATTCACCTTGCTGCCGACGCCGATGTCGGCCTTCTTGATCTCCACGAAATTGCCGATTTTGGCTCCCTGCGCCAGGGCGGTGCCGGGCCGCAGGTGGGCCATGGGACCGACCGTGTTGTGCCCCGCCAGGGTGGCGCCGTCGATCAGGCAGTTATCCTTGACGGTGATGCCGTCCCCCAGGGTGGCATCCACGATGCGGGTGCCGGGCAGAATTTCGCAGTTGACGCCGATCACGGTGGCCCCCTGCAGGGTCACGCCGGGATGGATCACCGTATCCGGGCCGATGCGTACCCCGGCGTCAATGTCGGTGCGCGACGGGTCGAGGAGGGTCACCCCCTCGTCCATCAGCCGGTTGTGGATGCGCCGCCGGAGCACCGCGCTCACCTGGGCCAGATCGCGCCGCGAATTGACCCCCAGCACCAGATCCGGGTCCGTTGCGCGGTACACGTGCACCACCCGGCCGTCCGCCAGGGACAGGCCGACGATGTCGGTGAGGTAATACTCCCCCTGGGCGTTGTTGTCCGACACCCGCGCCAGCAGCGGGAACAGCACCTGCGGATCGGCCACGTAGATGCCGGTGTTGACCTCGCGCACGGCCCGTTCCTCGGGGGAAGCGTCCTTCTGCTCCACCACCCGCTCCAGGTCGCCCCCCTTGCCGCGCACCATGCGGCCGTAGCCGGTGGGGTCGTCCAGTTGCACGGTGACCACGGTGATGCCGCCGCCGGATTTGCGGTGATGGGCCAGCACATCGGTGAGCAGGTCCGGGGTGATCAGCGGCACATCGCCGTTCAGGATCAGCACCGGGTGCGGGTAGCCGCCCAGTTCCGCCTCACACACCCGCACCGCGTGGCCGGTGCCGAGCTGTTGCTCCTGCACCACGCAGGTGACGGTGCCCGGCGCGGCTTCCGCCACGGCGCGCACCTGTTCGGCCCCGTGGCCGATCACCGGCACCACCCGCTCCGCCCCGGCGGCCAGGGCGCAATCGATGGCGTGACGAATCATGGACACCCCGCACACCTCGTGCAGCACCTTGGGGCGGTCGCTCTTCATGCGCGTGCCCTTGCCCGCGGCCAGGATCAATGCGGCAAACGGGGTGCTCACGGACGCGGCTCCGTGCCGGCTTCCGCGTCCGGACCGGATTTGCGCTTCGGCATCTGGCTGGAGTCCAGCACGCCGCTGTCATCCTCGCCGCTGCCGGCGGTGTAGATGCCACCGGAGATGATGGTCTTCATGGCCTCCTCGACGCTCAGTGACAGGTAGATCACGTCCGCCTCGGGCACGAACATCAAAAAGCCGGAAGTGGGATTGGGGCTGGTGGGCACGAACAGGTTCAGGTGCCGTCCGCCCAGCTTTTCACCCACCTCGCCCTCGGTGCGGTTGACCACGAAACCGAGGGCCCGGCTGCCGGAACGGGGGAACTCCACCAGCACCACCCCCTTGAATTTTTCCTCTCCCTGGCTGGAGACGGTGCGCACCACGCTCTTGATGGCCGAGTAGATGCCGCGCACCAGCGGCAGCCGCTTGAACAGTTGCTCGTATCGGGAGACGATCCAGTGCCCCAGCACGTTGGCGGTGAGCAGGCCCACCAGAAAGATGCCCGCGATCAGCACCGCGATGCCCAGCCCCGGATAGTAATGACCACCGGCATAGGTTTTCAGCAGGTTGCCCAGGATGCCTTCCAGCGACTTGAGCAGCAGCTTGAGGACAAAGAACGTTCCGGCGATGGGCAGGGTCACCAGCAGGCCGGTCACGAAG
The DNA here is from genome assembly GCA_029881725.1 of Nitrospirota bacterium. Lineage (GTDB taxonomy): Bacteria > Nitrospirota > JACRHL01 > JACRHL01 > JACRHL01 > JAOUMB01. Next base: position 4,630 of record JAOUMB010000073.1, read on the forward strand.
TAGCGGCGGATGAGGATGTTGATACGCACGATGGGTGGTTGGGTAAATCCGTGTGGAGGCCCGGAAAGGGGGCGCCGTGCCGACGACCTCCCGTTCAACCGCGGGCGGGAAAAAGGGGATGATACCGGTCCCGGGGCACTTTTCTCAAGTTTTTGGCGGAAGCGGGAACTTGAAGAAAGGGGGCAAAGTTCACTACTATAGCGCTTTCCCCCGCCGTCACTCCGGCCGCAAACGGGGGCGTGGGAGTCGCCGTGAATTCATCCGCCAAGTTCATCACCATCGAAGGCATCGAAGGGGCCGGCAAGAGCACCCAGTTGCGCCTGCTGGCCAAGGCCCTGACCGCCAACGGCGAAGCGGTCACCGTCACCCGCGAGCCCGGCGGCACGCCGTTCGCCGAGCAGATCCGCGATCTGGTGCTGGCCCACACCGACGGGCCGGTGGACCCGGAGTGCGAACTGTACCTCTATCTGGCCGCCCGCGCCGAGCACGTGGCACACCACATCCTGCCGCGCCTGAAGTCCGGGGACTGGGTCATCTGCGACCGCTTCACCGACGCCACCGTGGCCTATCAGGGCAACGGACGCGGGCTGGAAACCGCCTGGGTGCGGCACCTGGCGGAACACGCCGGGCGCATCAAGCCCGCCCTCACCCTGCTGCTGGACCTGCCGGTGGAAACCGGCCTGGCGCGCATGCGTGAACGGGGCGCGGGCAACCGGCTGGACCTGGAGCACACCGCCTTCCATCAGGAGGTGCGCAAGGGGTATCTGGAGGCCGCCGAAGCGGAACCGGAGCGCATTGCGCGCATCGACGCCAGCACCAGCCTGGAGCAGATCCATCGGCAGATCGTGGCCACCGTCAACCAACGGCTGGGGGCGCACCTGCCCGCGCCGCTGGCCCCGGCCCTGGAAGGGGACCGGTGAGCCGCTTTGCCCCCGCATTTGACGGCCTGACCGGCCAGCCCGCCGCCGTGCGCCTGCTGGGCACCGCGCTGGAATCCGGCCGCCTGCCCCACGCCCTGCTGCTGCACGGCCCGGCGGGGGTCGGAAAGGGCACCGCCGCGCGCATGCTGGCCGCCGCCATCCTGTGCCAGGGGGAAACCACCCGCCCGTGCCGTGCCTGCGCCGCCTGCGGCCGCCTGTCCCGCGGGGACACGTGGGATCTGGTGGAACTGAGCCCGGACGGCAGCTTCATCAAAATCGAGCAGGTGCGTGAACTGACCGAAACCATGTACACCGGCATCCAGCGCGGGGTGGCCATCATCGACCCGGCGGATGCCATGAATCCGCAGGCCGCCAACGGCCTGTTGAAAACCCTGGAGGAGCCGCCCGCCGGCTGGACGCTGATTCTGGTGGCCGCGCGCCCGGAGGCGCTGCCCGCCACCATCCGTTCCCGCTGTCAGGCGGTGCGCTTCGCGCGCCTCTCGGAGGGCGACACCCGCGCGGTGCTGGCCGCCCACGCCGCGGCCGATCAGGTGACGGCGCTGGCCGCTTTTGCCGACGGCGCCCCCGGCCAGGCCCTGGCCGCCGGGCTGGAGCCGGACGAACTGGCCGCCGAATTCGCCGAGGCCGCCGGATGCCTCACCCCGGCCACCTTCGGCTCCCCGAGCCGCATCTTTGCCGCCGCCGAAAGCTGGGGGCGCGACGCGGACCGCACCCGCCGCTTCATCGCCTGGGCGCGCCTGTGGACCTCCCACCAGCTGCACCGGCAGACCGGCGCCGACGCCGGAGCCGCCCTGCCCGGCATGCAGCCCACCGATATGTCCGCCGCCCGGCTGGCCGCGTTCCAGAACCGGCTGGAGGCCGCCGCGCAGGGCATGGACCGCAATCTGAACCGGCCGGTGCTGATCGAGGAACTGCTGTTCACCCTGGGCGAAAGCGGGGGGGGAGCCCCGTGCTGATCAAGGTCAAAATCCGCGATGACGGCGAGCCGCGCACCTATGCGCTGCCCGAGGGCATTGTCCCCAACCCCGGCGACATGGTGGTGTTCGAAAGCGAGTGGGGGCCCACCTGGGGAATCGCCGTGGGGACGCCGTTTGCCCCTCCCAAGTCCGTTTCCTGCTGCCAGAAGGCGCGGGGCGAGATTTCGCGCCTGGCCGGGAACCACGACCTGGAGAGCGTGCGGCGCATGACCGAGCGGGAGCGGGAGGTGCTGGAATTCTGCCGCGAGCGCGCCGCCGAGCTGCAACTGGAAATGAAAGTGCTGACCGTGGAAGGCGTGGTCGGCAGCAACAACCTGACCTGCTTCTTCACCGCCGACAACCGGGTCGATTTCCGCCAACTGGTGCGGGACATTGGAGGCCGCTTCAAGTGCCACGTGCTGATGCGCCAGATCAACGGCCGCGAGGAGGCCCGCCGCTCCTGCGGGGTCGGCCCCTGCGGGCGCACCCTGTGCTGCGCCAGTTTCCTGAACGGGCCCCTGGGGGTCAGTTCCAAAACCGCGCGCGACGCGGCCCCCGGCGTGTCCCACTCCAAACTGACCGGGGTATGCGGCAAGCTCATGTGCTGCCTCGGTTACGAGAGCGCCGAGCCGGAGCAGGCGCCCGTTTCCATTCACTGAGCCGAATCTCCCCATGTCATCGTTCTATATCACCACCCCCATCTATTACGTGAACGACGTGCCCCACATCGGGCATGCCTATACCACCATAGCCGCCGACGTCATGGCCCGGTACCGGCGCATGCGCGGCGACGACGTAACCTTCCTCACCGGCACCGACGAGCACGGCCAGAAGATCGAAAAGGCCGCCGAGGCCAAGGGCACCACGCCGAAGGAACTGGCCGACCGCCTGTCCGCCGGGTTCCGGCAGGTGTGGGAGAAGCTGGAGATTTCCAACGACGACTTCATCCGCACCACCGAGCCGCGCCACAAGGCAGCGGTGTACGAGGTGTTCCGCCGCATGCAGGCGGCAGGGGACATCTATCTGGGCGAGTACGAGGGGCTCTACTGCGTGCCGTGCGAGTCGTTCTGGACCGAAACCCAGGTGGTGGACGGCAACTGCCCCGACTGCGGGCGCGGGGTGGACACCGTGACCGAGGCGAGCTGGTTTTTTAGACTTTCCGCCTTTGGCGACCGGCTACTCGCACACATGGACGCGCACCCGGAGTTCATCTCCCCCAAATCCCGCGCCAACGAGGTGCGCCAGTTCATCCACATGGGGCTGCGCGACCTGTCCATCAGCCGTACCGGGGTCAAGTGGGGCATCCCCATGCCGGACGACCCGGAGCACGTCATGTACGTATGGCTGGATGCGCTGGTCAACTACCTGACCGCCGCCGGGTTCCCGAATCCCGGTTACGAAACCCGCTGGCCCGCCCAGGTGCACGTGATCGGCAAGGACATCCTGCGTTTTCACGCCATTTACTGGCCCGCCTTTCTGATCAGTGCCGGGCTGCCCCTGCCGGAGCGCATCGTCAGCCACGGCTGGTGGACCATCGATGGCGAGAAGATGTCCAAGAGCAAGGGCAACGTCATCGACCCGGTGGCGGTGGCGGAGCACTTCGGCACCGACGCCATGCGCTACTTCCTGCTGCGCGAGGTGCCGTTCGGCAACGACGGGGATTTTTCCATCGCCCGCATGGTGGAAATGTACAACGCCGATCTGGCCAACGGCATCGGCAACCTGCTGTCGCGCACCGTGAGCATGGTCCACAAGTACCGGGGCGGCACCGTGCCTGCCGGGGACGCCGCCGATGCCGCCGCCGCGCCGGTGAAGGAGGCCGCCGCCCTGCTGCCCTCCAGTTTCCACACCGGGCTGGACGATCCCCAGCGCACCGGGCGCGGCCTCAAGTTCGACGAGCCGCTGGAGCAACTGCGCCAGCTGGTGTGGGCCGCCAACACCTTCATTCACGATTCCGCCCCGTGGACGCTGGCCAGGGAAGGCGACGACGCCCGGCTGGACACGGTGCTATATAACGCCGTGGAGGCCCTGCGCGTGGCGGCCACCTATTTTTACCCGGTGATGCCGGAAATGGCCGGGCGCATTTCCGCCGCCATCGGCCTCACGCTCGACCCGTATGCGATTGACTTCGATGCCGCCGCGCACTGGGGCCAGTATCCGGCAGGCACCCCCCTGCCCGCCCCGGAACCCCTGTTCCCGCGCCAGGATCTGAAAACCGTTCCCGACCATCTAACCGTAAAAACACCGCAGGAGAACCCCGTGTCCGACACCAGCGCCGAAACGCCCGCCGCACAGGCATCCGATCCACCCGCCGCCACCGAGGCCACTCGGGACGACTACGTCAGCATCGGCGATTTTGCGAAAATCCGCCTTCAGGTGGGCACCGTGCGCGAGGCGGAGCGGGTCAAAAAGAGCGAAAAGCTGCTCAAGCTGCAGGTGGACATCGGCACCGAAGTGCGCCAGATCGTGGCCGGCATCGGTCGCATGTACACCCCGGAGGAGATGCTGGAGCGCCAAGTGGTGATCATCACCAACCTGCGCCCGGCCAAGCTGATGGGGGTGGAAAGCCAGGGCATGCTGCTGGCGGCGGGGGCCGACGAGGTGGAGGCGCTGCTCGCCCCCTCCGGCCCCGTCACCCCCGGCGCCCGGGTCCGCTAGTGCCCCCCACACGAGTGCCCCGCGCACGGGTGCTCCCCCCACGGGTGCTCCCCCCACGGGTGCTCCCCCCACGGGTGCTCCCCCC
>JAOUMB010000030.1 GCA_029881725.1 Nitrospirota bacterium
GGCGCGCGGCCCGGCACCATCAGGCGGCGCGCCGGCTTCCCGGATGGGGCACGGTGGCCCAGGTGGTGGTGGCCTTTTCGGTGGCGTTTTCGTTGGCCGGAATGCTGTTCATGGCGCCGCTGGCCAGCCACCTGTGGCGCACCGCGTTCGCTTCCGGGCAGATCGACCGCTACCGGATCATGGTGCTGAAGGGGGGGGAGTTGCTGGTGGAGGGCGGGATCGGCTGGGGGCTGGCCAGGGATCTGGAGGGGGTGCTCACGGTACACCGGCGGATCCACACGGTGGTGCTGGACAGCCCCGGCGGGTGGCTCACCGAGGGGCGGCGGCTGCGCGACCTGCTGGCCAGACGCCAGGTTACCGCGCGGGTGGTGCGGCGCTGCTTTTCCGCCTGCGCCGTCGCGTACATGGGGGCGCCGCACCGGGAACTGCGCGCCGGGGCGCTATTGGGATTTCACCTGCCCAGCGCCACCGGCCTGTCCCTGGGGCGCGGCTATGTGTGGAGCGAGGCCTACCGCAAGCTGGTGGATGACCAGGGGCAGATGCTGGCGCAGGGGGTCCACCCGGATTTTGTACGGCACGTGTTCACCACCCCGCACGAGGGCATGTGGGTGCCCCCGCTGACCGACCTGGTGGCGTCGGGGGTGGTGACCCGGGTGTTGCCGCCGATGCTGTTCCCTCCCGCCCCGGAGGGGGCTCAGACCCCATCCACCGGCGGGGCGGGGGAGGGTTCCTCCGTCAACTGACCCGACAGGGAGGTGGGGAACGCCGCGGCTTCCGCCTCCAGCCGTTTGGCCTCCGCTTCCGCCTTGCGGGCGCGGGCGTGGGTTTCGTGAATCTCGTGAATGCGCCGCTCGATCTCCAGCCGGTCCAGGGTTTCGGATTTTTCCGCGTCGCGGGCGGCGCTGGCCGGATCGCCGTTCAGGGCCTTCAGGATCTCCTCCTTGCCGCGCAGGCTGCTGGCCTCGATCAGCGCCGCCGGGGGAATCGGCACCCCGCTTTCGGCCAGCCCGGCCAGAATCCGGAACTCCTCCTGACGCACCGCCACCGTGTCCGGCAGTTCACCCACCACGATGTCCACGTCCAGCGCCGCCAGGTGGTTTTCGGTGCGCACGATTTCCGACAGGCGCGGGTCGCCCTCCAGTTCCGGGGGGATGGCGCCCAACTCGGCCCGCAACTGGTCCCCCAGGGTGACCGGGCGGTTCAGGCCGACCCAGGACGGGGCCTCCGGATTGTCGGTCACCCGCACCCAGCGGGCGGCGGTCCAGAAGTGGCGGATGCGCCCCCAGGCCTTGCGGCAGATGCGCTGGTGCCAGTGGCGCAGGGTGTCGAACAGGGGGCCCAGTTCGGTCTGCCCCCCCTGCTGGCGCACCTGCATGGCGCGCCCGGAGGCGTCGTCGAACGCGCGCCCGGAAAGGGCGGCGGTGGCGCCCACCGTGTCGATCTCGTCCTTGGCCTCGGCCAGCAACTGGAACTGGGCCTGGGCCATGTCCCCGGTGGGCAGCAGCTCGAACGCCATGCCGGGCACCGTCTCCACCCAGCCGTCGGGGCGGGTCAGTTCCCGGCGGGCGGCGGCCACGTCCTCCACCGCCCCTTTCTCGCTGCGCACCTGGCGCACGGAAAGCAGGTGCAGGGCCTTGGAGCGGCGTTTGTTGATCTCGTCCTGAATGCCGATCAACTGGCGCACCACGCCATACCGCTCCCCCTGACGGCTGATGAATGCGGCGCAGGCCACATAGGGGTCCTCCGGCCGTCCCTCGTCGTCCACGTACGGGCTTTGCACCGGCCCGGACAGCAGCCCCCCCTTGCAGAAGACGGCCTGCCACACGGTGCCCCGGTCCCGGTACCAGATTTCCACCACCCGCACCCGGCGCCGCTTGCCGTCGGCCCAGCGCTCCCGGGAATCGCCGTGGGTGCCGCCGGAGGCGGCCGGGTGAGCGGCCAGGGCGCCATTCAGCAGGTCCGCGTGATCGGGGAACTTTTGCAGGGCCTCGTCCAGGTCCATCCAGATCACCTGCCCCCGGTAGCGGGCGTCCTCCAGGTCCCGGCGGCGGGCGTGGGGGTCCACGAAAAAACGCTCCCACGGGATGTGGTGGATGGTCACCCGGGTGCCGTGGCCGTGGGGTTCGGCGATGACCTCGGCAAACCCGGCCCCCTCGATGAGCAGATTTTCAAACGCCTCGGAGCGCACTTCGTCGAAGCGGTTGTTGTCCAGCACGTAGCGCAGGGCGTCAGTGGCGGCGGTGGCGGCGGCGCGGTCCGCCGGGTTGCGCGGATGGGCGCGGCCGCCCACCCGCATGCGGCGTTCCATGCCGAGCAGATAATCCACCTTGGGCTTGATGCGGTTGACCACGATGGGGGCCTGGCCGCGCTGGGCCAGGGCGGCCTCCTCGGCGGCGGTCCACTGCCGGCCGTCGTAATAGTCCCGGTCCCGTTCGGCGCGGCGGCGGCTTTCGCGGGTGGCGTCGTCGGCGGCGTTGAACCACGTCACCAGACGGGTCAGCAGGGCGGCTTCGGCTTCGGCAGGGACGCGGGGGTCTGGCATGGGGGATCCTGTGGTGGTGGTCATCGTTCCGGTCTGATGGTTCGCGGGGGGCGCCTGAAAACGCTTCGAACCCGCGCTCGGCGAGGCTCAATCTAGAGGGCAAAAAAGGGCGTTGCCCTGCGCTTGTGGTGAATCCGGCGTACCGGTGCATGGCTCAGATGGTCCGCCAGTTGTCCGTCGCGGGGCCGGTGAAGGCCCGGTTCCAGCGGTCCCGTTCCCGGCTGGCCACCCGCGAGGGGCTGGCCACCCAGGGGCGGCTCATGCAGGCATAGCGGGCCTCGTCGTAGGCGTGATCCTCCTGGGTGGTGTCCACGTCCTCCGGGTTGTGGGTGTCCAGCACCAGATTGGGAACGGTGCGCAGGAAGCCGTCGGTGCAGCCGGAAAAGACAACCAGCATGGGGCGCCCGTCCATCCCGGTCAGGCGCGAGCGCATTTCCTGAAATCCCGCCGCGCGGTCGTTCACCGCGCGCTTGAAGGCGAGGCCGTGCCGGGCCATGCGCTCCGCCACCGAGGGGCCGTCGTGGCTGCCGAAAATGGCCGGATCGGCCACCGAATAGGCAATCGATTCGTCGGGCCGTTCCCGTTTCAGAATGCCTTCGGCCAGTTCCTCACTGGTGATGCGCAGGCCGGTGTCGGGCTTGCCGTTCCATCCGTACCACTCCCGGTAGCGCACCAGGGCGCCGGGAGGTACTCCGGCGGTGGTGCCGTCGGCCACCGCCCACCACCCCACGGAAAACGGCTTGGAACTGCCCCAGTCCATGGCGCGGAAGCGGGTCCACGCGGGGGGAATCGGGAACGGGTCGATCACGTGCCGCTCCCGCTGCCACATTTCGAACGCCTGCCCGGCCACGATGTCCCAGTCGCCGTCCTTCATGGCGCGCACCAGTTCCGGGGTGGCCAGCCCCTTGAGCCGCCGGAGGTAGCCGGGGTCGTTGCCGGTCAGGGTCGGGTTGTCGGCGATGCGGGCGGGGAGGTACTGGCGGTGCATGCCGCCCTCGTCGGCGGGGGCCTTCCACACCGTCCGTTCCGGCACCGGGGTGACGAACCCGGCCTTGACCCACTGGTGGCCCACGGAGCCGGGGTTGCTGGCGCACTCGATGCGCGGCAGCACCCCCTCCAGCCCCGCCGGGAGGTCGTGCCCGCCCAGGCGCACCCGGGAGCGCAGAAAGCGGTACTGGTGGGCGGTGAAATGGGTCAACTCGTCCATCAGCAGCACATGGATTTCCGCCCCCTGGTACTTGTGCAGGTCCCCGTCCCGTTGCAGGTGGCACAGGTGCACCACCGAGCCGTTGGCGAAGGTGAATTCGGCGGCGGTTTCCGAATAGCGCACCAGGCCCCGGGCGATGGACGGGCCCAGCAGTTCCAGAAAACTGGAAGGGCCCCGCAGGTGGTTGGCCTTCAACTCCGGCTGGGTTTTGCGGAACAGATAGATCTGGCAGCCGGGCGCCGACAGGGCCCAGCGGATGGCCGAGGCGCGCAGGTAGTAGCTTTTTCCGCCACCGGCCGCGCCGCCGTAGAGGATTTCGGTGGCTCCGGAGGTGTACGCATGGGATTGGCGCGGGTGCAGGGGGATGCGCATGGGCCCATTTTCGAGTTCGGGCGGGAGACGTCACCCTGCGCAAACAGCGGTTGTGGTGAATGTGGGCGGGCGGTCCGGGTGGTGGCGGGCGGCGCCGGGGAGGGGCAAAAAACGGCGGCCCTCCCGACCGGGGCCGCCGTCTTTTTTGCCTCCGGGCCCCGCCTCAGGCGGCGGGACGAGGCTTGCTCATGCGGGCGGCGGATCCGGGTGGCGACGCCCCCTCGCGAAACCCTTCCGACGGCGCGGTGGTGCCTTTGTAGCCCATCCAGCAGGCCCAACCGAACAGCCCGGCAAGAGTGATGATGAACAGCCACGCCTGCATGGTCATCTGCCCCATGGCGTGTCCTCCTCGTGGCAGTCGGGCCGGGCCGGGCGGCCCAAGGTCCTTCCCTGTCCGATGGCCGCCCGGGCCCTTCCCGCGTGTGGTGGATCGGCGGGGCGCGTCCCTCGCGCCAGCCGCCGTGGAAGCGGGGACGAAAATTCCCTTTCCGCCCCGATTTCTAACAGATAGCGCACCCGGATTCGGAGCGCAAAGACTAAACAGTTGTTTTTTTATAAAGAGGGTGTGTGACAGGCCGGGTGACACGCCGCGGGCCATGGGTGGCGGCCCGCGGCGTGCCTTCAGGTTATGCCCCGGAGGGGCCGGGCGGTCCGTAACCGCGCTGTCTGCGTGGTGCGCGTACTCCGAACGGGAGCCCCTTGCGGGTGGGGCGTCCCTGGGGCAGGGCGGGCACCGATCCGCTGCCGCGGAATTCGGCGCGGCCCACCAGCCACATCAGGCCCTTGATGCGCACCTGTTTTTCCGGCGGGCTCAGGTCGTCCCCGCGGATCACCTGCAACACCTCGTGGGCCAGGGCGTCCGCCTGGTGGCGGGCGGCATCCAGAAGGCGTTGCTGAAGCTCCGGGCGGGACTCCAGCCATCCGGCCAGTACCTCATAGGGCGGCATGTCCTTCCGCTGGCAGACTTCGAACAGGTTCTTTCCCGTCACCACCTGCGCAACGATCCGTTGCGCCAGTTCGTCCGAATATTCGGTGGGGCGGGTGGGCCGGGTCAACCGCGCCCCGCGCGGCGGACGGCTCGCGCGGGCTTGAGGTGGTGCTCGAAGTAACGGTCCAGCTTGACGTTGAGCCGCTCCAGTTCCTCCTTGATCTCCTCTCTGAGGCGTTGGGTTTCGTTGTCCTGCCGGGTGTCCATGGTGACCTGTCGCGTCGCGCCTTCCTCCATAAGGGCGATGCGGGTTTCCAGGCGGGCACCCCACATGATCATGGCCACCAGAAAGGTCATGGTGGTGACCAGGTGACCAACTGAAATACGTCTGTCGAGTTGCCAGTTGCTTTTGTGCATCGACGTGACTCCTGTTATGCGCTCGGAGCCTGACGACGGCGGCGGGGTGGCAATGCCCGCCCTGGCCGGGCAAACGCCCGGTGCGATTCGCCGCGGCGATACGCGGAGCTTCCGGTGGTGGCGGATGCGGGCGCGGTTCGCCATCGGCGGCGGATCAGGTTCTGGGGGTCCGGAGCAGTTCGGGAGCGATCTTCTCCACCGAACGTCCCACGACATACCCCCCCATTCCAATCTGCAACAGGGTCCAGGCCTCGTCGGCCAGGCGGAACGGCAGCCAGCCGAAGGAATCGCACACCACCAGGATCAGAAAGGTCAGCATGCTCACCGGGCGCCAGTTGCGTTGCAACCCGCTTTGCCCCTGGGCCTCTGCCTGAATGATCGTGGCGCGGGATTCGGACAGCTTCTGCTCGTAGCTCATCAGGCCGCTGAATACCTCGGATTGCAGGGCGAACAGCTTGCGTTTCGCCTCCAGGCGCTCCTCCTCGCTGGTGTGGACCGAGTCGATCAGTCCCGCCAGCGGTTCGATGGCGCGGCTGATGGTGCCGAACAGGTCACCGATCATGGCGCGCCCTCCGTTTTCCGGTGGCCCGGCGGCGCGGCGGCCTGCTTCAGATAGCGGGCCAGCATGCGATTCTGGGCCTTCACGTCGGTGCGCAGCCGTTCGCAGTCGATGCATTCGCATTTGCCGCCCGGATCGTCGTCTCCGGTGCGGGCGGATGACATTCTGCGCAGTTGGAATTCCCCCATGGTCAGGTCTCCTTGTGGTTCCAGATGCGGGGCCGTGGAAACCGGCCTCCGCACAGATCGTCCAGATGAATGGCGCGTCCCCCGGAAGGCCCCGACTGGCCGACGCCGATGCCGGTAAAGCCGTGGCGCAGGGCGGTGGCCACCAGGCGGAGGGCGTCGGTCCCGCAGATGCGGATATCGACGGCCCGTCCGGTGGTGTGCGCTCCGCTGCCGCCCACGGCGGCATCGTGTTCCGGGCACCGGTAACCGGCCAGGACCGGAAGGTCCCGCCCCATGGCTTCCCGAACGACCTCCAGGCGGTCCAGGAAGCGGGGGTGCATTTCCACGCGGCCACAGTGGCCGCAGGCCAGATCACGGGCCGAAAATACGGCCCGGCGGGTTCCATGGCTGGGTGCACGCTCCATCACGGCTCCTGTTGTACCGCTGGAACCGGGTGCGCCGTTTGCGCTTGTGGCCGGGGTGGTGAATCTGGCGTTCGTGGGCGAAGCGGGGAGAGCGGCACAAAAATGAACGGCCGTACCGCTTGAGTTGCCTAAATACTGACCGATAAGTGCAGTAAGTACTTTTTTGACGGATTCCGGACCCCCAGGTGGAGGTAAGACTCGATGTTTCGTATTGCGTTGCTGATGTTGATGGTTGCGATTGCCATTCCGGGGGCGCCCGGCTGGGCGGCAAAACCGAGTGCCGCGCCATGTCAGCAGCCGGGCGTGCCGATGGACAACGCCGAGGCGTGGGTGAAGCTGTCGGACGCGCGCCTGAAGGCGGAGGACCTGAAAGGGGCCATGTGCGCCCTGAAGAGCGCCCTGGCCCAGGGCAAGAAGGACAGCGACACCTACGGCATCGCGCTGGCCACCTACGGCATGGGCGACCTGCTGGTGCAACTGGGTGAAGCCGACCGTGCCATGGAAACCTATCGCAACGCCCTGTCCCTGTTCGAGGCGCTGGACAACAAGCCGGGAGTGGCCAACGCGGCCAACACCCTGGCCCGGCTGCACGCGGAAAAGGGCGAGTACGATCAGGCGGTGACGCTGTACACCAAGTCCCTGGAGATTTACCGGACCCTGGGCCACACCGGCAACCAGGCGGTGACCCTGTCCAACCTGGCGGGCATTCACCTGAAGGCCAAGCGCTTCGCGGAAGCGGTGGCGACGCTCAAGGAAGTGGTGACCATTCACACCCAGTCGGGCAACAACGTGGCCCTGGCCGAGGCCCACCTGTCCCTGGGCGAGGCCCTGGAGGGGACCGGGGAGCTGAAACCGGCCGAGGCGTCCTTCAACAAGGCGCTGGAACTGTTCGACGGCATGAACAACGTGCCCGGCAAGACCCGGGTGTACGCCAGCATGGCCGGAGCGGCCGCCGAGCGCGGCGATCTGGCGCGGGCCGAGGAACTGTACAAGAAATCCGTGGCGCTGGACGAGGCGCTGGACCGCAAGCCGCAACTGGCGGCCACCTACAACGACATGGGCAAGATGTACCGGGACCGGGGCAATCTGGCCCGCGCCGTGGAATGGTACCGCAAGGCGCTCGAGGTGTTCGAGTCCATCGGCCGCACCGATGCGGTGGCGGTGATCGCCACCACCCTGGGCAACGTGCACTCCAAACAGGGCGAACTGTCCGACGCGGAGGCCATGTACCGCAAGGCGATGGAGATTTACAAGGCCAAGGGTGACGAGCGCCGCGCCGCGGGACTGCTGCACAGCCTGGCCAGCGTGGTGGCCCGCATGGGCAACTACGCGTCCGCCCGGGATCTGGCCCGCGAAGCCCTGGCCCTGTATCAAAAGAGCGGCGACAGCCAGCGCGCCGGTCAGGTTCAGGAACTGCTGGGCAAGCTGGGCGGCTGACCCCGGAGCCCTGAACCCGGTGCAACCGAAACAGACGACGGTGCTGGCCGTTGCCCTGGCGACCCTGGTGGTCGGGGTGGCGCTGGCGCTGAGCCATTACTCGCTGGGCCCCGCCGGGCTCGGCCTGCCCACCCGCCCGGAACTGATTCTGGAACTGGAGCGGAAGGGCGTCGAGCTGCTGGAGGAAGGTCACGCGGAGGAGGCCATCATCGAGTTCGGCAAGGCGCTCGGCTATGCCAAACAGAGCAACCGGAGCGACACGGTGGCGCGCATGATCCGCCGCCTGGCGGACGCCTATCAGTCCCAGGGGCAGTTGACCATGGCCGAGGTGCAGGTCAAGAAGGCGGTGGCGGTGAGCGCCGTGGGCGACGACCGCCCCGGCCTGCTGGCCGCCTACCGGCATCTGGCCTCCGTGTACATGCAGCAGGAGGACCCGGTGCGCGCCGAGGACGCCCTGCGCCGGGCGCTGGCGGTGGCCGAACAGCAGGGCGACTCGCATGCCATGGCCGAATCGTGCATCGCCCTGGCGGAAGTGCTGGAACTGATGGGCCGTGATCCGGAGGCCGGCGAACTGTACCGCCGCGCCGCCACCCTGCACGACTCCGCCGGAGACCCGGAGGCCGCCCGCCAGACCCGTGCCCGGCTCGACCGGCTGGGCGCCGATACCTGACCCGGACGAAGGCCCGGGCAAGGCCCATCGTCCCCCCGCCGGACGTTACCTGTTTTGAAACCATAACAACCATTCAAGCCGTCCCCCGGGGTTGCCGAAGGGACGGTATGCAACCTGGCGCGCCACTGTTCCCCCCCCGGTGCCCGCCCGAAAATCCATGGGAGGGATATGCACGACGTTATCGAAGCCGAGGCCACCACACCGGCGAGGTCCTCATTGTCTAATTCCGCACAGGAAGCACGCGCCGAAATGGACCGCCTGCGCAATGAAGCGGCGGCCCATCCGGACAGCGTCGAAGCCTGGAACTCGCTGGGCACCACGCTGGCCGGATACGGCGCGCTGGAGGAGTCGGCCCAGGCGTTCGAACTGGTCGCCGGCATCGCCCGGGAGTCCGGCCGCTGGGAGGAACTGGCGCAGGCCGTTGGCGGGCTGGCCTGGGTTCAGCACATGCGCATGAACCTGGACGCCGCCGAAGGGCACTACCTGGACGCCATCCGCATCTGCACCGAAAACCACCTGGACCCGTCCCTGCAGGCCCAGTGGTGCGGCCGCCTGGGATACCTGTACGAATCCCTGGACGAACTGGACCGCGCCGAGGTGGTCTACAAGCAGGCCCTGGCCCTGGCGGAGCAGGCCGAGTCCGCCGATCAGCGGGCGCGGCTGCTGGGGGATCTGTCCGACGTCTACCGCAGCCGGGGCAACGAGGAGAAGGCCACCGAGGCCCTTCTCCAGGCCCGGGAACTGGAGGGGCAGGGGGCCGGGGAAGAGGACCCGGAGGACGACGACACCGAGCGCCGGGTGATCCGGGACATGGCCCTGTGCGAGGCCCTCGGCCACCGGGAAAAAATGGGCTTCAACTATTTCAGTTACGGCGTGATGCACGAATTGCAGGGGGATCTGCTCCGCGCCGAGGACATGTATCTGGCGGCGCTGGAGGTGTATGCCTCGGTGGGCAACCTGCACGGCATGGCCGAACTGTCGGCGCACATCGGCGGGCACGCCTACCTGCGCGGCGAGTTCGAGCGGGCCTCCGAAATGTATTCCCGCGCCCTGGACCTGGAAACCAGCCTGGACCGGAACTGGGGCATGGCCCGTGCCTGCCGGGGCATGGGCATGGTGTGCCAGGGGGAGCAACGGTGGGAGGAGGCGCGGGATCTGTACGAACGCGCCCTCACCCTGGTGGGCACCGACGGCCCGCGCAACCGGGTGGCCGCCCTGTGCGGCGACCTGGCGGTGGTCTACAAGGAGCTTGGAGACGGCCGCAAGGCCGAGGCCATGTACCGCAACGCGCTGGAAGTGGGAGAAGGGGTCAGCGCCTGGGAGGTGGCCGCCCGCGCCGCCGCGGGACTGGGAATCATGTACCTGGAAACCTCTCCCCAGGGGGATGCTGCTGCGCGGCCGATGCTGCTGCGCGGCCTTTCCCTCTACCGGCGCGCCGGTGACGCGCGCATGATCGACAAGCTGGAGCGGCTTTTGGAGATGCTCGACTCCGGGGGCGAACCCTAGGGCAGCAGCCGTTTCTCCTGCATCCAGTTGCGGATGCGCGCGGCGCGGCGGGCGTCGCCCACCTGATCGAACAGGGCGGCGGCCTTCTGGTAGGCCGCAAAGGCGCGGAACGGCTCGTCGAAATACTCATAAAAACGGCCCAGCAGTTCCCACTGGCGGGCCTGCGCCCCGGTGTCGCCCAGGGTTTCCAGAACCTGAAGGGCTCGGTGGTGCATGCCGGCGGCGGGGATTTTTTCGGCGATCTGGCCGTACAGCTCGCCCACCGCGTTCATCCGCTCCACCATCTCGTAGGGGTGTTCGAGTTTCCCCTGCGCGTGGGCGGCCTTCAGCACCCGGGCGCGCTCGTCCAGCAGCGCGATGAGCGGGGCCAGCGCCGCGCGGCGCGCCGCCGGGTCGCCGGGGGTGTGGTTGATCACCTGCCGCCAGGCGGTTTCCGCCGCCACCAGATCGCCTTGTTGCACCAGCACCGCCGCCAGCGTTCCCTGGGCGGCCAGATGGTCCGGGTCGTGCCGGGCGGCGGCCTCGGCGGCCCGCCGTTCCAGCGGCGCATCCCCGGTCAGGCGCGCCAGCGCCAGCAGGATGCGGGCGGCCTGCGCCGCCTGCGGATTTTTTTTCTTCCGGGCCAACGGCTCCAGGGCGTCGGTCAATGCCCGGATGGCGCGTTCCGCGTCCCCCTTCTTGAGGGCCTTGAGCGCCGCGTCGTAGCCGGCGGCCTCCCGGTTGGCATCCACCGCCTCGGAAACGGCACGGGCCGCCGCCCGTGCGGCCTCCGGGTCCGCCCCCTTGCGGTCGGCCAGGCGTTCCACGGCGGCCGGGTCCAGCTCCCCGGCCAGGGAGGGCGCGGGCAGGGAGAAAAAGAGGGCCAGCAATAAAGCCCCGATGGCGATGCGTATCATGGCGTCTCCCGCATTCAGGCAAAACAAGCCGCTTTCCGGCGGCGGCCAGAATAGCATACGCGACCGGCAATCCGGGCCGGGGGCGGGGGGGCGTATTCCGGGTGCATCCTGCCGATAAGAGCGGATATGCCGCCTGCATGGATTCATATCTTCCGCGCCCGGATCACCGACCACTGGATGGGGCGGGTGTCCATGCGCTCCGCCCTGTGGGTGAACGTGGTGGCGGTGAACCTGGTGCTGGTGGCCCTGTCGCGGTTGATTTACCTGCCCGGCCTGTACGGCTACGACACGCTGGTGCAGGTGCGCGTGCTGGTGGCCCTGTTTCCGCTGGCGGTAACGGTCACCGTGTGGCAGTTGGTGGGGTTGTGGCGGGCGGCGGGGCTGGACCCGCGGGCGGTCCGCCTGCGCCCCCTGATCCGCGTCATCGTGGCGGCATGCGCGGCGGGGCTGGCCGTGCTGGTCCTGTTCACCAGCGCCTCGGCGCTGGACGTGGCCCGGTCCGCCGCCGGCTACGACGGGTTGGGCGATTACCGGTTGCAGGTGGTGGCTGGCGATACGCTTCAGGTGGAGGGGGACATCGGGTTCGGTCTGGCGGGCCGGGTGCGGGAACGGCTGTCCGCGCAACCGGCCATCCGCCGGGTGCGCCTGAACAGCATCGGCGGGCGCGGCAGCGAAGGGGTGTTGCTGGCGCGGGTCATCGAGCAGGCCGGGGTGGATACGGAGGTCACCCGCGGCTGTTTCAGCGCCTGTTCATTCGCCTTTCTGGGGGGGCGGCGGCGCACCCTCACCCCGGGCGCCCTGCTGGGGTTTCACTGGAAACGCCCCGGCTCGTTCATTACCGATCTGGAACTGGGGTGGCATCTGCGCGCCCTGTTTGAACGCGCCGGTGTGGACCCGGCATTTGCCGGGCATACCTTTCAGGTGACCATCGACGATCTGTGGATTCCCTCCCACGCGCAACTGCGCGCGGCGGGCGTCACCACCGGCCCCGATTCAGGGATATGACAACCCCTGGCGGTGCGGCGTACCGCACCGGCAGGGGCCTCGTTTTCGGGTGGCCGGACTCAGGCGGCCTTGCGGGTGCCGCCGTGGGGATGGAGCAACGGGTCAAAGGTCCCCTTCGCGCCGGGGGCATGGCCTCCTTCGCGGAACGGCGGGGCCTCGGTCATGATGCCCTTCGCGCCCATATAGACCCCCCACGCGAACAGCACCAGGGTGATCCCGGTGGCCATCAGTCCGGCAAACGACATTCCAAACATCGTGTTTCCCCCCTTTCCAATTGTCGCGTTCCCGAAGGCCCCGCGTGCCACGCCGCCACTGGCGCGGCAACGGTGGAGATCGGGATGAGCGGTGTGCGTCCCCCCTTAACTCATTTTATCCCACCATCCGGGGGAACGCGAGGGGCGGAGCGTTACCGTTCCGATTCGATATGGCGTTGCAGCCGGCGGGTCAGTTTGTGGCGCGGGTCCAGGGATTCCATGGCCGCCAGGATGTCCGCTTCCGCGTGACGGTAGGCGTCCGGCGCGATGCCGTAACGGATGGCGCCGCCGTGGTAGGCCATGGCCGCATCGTAGTACAGGCGCAGGGCCTGATCCGGGTCGGCGGGAGCGCCGATGCCGTTGGCGGTGGCGCGGGCCAGGGCTTCCAGCGCGGGGGGGTAGGCGCCCTCCGACGCGGCCTGGCCCCACAGGGCGCGGGCGCGGTCCGGCTGGAAGGTGACGCCCGACTTGTCCGCATACATCTGCGCCAGACGGTCGGCGGCGGCCCACTTCATCCGGGGAAATTCGGAGGCGGACGGGTTGTCCAGCAGCGCTTCGTACCACTCCGCCGCGTGTTCCGGGTCGGCGGGCAGCAGGGTGCCGTCGGCATACAGGTTGCCCAGTATGGACTGGGCCTCCGGGTCGCCCAGTTCGGCGGCCCGTTGCAGCCAGGTGACGGCCCGCTGCCGGTCGCGGGGCACCATGGTGCCGTCCATGAACAGGGTTCCGGCAAACCGGGCAGCGGGTGCGTAGCCGCTTTCGGCGGCGTTCGAAATCAGGGCCAGCCCCCGGTTCAGGGCGGCGCCGTCACCGGCGTTGGCCGCCTGAATCAGCTCGTAGCGCCCGGTGATAAAGGCCATTTCCGGGTCGTTGGAAACCTCCGCGGCCACCGAAATGGTGGTGCCCGGCTGGGCGCCGTTGGCCAGGGCGGGGGCGGCGGACAGGAGCAGGGTCCACGGAAGGGCGATGAACAGGGAAATAAAATTCAGCCCGTGGGCAAAGCGGTAGGTCGGCACGATAACGGTCTCCATCTTCAAACAATACGGGTAATCGGTTCCGGTAAATAGAGCGGCTGGCTGCGGGCGGGCCCGGTGGCACGGTTGGGGGAACCGGGATTGTCATGAACCACCGGGAACGGACCCGCAACCAGCCGCCGACCGGTCGCCCCGGAATCCGGGGCGGAGCCAAAAAAGGCGGTGGTAGCGAATTTCGCTTCCGGGAGGTTAGACGAGCGGCGCGGTCAAAAGGTTCCATTCCCTCCAAAAAAACCTGCGGGCGGCCGCGGTGGAATCCGTTCCGTCCTTTGGGTAAAGCCCGGCCCCGTATATGCCGAAACGACAGTTACGGGAAGCGTGTGTCCGTTGGGCGGGCACACTGGAAACCCATAGTGAGGGACAGTTTCCATGGGTAAGGCAATTGGCTATTTCCGGGTGCCGGGCAGCGGCGGACCGGTGGGCCAGGGTGGCGATCCGGAACAAACCATCCGGCACTGGTGCAGCAGCCATCAGCATCAGGTGGCGGCGGTGCACAGCGATCGCGGTGCCGCCACCGACGGCCTGGACAGCGCCCTGGGCGCGGCGGTGGACGCCGCCCTGCTGGTGGTGGACACGGTGGAGAGCCTGGCGGCGGCGGGAGGTTCCGCGCAGTCGGTCTACAAGCGCCTGAAATCCGCGGGAACGCGGCTGGTGGTGCTCAAGGAACACTTGGACGACCGTGCCGACCCGCAGGCCGTTCTGCGCGCGTTGGGGGTATCCGACGGTGCCGGTCCGGACGTGCGCATCACCTTTTCCCCCGCCGACGACGACGCGGAACAGGCCTCCGCCGGAGGCGGCTATGCGCTGCCGGAGATGGACGGCGACGAAGTGGCCGACGAGTATGCGGTGCCCACCCTTTCGCTGGATGATCTGGATGGGGAGTTGAGCGCGGAGGAACTGGCGGAACTGGCTCCCGCCCCCACCTTCGGCGACGAACAGGAAGCCGGCGTGGTGCCCGCGGACGACAACGAGGCCGTCGGCGTCTGGTCCCTGGACGACGAGGGGGACGAGGAAGCATCCGACAGCGACGCGGATGAGCCGAAGCTTTCCATTGCCACGGATCAGGACGACATCGACGCCCTGCTCGCGTCCCGCGCGGACAGCGTGAATTCCGCCGCCGCGGCCGGAACCAAACCGGCCGAACAGGGGGATATCGACTTTTTGATGGCCATGCATGCCGGGCGTCCGGCGGCGGAACCCAAGGCGGCCGCGCCAGCGGCGCCCCAACCGGCTGCCGCTCCTCCGCAGGAACCCGCGCCGGCCATGCCCGAACCGCCGGCCACACCGCCTTCCGCCATGGAGATGGCCCCGCCCGCCGGAATGCCGGGCGAAGTGCCCGCGGCGGACCCGGGGGCGATTTCGCTGGACCTTTCCCCTGCCGACGGCTCCGGGAATACGCCCGCGCAAGCCGCCGCGCCCCCCGCGGCGGAGGAAACCGACCTCAACCTGGACGAGGACACCGGCAACGGCACCTTCCCGCCCACGTTCAACGACGACGGCAAAACCACGGTGCCGACCCCGGCCCAGCAGACCGACATTGATTTTCTGGTGGCCATGCACGGCGCGCGCCGCAACGTGCCCGCTCCGCTCAACCCGGCGGCGAACAAAGCACCGGCCTCCAAGCCCGCGGATGACTTTTCGTTGCCACCGTCCACGGCGGCCCCGCTGGGGGTGGCCCCGGCAGATGCGCCGCCCCTGGGTGGAACCCCCCTGGAGGGCGATCCGGCCCCATCCGGGGAGACCGGCGTGGACGCCCCGGCGTCCGGATATGACCTGACCGTTCCGCCTTCCGCCGCGCCCCCTCTGGGCGGCGTCAGCACCGCCCCCGCGACGCCCGGCGAGCGGGTGATTTATCCGGTGGACGACGATTATGGTTACCAGGTGCCGCCGCGCCGTCCGCAGGGCAGTGCCCCGGTGGAAAGCGCCCCCGAACCGGCCGCGTCCGACACGGAAGGCGGGATGGATCTGGTGATCGACAACCCGTTTGAGGATCTGGCCCGGGAAATGGCCGGTGACGCGACCATGCAGATGGCCCGCGAACTGACCGGCGGGTTTGGCGATGACGCCACCCTGGAAGCCGCACCGGAGCAGGGGAACCGGGAAGAATCCGTTGAAGAGGATGCCCGGCGCTCGATGACCATTCCGCCGCCTCCGCCCGGCGTGCCGCAGCGAAACCTGTCCCGTCCACGGGGCGACCTGTTCCAGGCCGGGCAGTTGCGCGAGGCACCCAAGTCCTATTCCCCGCTGGCGCCGATTTCCGGCATGGAGACGGAGCAGCCCGCGCCGCCCGCACCGAGTGCGCCCGCCGAATTTTCCGCCGATGCCCTGGCCGCGGAGGCGCCGGTCGCCGGTGCGCCGGAGGCCGGAATGCCGGCCACGGACACGCCGGACACCGCCGGTGCGCCCGCTGAATTTTCCGCCGATGCCCTGTCCGTTGACACGCCCGCCGCGACCCCCGCGGGGGAGCCGCCCATGGCCGATTTCCTGGAACTGGGCGGAACCGCCGAGGCCCAGGCGGTTCAGCCGCCGGCCACCCCGGCGGAACAGCCCCCGGTGGCCGTGACGCCGGAGCCGTCCGCGCCCACGGGGATGACCCTGCCGGAATCGGACCCGATGGCGTTTGGCGCGCCACCCGTGCCGGACCCGGCCACCGAACCGGCCGAAGCGCACGATCAGGGGAGCGACGGGGTACAGCTCAAGCCGCTGCAAAGCGGCACCGGCCGCATGGTGCATGGCGAACTGGAGGGGCAGGTTCCCAAGACCGTTACCCCGGTGGGCATGTTCGGCAAGGCGGTGCGGGATGACGACGATACCGGGCCGGACAGCGACATGGAGGGGGTTCAGCTCAAGCCGTTTCAGAGCGGCACCGGTCACATGGTGCACGGTGAACTGGAAGGGCAGATCCCCAAAACCATTACCCCGGTGGGCAGTTTTGCCAAGGCCGTGCGGGACGACGATGGAATCGAGCCGGATTTGTCCGTGGGCATGGAGGAGGATGAAATTCCCGTCGGCCTGATGAGCGATGAGCCCGCCGGTCCGCCCCAGCCGGTGCTGGCCGGTGCCCCTTCCGGCGACGATCCGGGGCTGGATGTGGCCGGAGCCATTGCCCGCGCCCGCGCCGAGCTGCTCGGGTATACCGGGGTTCCCACCGGGCTGGAGAATTCCCGTCCGGCGGACTGGCCGGCTTCCATGTCCGGGGGCGGCATGGCTTCGGTGCAGGCGCCGGCGGCGCCGCCGGTGGCCGTGCCTCCGCACGCGGGGGGTGCTTCCCCTGCCGGCGGCCCCGCCGCCTGGGACCGCCGGGCGCGGGTGGGGCATGTTCCCGCCAGCGTGAGCGGCGCCAATGTGGTGGACCTTTCCCAGTCGAGGGAAATGGCCGAACTGAGCCGCCTGCGCCGCCATTCGGACTACATTCCGGTGGCCGAGGCCGCCTCGCAGCAGGTGGCGCGCGGGCATTTTGCCCGGGCGGTGGAAATGTGGCAAAAATTCCTGCCTTCGGCGGAGGGGCACAACCGTGGCATGGCCATGAACGCCATCGGGGACGTTTACGTGCGCACCGGGGATGTGGCCACCGCCACCGCCCATTTCGAGCAGGCCATCCGGTCGTTCGAGGAATCGGGCTACTACACCAAGGCCGTGGCGGCGCTCAAGAAGATTCGCAAACTGTCTCCGGCGAATGCAAAACTCCACCTGCAACTGGGCGAACTGGCGGCCCGTTGCGGCCGTCTGGGAGATGCGGTGGACGCCTACCTGCACTATGCCCGGCGCATGGTGGACAAGGGCGACGTGTTCGCGGCGCGCGGCATCTTCGACCGCATCCGCATCCTGGATCCGATCAACGCCCGGCACCGCCTGCAACTGGCGGCGGAGCTTCAGGATTTCGGCTTTCTGGATGAGGCGGTGGCCGAGATCATCAACGCGGCCGACATTCTGATGGCCCAGGGGCGCCAGGAGGAGGCGCAACGTCACCTGACGCGCATGATGGATGCGGCGCCCGGCAACGCACCCCTGCAAAAGGCGCTGGAACGGGTGGCCGCGGGGCAGGTTCCGGTGGAGCCGGAAGCCCCGCTGGAAGACGGCCTGTGCCCCACGAACACCGACCTGGAGGGGGACGACGGCTCCTTCTGGCACCGGCCGCTGGAAACGGACGGCGGTCCACCGGCCTGATCTCATGCATTCCCGAAGGGGGGCCGAAAGGCCCCCCTTTTTTTGGTCCGCGCTCACGGGGTGGAGGGTGGTAAAGTCGGGATAGGGGGGAAAGGAACCGCATGCGCGTACGGCTGATATCGGTGGCACTGGCGCTATGGATGGCGGGGGCGTGCATGGCCGCGCCGCGCCCGGCATTCGCCCAGGCGGGCAACTGGGTGCGCCCGGTAACGCCCGAAGACGTGGTGCATGCGGTCCAGTGGGTGGAATATTCCGCGGAACAGGGAATGTCCTGGGCCGAGTACATGCTCGGCACCCTGTATGAAACCGGGCGCGGCGTCACCCGCGATCCGGCCCGCGCCGCCGGATGGTATACCCGTGCCGCCGCCCAGGGCGAAGCCCCGGCGGCCTACCGGCTGGGGCTGCTGTATTACCGGGGCGAGGGGGTGGCGCAAAGCGACGGCACCGCCCTGGAGTGGTTCCGCCACGCGGCGGATCAGGAGCTTTCCGAGGCCCAGGCGGCACTGGGGGACATGTATGCATTCGGGCGCGGGGTCGCTCAGGACGCCGCGATTGCCGTGGGCTGGTGGCGCCAGGCGGCGGACGGGGGCATTGCCGACGCCCGCTTCAACCTGGGCATGGCCGCCGCCTACGGGCGGGGGCTGGAGGTCGATCCCCGGCGCGCGGGCGAGTGGCTGTACGCCGCGGCCCTGCACTTCATGCAACAGGGCCAGCCGGATCAGGTGGCGCGCTGCCTTCAGGCCATGCGTCAGGCAGTGCCGGATCATCCGCTCACCGCGCAACTGGCCGACCGCCTGAGTGCCCCGGAAACACCCTGAAAAAACATCGCAACAGGCTGTAATTAAACAATAATTCCAGATTTTTCCGGGGGGGGTGGAAGGCGGGCAAAAAAAAGCGGACTCCCGGAGAGGGGTGGGAGTCCGCTTTCTGGTGTGTGGGTACACACGCATTGGAGACGGGCACACGCCGCCAGTCTTGGGGGCCCCGGGGTCGGCGGAACGGCGGAGGGGACATCCTGCCCGTGCCATTGGCACCAAAAAAGGGGTACGCGACTCCAGCCCGTCTCCGGCCCATCGGAGCACGCGTCATCCCATATCGCCACTCCCATTTTGGAGCGCGCCTTGGTACCGCAGTCAGGGACTTCTCCGTCCCGCCGGCCACCCGGGGCCAGTCAAGCCACAAACACACGCTTGGCGGATGTCCACAACCTAGCAAGTCCCGCGCCGAAGCGGGGAATTCCTGTTTTATTTTTGTAACATTTTGTTTATTTGTTGGTTTTAATCACGTCCGGTGGACGGGCTCTGGAGCGGGCATCTGTGGAGTGGGAAGAAAAGTTCTCACTTAGCGAAATGGAGTACGAAATGACGTGGTTTTGCGGTGGATTTTGGTAATTGTAAAATTTCCACCTAACATTTAAAATGTGTTTGTAATCACGTAACAGAACAGTTAAAGTGTTGCTTGTTCGCATGACGACGGGCAAGGCCTGTCCGCCAACCCGGAGGTTGGCGCGTGCATGTGGCAATGGGCTTGGGGACCCATGGGGGGAGGTTCCAACAACTGTGCGGCGGCGGACCGGGGCGGTTGCGCGATACCCCCCCACCCACCTCGCGGACGGCCCAATGGCCGCCGCCGCACTCTTCCCCGCCCCACTTTCCACAGTCGGTTATCCACAGACACTTCCGGCCGGGCATTTCCGGCACCAGGCGTTTCGCAACCGGGCGAAATGGGGGTGTTTTCGTGGTTTGGGAGGCAACGGGGGCCTGAAACGGGAAAAGGGAGCGACCCGGCCGTGTGTGGCCGGGTGCGCTCCCTTCGCTTCCCCTCGCTTTGACCCCCCGTTTTTCGACCGCCCGTCGCGGCCCTGCCCCTCTCGCAGGTGAATGCACGGCGGCGGCCCGACCCCTTCCGACTGGCGGGTGGGGGGGGGAAGCATGACGGAAGGGATCCGACCCCGGAGGGTCGATCGGGTCCGCCACCGGCGTTCACAAGGAACTTTTCGGAATCCGGGCGGGAACCTTGATAGAAAATCTGCAATCAATCGCACATTTCCCGTCCGGGTCGCCTTCGGGCCGCGGTTCCAGGTCGGGCATCGCCAGACGGGGGACGGGGCGGGGCCGTACCCACCCGTGAGCCTGCGGCATGCCGCTCGCCCGTTCCCTTCCCGCGTCCGGTTCATTTCCCGATAAATCCCCCGTGCGGAGATTGCGCGCGCGGGGGGTTCCTGCCGATAAGACACCACCCCCGCCCGCTGCGCGGGGGCGTGATCGGGGAGATGCCGTGGCCACCTTACGCATGCACATCCAGCGCGCCGCGGCGCGTTTTCCCCACCGGGGTCTGGCGCCGCTGATCGCCGGAATCGGCGGGGTGTCGCTGGCCGGCGCGGTGCTGGCGGCGGGGCCCGTGTTGCCGTTCACCCCGGTCGCGGCGCTGGTGCTGCATGCCGCCGCCGCGTTGGCCCTGCCGGGGTTGTGGATGGCCTGGCGCATGGCCCGCCATGCGGATCCCGGCTCCCAGGCCATGAGCGCCGACGGCTGGCTTCAGGTGGTGCTCGGGCAACTGGCGGTGGGCATGGCCGGATGCATCCTGCTGGCCCGCTGGGAGGGGCTGATCGTCCTGCCGTTGATGCTGCCGGGGCTGCTGGCCCTGCGCGCCGCCACCGAACCGCCCCCCACCGCCACCTTTCCGTGGACCCTTGCCAGCCGCCACCGTCTGGCCTGGGTGACCCTGGTGGATATGTACCTTTTGCTGGCGGGCCTCAAGCTGGTGTGGACGGCGGCCACCCCCATCGACGACCTGTTTCTGGGCCCGGCCTGGGCGCTGGCCTCCCTGTGTGTGGTGGCGGCGCTGCGTTTCGGATCGCCCGGGGCGCTGCTGCTTTCGGTTCAGCGCATGGCGGAGGACGACCGGCTGGTGGTGGACGGCCGGGTGTTTGCCCGCGAGCGGGTAACCACCTTGTTGCCGGGGGTGCTGGCGTTTGCCTCCGGCGTGGCCTGGCTGCTGGGTTGGCGCCAGTGGGTGCGCCCGGCGGAGCTGTTCGGGATGCCCCTGTGGCCGCACCTGTTCCTGCCGCTCAACCTGCTGTGGGCGGCGGCCTTGATGGCGGTGGGCGTCGGCCTGTGCCGCACCCGGACGGCGGCACCGCTGGCCGGCATCGGTCTGGCGATTGCCGCGCTGTTTCTGGTGATGGGCCGCCCGTCGCTGTGGACGGCCATCCCCCGTCACCTGGCCGCCTGGACCGGCCTGCCCCCCCAGCCTGAATGGTGGCGCGAGCCCCTGGCGCTGCTGGCGGTGGCGGCGTTGCTGCTGTTCGGCTGGACGGTGGTGGCCCTGGGCGCGGCGTGGGTGCGGTTCCGCGCCATCGATTGCCGCGAACGCCCCGCCGTCACCGGGGAGAGCCGTCCGCCCCTGTTTCCGTACTTCCCCGGCTAGCCCCCGCCCGGAAAGGCGCGGCCCCTCCCTCAATCCCTTCCGAGGTCGCTGTCGGCCACGCCGACACCCGCCGCCCAGCCGCTCGCCCACGCCCACTGAAAATTAAATCCCCCCAGGCGCCCGGTCACGTCCACCACCTCGCCGATGAAATACAGCCCCGGCACGTCGTTGGCCATCATGGTTTTGGACGACAGGGCGCGCGTATCCACCCCGCCCACCGTCACCTCGGCCAGCCGCCAGCCCGCCGTGGAATGGGGAACCACGGTCCAGCGGGTCAGCGCTTCGGCAATCCCGCCGATGGCCTTGTCGGAAAGGCGCGCCAGTTGATCGTCCGCGATCACCGTTTCGCACAGGATCTCCGCGAGCCGCTTGGGCACCTGACCGGACAGCAGGTTGTGCAGCGCCTTTTTCGGGTGGCGGGCCCGTTCGGATTTGAGCCAGTGCCCCACATCCATGCCCGGCAGCAGGTTGATGCTCACCGGGTCGCCGGGGGACCAGTGGCACGAGGCATCCAGCACCGCCGGGCCGGACAGCCCCTTGTGGGTGAACAGCAGGCCGCCGGTAAAGGTCTTGTTTTTGTTCACTGTCACGGCGGCGGTGACGCTCACCCCGGCCAGGGCCTCCCAACGGGCCCGGTCGGGATCGTTAAACACAAACGGCACCAGGCCGGGACGGGGCGGCACCACGGGAATGCCGAACTGCTCCGCGATGCGGTAGCCGAACGGGGTCGCCCCCAGCTTGGGCAGCGACAGCCCGCCGGTGGCGATCACCAGATGGGGCGCGGTGACCGCCCCGCGCGGCAGGGACAGGTGAAACCCGCCATGGTCGGCGCGGCGCACCTCCTGGACGGTCTGATGGGTGCGAATCTCCACTCCCGCGTCCCGGCAGTCCTTCACCAGCATGTCGCGAATGGCCCTGGCCCCCTGGTCGCAGAACAACTGCCCGGCGTCCTTTTCGTTCCAGGTGAGGCCGTGGGCGGTCATGCGCTCGCAAAAATCGTGGGGGGTGAAGCGGGCCAGGGCCGAGCGCACAAAGTGGGGATTGTCGGAAATGAAGTCGGAGGCGGCGGTTTCCAGGTGGGTGAAGTTGCACCGCCCGCCGCCGGAAACCAGAATCTTGGCCCCCGGCTCCCGCCCGTGCTCGAGGATTCCCACCCGCTGGCCGCGGGAGGCGGCGGCGTGCGCGCACATGAGCCCGGCGGCGCCCGCGCCGATCACGATCAGGTCAAATGGGGGGGAACCCTCCTGCATGGGAGGGGAATGGTACACTGGAACCGGGTTTCGCAGGGGGCCGGGGGGCGGCTCAGGTCACGCTGAAATACATTGCCACCAGGCTTTCCACCACCGTCAGCATGTGCGCGTCCAGATTGGAAAACTGGATGCCCATGCCCTCGTTGTCGGTGCGCGCCACCCAGCCGTCGATGATCACCTCCACCGGGGATTCCGCCTCCCACACGATGAACTCGATCCGTACCGGGGTGTCCTCCGGAAAGCGCGCCTTGTTTTCCACATAGGCGCCGCCGCCGCTCAGGTTGCGCACCCAGCCGCGCACCACCTCGCTGCCGTCGGTCAGAAACACCGCCGCGCGCAACGGTACACGCACGTCCATGCGCTGTTCGCGGTTCCAGGGGGTGGTGGCCGGACGTTCCGGCCGCTCTGATTCCGACATGGCTGTGCCTCCACCCCACTTGTCGGTCTGAAAACTCCTTTACTTGATTATAAAACATGCATTTTTGGTCGATGTTGGCACCCTGACCCGGGAGAATTGCAGGCGTTTCAAATTCGAAAAAATGCCGCGTGCACCCGTGCAACGTGCATGCTATGCTCAGTTTTTCAAGGGAAACAGGCACCCGCCCTTCGCACCGGGGACGTGGAATGGGGGGCGGATCCGGGAACATCAGGGAATTGGCCGCGCGTCCCGGCCAGATACAATACGCCATGCCGGATGCACGCAAACAGGCGTTTTTAAAGCGCCTGGAAGAGATCAAGCGGAATTTCCACGAGCAACTCCCGGAGCGGGTGCGCCAGATCGAGCGGGATTGGGAAGTGGTCGCGGTGGGGCAGGCCGACCCCGCCCTGCTGGGGGAGCTGTATCGAAACGTGCACGGGCTGGCCGGGGCGGGGGGCAGCTTTGGCGCCGACGGGGTCAGCTCCGCCGCGCGGGAACTGGAACTGGTGCTCAAGGGGCTGGTGGACGAAGACCGCCCCCCCACCGACGAAGAGCGCGATCAGGTGCCGCCGCTGATTGCCCTGCTGGCCGCCCAGGCCCTGGGCGAAACCGAAGGCGTGGCCGCCTTCACCGCCGAACTCACCGAGCGGGGCAAGCGGCTGGTCTATCTGGTGGATGACGACGGCCTGCTGGCCGCCAAGCTGGCCGCCACCCTCACCAGCCACGGCTACGAAGTGCAGTCCTTCGAATCCACCCCCGACCTGCTGGCCGCATGCCGCGCGGAAACCCCCAAGGCCATCGTTACCGACATGGTGTTCCCGGAAGGGGGCACCGCGGGGGCGCGGGTGGTGGACGAGTTGCGGGGCAAGGTGTACCCCATGCCGCCGGTGGTGCTGATTTCCGTGCGCGGCGACATGGAGGCGCGGCTGGCGGCGGTGCGCTCCGGGGTGGACCGCTACCTGACCAAGCCGGTCACCGGCAGGCAACTGGCCGCCGCGCTGGACAGCCTGACCGGGCGCACGCCGGACCGCCCCTACCGGGTGCTGGTGGTGGACGATCAGGAGAGTCTGGCCTCCTTCTATACCGAGGTGCTCAAGGGCGCCGGCATGGAGGTGGAGACCGTCACCAGCGCCTTGCTGGGGCTGGAGGCGGTGGAGCGGTTCCGGCCGGAGCTGGTGCTCACCGACGTCTACATGCCGGGCTGCACCGGCCTGGAACTGGCCGCGGTGCTGCGCCAGGACGATCGCTGGTCGCGCATGCCCATCGTGTTCCTGTCCACCGAGCACAACCTGGACCGGCAGATGGCCGCCATGAATCTGGGCGGTGACGAGTTTCTGACCAAGCCGGTGACCCCGGCCCACCTGGTTTCGGCCCTGTCGGCGCGCCTCAAGCGGGCCCGCCACATGGCCCACCTGAGCGATGACCTGCGCGCGGCCCTCACCGAAAGCCGCCAGCGGCTGGAGGCGGTCAGCCGCCACTGCATGGTGGTCACCGCCGACGGCGACGGCACGGTCACCTCGGTGAACCGGCGTTTCGAGGCCGTGTCCGGGCGGCGGGCGGAAGCCCTGGTGGGCAGCCCCCTGTCGGAACTGTTCGGCCAGGGGTTTACCGCCATGTGGGCCCATGCCGGGCAGGGGCAGACCTGGAACGGCGAGGTGGAGGCCCTTCCCGGCGAAACCCCGTTTGTGCTGCACGCCACCCTGGTGCCGCACCTGGACCGCACCGGCTCCCCGCACCAGTACATGCTGATCGCCACCGACGTGACCGAACACCGTCAGGCCGAGGCGGGCGCCATTCAGGCCAACCGCGCCAAGAGCGAATTCCTGTCGCGCATGAGCCACGAACTGCGCACCCCGCTGAACGCCATTCTCGGGTTTTCGCAACTGCTGGAAATCGACCCGGAAGTGCCCGACGGGCCCCGGCAGGCGGTGTCGGAGATTACCCAGGCGGGCAGCCACCTGCTGGACCTGATCAACGACGTGCTCGACCTGTCGCGCATTGAAGCCGGCAACCTGAACCTGCGCATGGGGCCGGTGCCCTTGGAACCGCTGCTGGCGGCGGCCATCACCCTGGTGCAACCGCTGGCCGACCGGTATCAGGTTCACATCCATGCGGAGCCGCTGCCGGACCCGGAGGCCACCGTCCGCGCCGACCCGGTGCGGGTGCGTCAGGTTCTGGTGAATCTGCTGTCCAACGCGGTCAAGTACAACCGGCCCGAAGGCTCCGCCACCGTGCGGGTGACGGAGGCGTCGGGCCACTGGCGGGTGGAGGTCATCGATACCGGCCAGGGCATTCCCAAGCATCGGGAGGCGCTCCTGTTCGAGCCGTTCGAGCGGCTGGGGGCGGAGGACAGCGCCGTGGAGGGAACCGGCATCGGCCTGAATATCGTGCGCCATCTGGTGGGCGACATGGGCGGCGAGTTGGGGTATGAATCCACCGAAGGGCAGGGCAGTTCCTTCTGGTTTACCCTCCCGGCCACCTCCCCGCTAAGCCGCCAGGACGGAGATCAGGCCCAGGTGGCCGCCGAAGTTGCCGGGGCCGCTCCGGAGCCGGTGGAAACCGGTGCCCCGCGCACGGTGCTGTACATCGAGGACAACCCGGCCAACCTGCGGCTGGTGAGCGAACTCATGGGGCGCCGCCCGGAGCTCACCCTGCTCACCGCCAGCCAGCCGGAGGAGGGCATCGAACTGGCCCGTACCCACCGGCCGGCGCTGGTGCTGCTGGACATCGGCCTGCCGGGCATGGACGGCTTCGAGGTGCTGCGCAGGCTGCGCAAGGAGGACGCCACGCGGAACATTCCGGTGGTGGCCGTCACCGGCAACGCCATGCCCGCCGACCGGGAGCGGGGTGAACAGGCCGGGTTTGACGACTATCTGGTCAAGCCGTTCCGGCTCAACACCTTTTACGCCACCCTCAACCAGCACCTGAACAACGACATGCCGGAGACCCCGTGACCGACGCGCCGGAGACGCCGATTCCCCCCTCCACCGACCCGCTCCACCCGCTGCCGCCGTTTGCCGGCCGCACGCACCTGTCGGGCTTTCTGGCCGCCACGGCGGTACCCGTGCTGCTGCTGGCGGCGCTGGCCTCCTACCTGATCGGCGGCCTGCTGGACGACCTGGAGCATTCCCGTGGCGAGCGGAGGGGGCTGCACATCGCCCACGCCCTGTACCACGTGATGGGGCGTTTTCAGGAACTGCGCGGGCTGGAATTGATGTACGACAGCGGGTCACGCGGGGTGGAGGAACAGATCCGCGGGGCGCAGGAGGAACTCGCCGCCGCGCTGGATGAACTGGCGGACGATGCGGCCACGGCGGAGTTCGGCATCCGGGTCGAGATCGAGGAGTTGCAGCGGCACAACGTGCCGGAGTTCGGGGCCACCAAGGGCAACACCCCGGATACCGGCAAGCGGCATTACGCCCTGCTGTCGGAGGCCATTGCCGAGGTCCGGGTGGCGCAGGCGCTGGTGGCCGACCGCTCCGGGCTGATCCTGCCGCGGGAACTGGACGGCCGCTATCTGGTGGACCTGGCCGTGTACCGGCTGGGAGAATTTTCCGACTCCGTGGGTGAAACCCGCGCCATCGCCGCCGGGATTCTGGCCACCGGGCGGGTGACCCCTCCCGATCTGGCCACCCTGCACGGGCTCACCGCCCGCATGGAGGGGGCGCTGGATCAGGTGCGCCACGACATGGATGTGGTCACCGCCACCGCCCCGCATCTGGCGGACGTGTTCCGTCCGTTCCGTGTGCAGATCGAGCGCCGCTCCGAGCTCTTTTCCAAAGAACTGGGCCGGGTGGAGGCGGGGATGCCGGGCATCCCCATGGAGCGCCTGTTCGAGCTTTCCACCCCCATCCTCGCCATCACCGAAGTGCTGCACGACCGCGCGGTCGACCTGATGGACGGCATTCTCGCCCACCGGGAGGCGGAACTGCGGGGCAACGTTCAGGCGGTGGTGGCGGCGGCCGGGGTCATCGCCCTGGTGATGATCCTGCTGATCACCTTTTATTACCGCACCAACCAGCGCAGCGTCCGGCAACGGGACGAAACCATCCACCTGCTGGACGTGATCGGGTCGGCGCAAACCGAATTCATCAACCGCAAACACCCCCAGGAGGCCTTCGACCTGCTGCTGACCGGGCTGCTGGACCTGACGGAAAGCGAATACGGTTTCATCGGCGAGGTGCTGCACGGGGACGATGGCAATCCGTATCTGAAGTCCCGCGCCATCACCAACATCGCCTGGAATGAGGAGACCCGCCGCTTTTACGATCAGGAAGCCCCCAGGGGGCTGGAGTTTTTCAACCTGAAAACCCTGTTTGGCGCGGTGATGACCAGCGGGGAGCCGGTGGTGACCAACGATCCGGCCAACGACCCGCGCCGGGGGGGGCTGCCGGAGGGGCACCCGGACCTGAACGCCTTTCTGGGGGTGCCGATCTACAAGGGCGCCGAACTGATCGGCATGGCGGGCATCGCCAACCGGCCGGGCGGGTATTCGCGGGCGATGATCGCCGGCCTGCGTCCCTACCTGTCCACCTGCGCCCACCTGATTTCCGCCCACCGCACCGAACGGGCGGTGGCCGACAGCGACGAGCGTCACCGGGCGGTGATCACCACCATGGTGGACGCGGTGGTGGTGATCGACGACATGGGCACCATCGAGCGCTTCAACCCGGCGGCGGAGCGCATGTTCGGCTATGCGGCGCGGGAGGTCATCGGCCAGAACGTCAACATCCTGATGCCGGAGCCGTACCACTCGGAGCACGACGGCTACCTTGAGCGGTACAACACCACCGGCGACGCGCGCATCCTCGGCATCGGCCGCGAGGTGTCCGGACGCCGCAAGGACGGCAGCGTGTTCCCGCTGGATCTGGCGGTGAACCAGATGGAGGTGGCCGGCAGCCGCATGTATGTGGGCATCCTGCGCGACATTTCGGAGCGCAAGCGCATGGAGGCCATGAAGGGTGAGTTCATCTCCACCGTCAGCCACGAGTTGCGCACCCCGCTCACCTCCATTCGCGGCGCGCTGGGCCTGCTGCGCGGCGGAGCGGCGGGCCCCATTCCCGACAAGGCGGCGGAGCTGCTGGGCATCGCCCACAACAACACCGAACGGCTGCTGCTGCTGATCAACGACATTCTGGACATCGACAAGATTGAGTCCGGCAACATGCCGTTCCGCTTTGTGCCGACCGAACTGGCCGCGTTCATCCAGGAGGCGGTCACCTCCCATGAGGGGTATGCCCAGCAGCACGGGGTCACGTTTTCCATCACCGGGGTGGACACCGGGCTGGCGGTCAACGCCGATCCGGACCGGATGATGCAGGTGCTGGCCAACCTGCTCTCCAACGCCGCCAAGTTTTCACCGGAAGGGGGCGTGGTGGAGGTCAGCGCCCGGCGGCGAAATGGCATGGTGCGCATCTGCGTGACCGACAGCGGCCCCGGCATCCCGGAGGAATTCCAGGCCCGCGTGTTCGAAAAGTTCACCCAGTCCGACGCCACCGATACCCGCGTGTCCGGCGGCACCGGCCTGGGCCTGAGCATCGCCCGCGCCATCGTGGAAAAACACGGGGGCACCATCGGTTTTTCCACCGTGGTCGGGGCGGGCACCACCTTCCATGTGGACCTGCCCGAAGTGGGCGATTCCAGTCCCTCCCGTCCGCAGGGGGAACCGTCGGTGGATGAACGGTCCTCGGTACTGATCGTGGAGGACGACGCGGACGTGGCGCGCATCATCAGCCGGATGCTCGCCACCGACGGCGTGCGCAGCGACGTGGCCACCAGCGGCGAGGCAGGCCTGAAGATGCTGGAGCGCCACCCGTACAAGGTCATCACCCTGGACCTGCGGCTGCCCGGCATGAGCGGGGTGGAGTTCATCAACGCGCTGCGCCGCAAGCCACACACCCGCCGGGTGCCGGTGGTGGTGGTTTCCGCCTATGCCGGCACCGCCCAGGGGGAACTGGAGGGGGGTGCGGCGGATATCTTCGACTGGCTGGAAAAGCCCATCGACGAAACCCGCCTGCTGCTGGCGGTGCGCGAGGCGGGGCAGGGGGGAACGGCCCGCGTGCTGCACGTGGAGGACGAGCCGGACGTGCGCCGGGTGGTATCCCTGCTGCTGGAGGGCAAGGCCACGGTCCGCGCGGCGGCCACCCTGGCCGAGGCCCGAAAGGCGCTGGCGGAGGATGCCTTCGACCTGATTCTGCTGGATCAGGGGCTGCCGGACGGAAACGGGGTGGATCTGCTGGAGGACGTGCAGAAGCTGACCGCCGATAAACCCCGCGTGGTGGTGTTTTCCGCCCTGGAGGTCACCCGCGAAACCCAGGAGCGGGTGGACGCGGTGCTGATGAAATCCACCACCAGCAACGCGCGCCTGTTTGATACAATCAAGGCCTATCTGTAAGAACGTGTTTGCAAACTACCGGGGGGGGAACCGGGAAGCACCATGTCCGACCTGAATCGCATTTTGTACGTGGAAGACGAGGCGGACATCCGCACCGTGGCCCAACTGGCGCTGGAGAGTGTGGGGGGCTTTCAGGTGATGGCCTGCCCCGGCGGCAAGGAAGCGGTGGCCGCCGCGCCGCAATTCGCCCCGGACCTGATTGTGCTGGATGTGATGATGCCCGGCATGGACGGCCCCACCACCCTGGCCGAACTGCGCAAGCTGGATGGCCTGGAAAAAACCCCGGTGGTGTTCATGACCGCCAAGGTGCAGCCGCCGGAAATCGATTTTTACAAGTCGCTGGGGGCGGTGGAGGTGATCGTCAAGCCGTTCGATCCCATGGCCCTGTCCGATCAGGTGCGCGCCGCCTGGCGCACCGCCACCGGCGCTTGATTGCCCTGATCCAGCGCACCAGCGGCGCCACCCTGTGCATCGCCGGAGACGAAACCGCCCGCATCGGCCCGGGCCTGGTGGCGCTGATCGGCGTGGTCAAATCCGACACCGAAGCCAATGCCCGCCGCCTGGCGGAGCGGGTGCGCACCTACCGGGTGTTCCCCGATGCGGACGGGCGCATGAACCGCAGCCTGGCCGACACCGGCGGCGGGCTGCTGCTGGTGCCCAACTTCACCCTGGCGGCGGATACGGACAAGGGCACCCGCGCCGGGTTCTCCACCGGCGCGCCGCCGGAGGCGGCGGAACAGCTGTTCAACCAGCTGGTCCATCATGCGCGCGCCGCCCACGGTGAAGTGCAGTGCGGCGTGTTCGGCGCCCATATGCAGATCACCCTCACCAACGACGGCCCGGTGACCTTCTGGCTGGAGGGGTAGGCGCGTGCAAGTCTTCTGTGTCTGGCGTCGTTTGATCGCAAGGGAACACAAGATTGGCGCTAAACGCCTATTGACTTCAGCAAATCGGTGATTAAACAACAAGGAGCGGGATGAAAATATCAGCAGATAGGGTGCGATAAAAAGGTTGAGGATTCGATTCCCTCCCCGCTCCAGACGTTATTAGGCCCAAGAGAGTCAATATTTAGGCGGAGGTGCCACCGTGAGTAGTGGAGCGGATCCCACCAGTAAAATTCTGGAATGGGCGGCGAAACAGGATTTGTGGTTGCAAGATGCGTTGCGCCGCCTCACCCAAACCCGGACGCTATCGGAAACTGATCGGGCCGACATTTTGCAAATGGTCAAGGCACGGCACGATCTGGTCAAACCGGAAAGTGCTCCGAAAGCCGTGCCTATTAGCCTGGATCACCTCACCGATTCGGCCGAGCACCCGGACACCCTCCACCTCAAGTCGCTTGGCAACATACAACACGCAAACAACCTTGCCCCCGGACAAATTCTGCCCTTTTGTTCCACCCTTACGGTTGTTTACGGAGAGAACGCCAGCGGCAAGTCGGGTTACGCTCGGATTATCAAGAATGCGGCTGGGGCGCGGGGGTGGGAAAATCACCCTGTTCTTGGGAATGTATTCGAGATGGATGAGGATGTCCCCCCTTCCCCACAGGCGACCTTTGTCGTGCGTTTCGGTGACGCCGAACCAATAAATCTGCCCTGGATAGACCATGCGATTCTACCGGATATGAAACGAGTACGGGTTTTTGACACCCGGACCGCAACGATCTATGTCGGTTCAGAATCAGAACTCGCATTCGAACCGTTCGGGCTGGACCTTTTAGAGTCGCTGACGGGAGAACTGAACCTGATCAGGGAACACCTGGGGGGTGAAATCCAAACGGAGGAGAAAAACTGTATCAGGCTCGTCGATTCCCTTCCAAAGGTGGGAACCGCCGCAGACTTTGTACAAGGACTGACCTCCCAGACTACCGCGGCACAAATTGCGGCAGCTACAGCCTGGACCGAAGAAAAGGACGAACAGAGACTCTGCGAGGTCAAAAACCTGATTGAACAGGCCGGGTCTGTGGCGCGGGGACTGCGCAACCAAAAGGCCCGCTGTGTGGTTTTGCTTGCTCGGGTCAAGGCGTTGGAGACCTTTCTTTCCGAAAACTGGGCAGCCACCTTGCAGGAACTTGTGACCGACGCAGTCACCAAGCGTCAGGCAGCAGTCGAATTGTCCACGGAGGCATTCGGGAGGGAACCGCTACCAGGTGTTGGGGGAATCCCATGGCGGATCATGTGGGACGCGGCGGTGGATTATCACAAGGGGGCGGCCTACCCGGACCGCGAATTTCCTGTCACAGAGGGGGACGATGCTTTCTGCCTTCTGTGTCAGCAACCTCTGGGTGAGCCAGCGCGGCAGCGATTCCAGCGATTCCACGACCATGTCGCTGGCGTCATTGCGCGTCAATCCCAAGAGGCGGAGCGAAAGTATCAGACTGCGTTGGACACCCTAGGGGAACTCTCCCCAGGGATCACGGCTGACGATATTGCCTTGTTTGACGATGTGGGGAAGGACAATCTGGCTCTGGCTGACGCCCTCAACAAATTCTTTCTCGCGGCAGGGAATCGGAAGAGTGGGCTTGAGCGTGCACTGCAGACGCAAGATTTTACTAACCTGGAGGGTGTCCCCTCCCAAGTTTCTGCGGGGTTGTCCACCTATATTAACGACTTGGAGAAGAGAGCTACGGTTGCGGACGGTGCGGTCAAGCCGGAGGAACAACAGAAGCTACTCGACGAGCACAACGAGCTGGCAGGACGAAAGGCCCTGAAAGGCCACATCACCACCATTAAGGGGGTAGTGAAAGGCAAGCGGGCGGTTGCTTCCCTTAACGTATGCCACGCGGCACTGAAAACCAACGCTATATCCAAGGAGAAAGGCAGGCTCAGGGAGCTTCTGGTAGACACAGAATTTAATACCAAGCTTAAAGGGGAATTGAAGGAACTCGAGGTACGGCAGAACGTCAAACTCGGTTTCCGGTCACCAAAGGACGGAACCAAGCAATATACCCAGTTCCAGGGTGCAAAGGTAAAACCAAAAGAAATGGAGGACGTGCTTAGCGAGGGAGAGTTCCGCGCCGTGGCGCTTGCGTGCTTCCTGGCGGAGGCTGGTCAAGTCCCCGGTAACGCTCCGCTGGTGATCGACGATCCAGTATCATCACTCGACCATGAGCGACGGAAGCTGGTAGCGAGGCGCTTGGCGCGGGAGGCGAAAGACCGCCAAGTGATTGTCTTCACCCACGATCTAGCTTTTTATAACGATCTGGCGGATGCGGCGGGTGAGCTACAAGTGCCGTGGAAGCAGGTGGAGGTAACCAATTCACCCGAGGGATATGGGTATGTGCGCGCAGACGAAGTCCCCTGGGAGAGGCAATCTGTTACAACTCGCCTCAAAAAACTCGAGGATGATCTGCCCCGCTTGGAGGCCTTGTATAACAGTGGTGACTCAAGCTACGCAGAGCAGTCCGAGCATTTCTGCGTTCAGTTGCGAAAGACTTGGGAGCGGTTTGTCGAAGCGGATGTCCTTAACGGTGTGGTAACCCGATTTGGGTACGAAATTAAAACCCTAAGCCTCAAACGAGCGGTGGTGACCGACGATCTGTACGAGAAGATATTTTGGGGGGTGAAGCGCGTGAACCCGGGGGCCCATGACGGTGCACCGGCTGCCAAGCCGCCCCCCCTCAAGCCGACTGAGTTGAAAGAGTGCATCGCCAGCCTGCGGCAGTTGCGGGAGGATACAAAACAAGCCGCGAAAAAAATGGAAGAGGAGCGGAAAAAGAGGGAGAACCCACCGAAAGCGAAGGACTGATGGCAACGAGGGTAGGCGCTACCGGGGCCGGCAGATGAACCGGTAGCCCGCTGCAGATTCGATCTCCCAGCAACCGGATTCGAGAATCGCCGCCCTTGCGGCCTTCGGGGACAAATGCCCACTGTCGGCGAGGAGCACGCCGTCCGGCTTCAGGATGCGGTGCATCTCGCGGTAATACAGGTCGCGGCGGGTGACCATGTGCACCACGTCGAAGGAGATCACCACATCCGCCACCCGGTCCGGCAGGTCGCAGTGCTGGTCGGTCACCAGCGCGGTGCGGACGTTGCTCAATCCCTCGCGCCGGACACGCGCCCGGACATCCGCGAGGGCCAGTTCGTGCACGTCCGCGGCGTATACGGTTCCCGCATCCCCCACCGCACGCGCCAGCGCGGGGATGAACCGGCCGGGGCCGCAGCCGTAATCCACCACCGTCATGCCGGGTTTCAGGCCCATCTCCGCCACCTGCGCGGCGGCCCGGTTCACGCGGTCCACCCCCCGGGTGAGCAGGAAGGCCATCACCCGATACAGGGGCGCGGGCAGGCGGTCTACGCGGGCGTGGATCAGGGTGTCCAGGTTCACGATTCCAGCGCCCCCTGGCAGACCACGCAGAACGGCGTTTCCGGACGGGCGGACAGGCGTGGAAAGCCGACCGGCTCGCCGCATTCCCGGCATGCGCCGTACTCGCCGTCGTCCATGCGGGCCAGGGCCAGTTTCACCTGCGCCAGCTGGCGTTCGTAGTTGGCGCGCCCGGCGGCGCTCATCTGCTGTTGCTGAATGGCGTCCATGCGGCTCAGGCGGCCAATGGGAAGGCCCAGGTCCACCGGTTTGGCGTCGTCGGCGGTGGCCCGCAGCCGGGCTTCCAGTTCGGCCCGCAAGCGGGTCAGCCGCTCCCCCAGGGTGGCCCGTTGCGGTTCGCTCAGTTCTTCGGCCATGGCCCCGTTCCCCTTTCTTCGCAGCCCCGATTCACGGGCTTCGGAGAAGGGTAACAGGAATCGGGGCGTCCCGCGCCGGGCGGCATGGCACCAGAGAAAGCCCCCCCCGAGACCGCTCCCCCCTGCGGCCTCTTTGGGGCCCCCA
>JAOUMB010000074.1 GCA_029881725.1 Nitrospirota bacterium
GCCCTTGACCGCACGACCCCAGCCCAGTATTACTTCAAGCAACTGCCCCGGCCCGAGGCAGCATAAACCCGCAGGAAATCCACTTATCCAAACGGGCCAACCTGTTCAAACAATCGGGGCCACCTCTGTAAACCTGAATGGAAAATTGAGTTATATACCAATTCACAACATAATATTCGCCCCATTTGGCACCTCGCCACCCCGGCCTTCCGCTTGGCAACGTTCCTGTACGTCCTGCTGTGGGCCCTCCCAGCCAAGGCCACGGAGTACTTTTACGACGATCTGTCGCGGCTGGTGGGGTATGCGGACAATTAGGGCAACCCCGTGTAGTACCAGTACGACTATTCGGGCCAGCTCAACCCGGTGGCGGAACTGGACGGCGCGGGGAACGTGGTTTCGCGTTTCGTGTACGCCACGCGCGGCAACGTGCCGGATTATATGGAAAAGGGGGGTAGTACATACCGCTCCCTTAAGGTGAGCGGCACCAGCTTTCAACTGGCCACCACCGTCACCTTCGACGCCGCTTCCGGCGTGACCGTTTCCGGCCCCCCACAGTAATTACCTGATTCCAAATTTTGCCGGCAGCCGCACCCGGATCGCGGCATCGGGTGGAAAGCACAGATCCGTGCGCCGGGCGCACCACGCCGTGCGCGCCACGATTTCCGGGCGCACGCGTTGCGTTGAAGGGGAAGGGCAGGTCTGTTGGCCCCGCGCCCGGTCCGGCGGACCGGAAACGGCGCCGCGTCAGTCCAGATCGATGAGGATTTGCCGCACCACGCCGCAGATGGTGGCGGGACCGTTGATCTCCAGCACCGGGTAGCGCGGGTTGAGGGGCGCCAGGTAGCGGCGTCCGCCCTCGACCACCAGCTTCTTGAAGGTGGCCGCGTCGTCCTCGTCCAGCCGCACCACCACCAGCGACCCGTTCACCGCCTCCCGGTCCGGGTCCACCACGATGATGGAACCCTCGGGGCACTTGGGTTCCATGCTGTCGCCATGCACCCGCAGGGCAAATGCGGTAGGGCCGATGCGCTTGGTGGTATCCACCCAGGCGGAGGCATCCTCCGGCTGGAAACTGGAGGCCACCTCACCCCACCGTCCGGCGGCCACCCAGCTGATCAGCGGCACCCGCGCCGCAATGGGCGGGGGACCCGAAAAGCCCGCGCCGCCGTAGCGGGCGCGCACGTCGTCCACCTCCCGCGCGGCCACCGCGCCACCCACACCGGATGCACTGGCGCTGAACGAGTAGCCATACTCGTGCATCACGTCCATCCAGCCGTGGGGTTTGCTCATGCCGCGCTCCAGCCGCCGGGCGACGTCGTCGCCCATGGTGCGGAGGGTTTTACGGCTCAGAATCTGACTTAAATAGGCTGGGTTCACCCCGGTTCGGCCAGCCAGTTTTTTTTGCCCCCCCGCCTCGGAGATCAGAATCGTCAGGTTGTGTCGGCGGATCGTTTTGGCGTCCATGCGCACTATTAGACCATGTGCTTCGCGCCAAGATAAATCCCTCAACACATTAATTTTTACAGAAATTGCCCCCATCAGGCGGTCCTCCCGTGAAAACCGGAGTTTACGAATGCATTACATTTTTGGGTCTCCGTCCAGCCACCCGTCCGGGACCCCCATCTGCCGTTCGATGCATCGTGCGAGAGGTGCCGGAACCTCCCCCGCGGCGCTCTCCATCACCCCCAGCAGCATGTCCGCCGGAATGCGACAGCGAGCGGCCATGCCGGCCACACCACCCTCCCGCTCCACCAGCTTCCACAGGTTGCGCCGCTGGACCGCTCCGCTGGCCGCGCCGTCGCCATAAACCGCCCGCGCGCCACCCGCGTCGCGCACCCGATCGGGGTCTTCGGGGGGCGCAAAGGTGTCTAAAACGTCCATCCAGCCATAGGCCTTCCCCATCCCCTCTTCCAGGCGCCGGGCGGCGTTATGGCCCACGTGGCGATTTACCTTTTCGCTAAGCATCTGGCAAATATATGCTGCGGATAGCCCACAGCGCGCCGCAAGGGCCTTTTGGCCCCCCGCCTCCTCCACCAGGTGCAACAGCTTTTTTCGCCGAATCTCCCGTACATCCAACCGCATGCGTCCTCCCGCCATCCAGAAAATCATTTAGCACGGTGATATATAACCCGGTTCGGGCAGCGAATGCAAACCTTGACAGTTATTTAGCGGTTTGCTACGTTCGCGAAATGTTTCTGGACCACTACATACGAATCACCACCCGCCGCGAGCGGGAGCGACTGGCCCGCGAATGCAACACCACCGTGGCCTATCTCTACCAGATAGCCGGTGGACACAGACAACCTGGCGCGGGCCTTACACTCAAAATCGAACGGGCTACCTCGGGCGCGATTTGCCGATGCAACCTGCGACCGGATTTGTTCCCACCGGAGGAATGCCACTGCAAGCGCATCTGCACCTGCCCCGCCCATGCGCTGGCGCCGGTGACATCCCCCTCCGACCCGGCGGCTCCGCCGTCCCCGCCGCCGGTTGCCCCGGAAAAACCCCGGCAGGCGGCCACTCACGCCACCTGGCCACGGGTGCGGGTGCGGCCATGAGGGACTCGTCACGGGTCAGTTCCCGTTTCTGGACCGGGGCCGTGGGCTTGCGCCTGAAGCGGTTGGGCGCCAACGCCCAGCTGGTGGCCCTGTATCTGATCACCTGCCCTCACGCCAACGACCTGGGGCTGTATTTTCTGCCGGTGCCCTATCTGAGCTTCGACACGGGCCTGCCTCCGGACGCCGCACAGGCCGCGCTTTCCGCGCTGGAGAAGGACGGTTTCGCCCACTACGACCCGCTCAGTTCCTTTGTCTGGGTGCCCGACATGGCCGCGTGGCAACTGGGCGACACCCTTTCCCCGCGCGACCGGCGGGTGATCGGCGTGCGCAACCTGCTGGCCCACATGCCGGAAAACCCCTACCTGGAACCGTTCACCCGCCGCTATCGGGAAGCCTTTCATCTCTAACCGCGGCCACCCGCCCCGCAGGAACACTTGTTTTGGAAGAAAAACACTACACCACCCGGATCCACCGGGAGCCGCCCCTCCCCGCCGCCACCGCCCGCGACGTGGCGCGCGCCAACGCCTCCCCCGCCCGCCCGGAACCCGCCTGCCACGGCGAAACCGAGCTGGCCACCCGGCTGGCCGCCCACCGCATGCCGGCCCGGCACGACTACACCACCGGCGAAGTCGCCACCCTGATCGGCATCTGCCGCGAAACCGTGCGCCAGATGATCATCCGCTGGGAGCCGCCGGAAGTCCCCAACCGGGACCCGTCCGGCCTGTTCGCCCTGCGCCTGGGACGCAAACGCCGGGTGCCCCACCGCGCCCTGGTGGCGTGGTTCGAGCGCAACAGCGCCTATGACCGCGACATGTGGTAACCCCGCAGGCCGAAACCGGGGCCGGGCCGTTTATATGACAAATATCATGTAAACCACCCGCACAAATCATCTAGTGAATGCACGTAGTGGACGATAAATTATGGCCAACGCAACGGACACACCACGGGGAACCTCCAGCCCCGGTTCGCTGCGAAAGGCTGACCGCCTGAGGATGGTTGCTGCTTCCTGCGCGGTCAAAAAAAGCGCGGTGTGTGTCGTATGCAAGACGAAATCGGTTCGTTCCCGTTCCTCCAGACTGGTGGACGGATCGAGACGCTGTGGATGCGGACCCGTCATAAGAATCGGCAGTTGCCGTTGTGACGTGACTCCTACCCCCCCAAAGACCCGGCGGCAGCCGTTGGTTCGACCGGGTTCGCATCCGCAGCGGCGTTCTTGCCAGCCGTTTTTCGCAACCCCCCGAAATCCCGTCGAATCGCGTCGTCCCCCCGTCCCTGCTGGCGTTGCGGTGCATCTACACACCGTCCAACCCGCCTTCCTCCCCCCTCCGGCCGGGGGCCGAAAATTATTTTGGAAGCCAACCCATTGACGGCAAACCAGTTTTCTTTTTCGCCCGTGTTATAAGCAGTTTTTAGGGTTGTGGAGCGGCTGGCGCACGGGTATAAAAGAGCCAGCGGAGACAACATTGAAGCGAGCGGCGCGGTCCTGGTTTTTGGGGTGGGGCCGAAACGATGCGCGGTCCGCATCCAGCTGCTCGGGGGAGCCAACGATGAACAACACAGTGACCGGAAGCGGCGGTCGTCTGGAACTGCGCGAGCTGTATCTTTACAAAAAGGCACACACCGCGCCGGTGGACGAGGCCCGCCCCTCGGACCTGCAACCCCTGATGATCGGGATTGCGGTGTGGATGGGAGTGATCGGCCTGCTCTGGCTGATCGGCTGACACCCTCCCCTGTTTCGGGGACAGGGGCCGGGCACGGCCCGTAGAACAATTTACAGGGCAGCGCCCGCAAGCGGTAACAAAGCCGCCCGTCCCGCAAGGGGCGGGCGGCTTTGTGCTATGCGCACGGCGAGTTTTTGGGATGAGCGGTGTACCGTCCAAACGCCCCACTCCCGCCAGCAGGACAAAAAAAACCCCCGGGCAAGCCGGGGGTGAGTTCGTTACTCCGAAAGCCGAGGCAATCGAAGCACTGCCTGCGGGACTTGAACGTCCCTTGTTGTGGAAAGATCCAAAGGAAATTCCCCGGCAGCGGTCAGTTACACTGGGTTCTTTATACCAAACCAAACTTGCAAACCGC
This sequence comes from Nitrospirota bacterium, assembly GCA_029881725.1. GTDB lineage: Bacteria > Nitrospirota > JACRHL01 > JACRHL01 > JACRHL01 > JAOUMB01. Next base: position 4,635 of record JAOUMB010000074.1, read on the forward strand.
AAGTGAATTTCTTAATCTGCCAACATAATCAACAATCATGCATTCAACGGGGGACCCTGATATGCAATACGTATTGGGCCTGGACCTGGGGCCGAACTCCATTGGCTGGGCCATGGTGGAACATGAAGGAGACCAGCCCACCGGACTGATCGACGCCGGAGTCCGCGTGTTTCCCGAGGGGGTGGACCGCAAGCCCACCGGGTCGGAGGAATCCAAAAACACCGGCCGCCGCATGGCCCGCGCCCTGCGCCGCACCCACGACCGGCGGCGGCGCCGCAAACAGTTGCTGAAAGGGCTGCTCACCGGCGCCACGCTGCTGCCCCCGGATGGCCTGCACGCCACGCTGCTCGCCACCAGCCCCTACGCCCTGCGCGCACGCGGCCTGTCCGAAAAACTCACCCACCACGAACTGGGCCGCGCGCTATATCACCTGGCCCAACGGCGCGGCTTCAAAAGCAACCTCAAGACCGACAGCGACGAGGATTCCGGCACCGTAAAACCCGCCATCAGCCAGTTGGAGGCCGACATTGCCGCCGCCGGGTGCAAAACCCTCGGGCAATACCTGAACACCCTCGACCCGCACCAGCAGCGCATCCGTGGCCGCCACACCGGGCGCGACATGTACGAGCGCGAGTTTGACGCCCTGTGGAATGCCCAGCAGGCCCACCACCCGGACCTGCTCACCGAGCCCCTGCGGCTGCGCATCCACCACGCCATTTTCGATCAGCGTCCGCTCAAGATCCAGCGCCATCTGGTGGGCGTCTGCACGCTGGAGGAACGCATCGGCAACCGGAAAAAACGCGCCCACAAGGGCACCTGGCAGGCGCAACAGTTCCGCATGCTGGAAACCCTCGCCCGCGTCAAGGTCACCGACACGCAGGGCGCCGAGCGGCGCCTGTCGGAGGACGAACGGGCCGCGCTGATCGACCACCTTTCCATCCGCAAGGAAATGACCTGGGATGCCGCACGCAAAAAACTTTCCCTGTCCGAGGGCTCCCGCTTCAATCTGGAACTGGGGGGCCTCAAAAAACTGCCCGGCAACACCACCGCCGCCGCCCTCAAAACCGCGCTGGGCGCCAAAGAATACGCGGCCCTTTCCGAACGGGAGCGGGACGACCTGATTCACGACCTGCTGTTTGTGGAAGACCCGGAAGTGCGCGACCGCCACCTGACCGAGCGCTTCGGGTTCGATGCGGAAACGGTGGCCCGCCTCAAAAAGGTGCGCCTGCAACGCACCGGACGCCTGCACCTGTCGCAACGGGCCGTCAGCCGCCTGATGCCGCACCTGATCGCCGGCAAACGCTATGACGAGGCCGTTTCCGAAGCCGGGTACGATGCGGGCGGCGAGGAAGGGGGCGGCATCCATACCCTGCTGCCGGAGCCGCCCGAACTGCGCAACCCCATCGTGCAACGGGCCCTGCACGAGGTGCGCAAGGTGGTCAACGGGCTGGTGCGCGCCCATGGCAAACCGGCCAAAATTCGCGTGGAGATGGCGCGGGATTTAAAAAGCTCCGCCCGGCAGCGCGAGGAAATGCGCATCCGCCAACGCGGCAACGAAAAGGCCAACGCCATCGCCCGCGACGAACTGATTGCAGCCGGTATTCCCGAACCTTCCCGCAGCCAGGTGATCAAATACCGCCTGTGGGAGGAGTGCAACCACCAATGCCCCTACACCGGCAAATACATCGCGTCCATCCAGGCCCTGTTGTTTTCCGGCGACTGGGACATCGAGCACATCCTCCCCGCCGACCGCTCCCTGGACGACTCCATCGCCAACAAAACCCTGTGCTACGCGGAGGAAAACCGCAAACACAAGCGGGACAAGACCCCTTGGGAAGCCTATGGCGACCAGCCGGAAACCTATGCCCAAATCCTGTCCCGCGTGCGCAAATTCCGCTGGCCGGGAAACAAAAAATTGCACAAATTCACCGCGCGGGAACTCAAGGCGGATGAATTTATCGCCCGCCAGTTGGTGGACACGCGCTACATCGCCACCGAGGTAAAAGACTTCATGGCGGCGCTGGTGGGCAAGGAACGGGTGGAGGTGGGGCGCGGCCAGCTAACCGCCGCCATCCGCCGCATGTGGGGCCTGAACGGGCTGCTGGGGGATACCGCCGAGAAAAACCGCGCCGATCACCGGCACCACGCGGTGGATGCGGTGGTGACCGCCCTGACCACCCGCGGGGCGATGATGGCCGCCAGCCGCCTCAATCAGGGGTTCCGCCCGCAACGGGGGGCCGAAAAGCATTTTAAGGACGAGCCGTGGCCCAATTTTCGCAACGACGTGGACGCGCAATTGAGGGGCATGGTCATTTCCCACCGGGTGCTGCGCCGGGCGCGCGGAGCCCTGCACGAGGAAACCAACTACGGCGTGCTGCAACGCACCGACTCCAAGGGGGTTCCCCTGTATGCGGTGCGCAAGCCGGTGGCCGCCCTGACCGCCAAGGAGTTGGAGCGCATCGGCGACCCGGCCATCCGGAAACTGGTGGCGAATCACCTGCGCGCCCACGGCGTGGTGGACCCCAAAAAGCAGGCGGATGCGTTCAGGAAGGCGTTGGCGCACCCCCTGTTCATGCCCACCCGGGACGGGCGGCAAATCCCGGTCAAACGGGTGCGCATCCACAAGCCGTCCAGCGGCATGATTTCGCTGGGCGGCCACCGGCGCACCCCATACCGGGCGGTGGAGCCGGGTGGCAACCACCACATGGTGATTTTTGAATTCACCGACGCCAAGGGCAACCGGAAGCGCGATGCCGAGGTGGTCAGCATGTTCGAGGCCGCCCGCCGGGCCCGCCAGGGGGAGCCGGTGATCCGCCGCGATCAGGGGCCGGGGCGCCGCTTTGTCATGTCCCTTTCCACCAATGAAATGGTGCAGGTGGCGGGGGAAAAAGGCGTCGAGTACTACCGCGTGCAGTACATTGATGGTTCGAACAAGGTCATCTGCCTACGCCGACACACCGCCGCTAATCTGGAAAACAATGCGGACCGGCTTTTGCCACGACCGAATACGCTTAAGGGCATCAAGGTGATGGTGGACCCGCTGGGGCGGGTGACCCCGGCGGGGGACTGAGGGCGAGGCGGCGCCGTGATCAAGCGGATCATCGAGGTTTCGTCTGAAGCCGCGCACCTTGCGGTGCGGGACGGCCAACTGCTGCTGAAGCGGGAGGGGGAAGTGATCCGGCAGGTGCCGGTGGAGGACGTCGGCATTCTGATCTGCGACCATCCGGGGATCACCTACACCCACGGAGCGCTCAACGCCCTGCTGGCGAACAACGCCGCCGTGGTGATTTGCGGGCCCAACCACCTGCCCACCGGGTTGCTGTTGCCGCTGGAGGCCAACACATTGCAGGGGGAGCGCTTCCGCCATCAGTCCGAGGCGGCGTTACCGGTCAAAAAACGGCTGTGGCAAGGGCTGGTCAAGGCCAAGGTGTCCAATCAGGCATGGGCGCTGGCGCAGGTTGGCGAGAATGCAGAACCGGTGCGGGAAATGGCCCGGCGGGTGCGCTCCGGCGACGGGGGCAACCACGAAGCCCAAGCGGCGCGCCGCTACTGGCCCAAACTGATGGGAAAGGCGTTCCGCCGTTCGCGCGAGGGGGCCGCGCCCAACAACCTTCTCAACTACGGCTACATGGTGCTGCGCGCCGCAGTGGCGCGCTCCCTGTGCGGGGCGGGGCTGCACCCGTCCTTTGGCGTGGCGCACAGGAACCGCTACAACGCCTACCCCTTGGCGGATGATGTGATGGAGCCGTTCCGCCCGCTGGTGGACCTGGCGGCCCGGCGCCTGTATCTGGACGGGGTGGAAGTGCTGGACCGGGAGGCCAAGGCCGAACTGCTGGGGGTGCTGTCCACGGAAGTGGTGCTGGATGGGGACCGGGGGCCGTTGATGGTTGGGCTGCACCGCACCGCCGCATCGTTGTACCGGGTGTTTGCGGGGGAGGAAAAGTGCCTGACACTGCCCGCCCTGTAGGATATGGCGGAGGGCGGGCGATGTGGGTGTTTGCGTTGTTCGACCTGCCCACCGACACCAAACGGGCACGCTTTCACTACACGCGCTTCCGCAAGGCGCTGATGAAAGACGGGTTCACGATGATGCAGTATTCCGTTTACATACGGCACTGCGCCAGCGACGAAAATGCCCAGGTGCATATTCAGCGCGCAAAGCAGGCCCTTCCCCCGGAGGGGGAGGTCCGCCTGATTCAGATTACCGACAAGCAGTTTGGAAGAATGCAGGTATTTTATGGAAAAACCCGCACACCGACGGAATCGGCCCCGGCTCAGATCGAGCTTTTTTGAGCCCCGGAAGTCGGGTTTCTACCCGACTTCCGGGGAGTTGTGTGCAGCCCTAGTGTAACTGACCGCTGCCGGGGATCAAACCACAACCCAATCGCGCAGGGCGTCAAACACCGGGCCAGTGTAACTGACCGCTGCCGGGGATCAAACCACAACCATATCCATAGATGGGAGACTACCCGAAGGAGTGTAACTGACCGCTGCCGGGGATCAAACCACAACCCATCAAAGAGGAGGAGTAAAATG
>JAOUMB010000031.1 GCA_029881725.1 Nitrospirota bacterium
GTATGTCCCGTCACCCGAAAAAAAGCCGCCCCGCGCCTCCGGCAAGGGACGTCCGGCCCCTGTGGACGACCTGCTGGCCCAGGCCCTGGCGCTGCATCAGGGCGGGGACCTGGTCCGGGCCCGGCCCCTGTATGAACGGGTGCTCGCCGCCCGCCCGGACCACCCGGACGCGCTGCACTTTTTCGGGATTCTGTGCCACCAGAGCGGCGACGACGCGCGGGCGGAGGAACTGATCCGCAAGTCCCTGGCGGTGCAGCCGCGCCAGCCCGGCGCCCATAACAACCTGGGCACGGTGCTGATGGCCATGGGACGGCCGGAAGACGCGGCCACCGCCTTTGGCGAGGCCCGGCGGCTGGACCCGACCCTGGTGGAGGCCGCCTTCAACCTGGGCAACGCCCTGCTGGAAGCGGGCCGGGCGGATGCCGCGCGGGATGCATTTCAGGCCTGTCTGGCCCTGGCCCCCAACCACGCCGGGGCCTGGAACAACCTGGGCAGCGCCCTGCGCGATCTGGAGCAGGGCGAGGCGGCCCTGCAAGCCTACGCACGGGCGGCGGCGCTGGCCCCCGGTCACGCGGGCGTCCACCACAACACCGGACTGACCCTGAACCGGCTGGGGCGCTACGCGGACGCGGCCAACGCCTTCCGCAAGGCCCTCTCCCTGGACCCCCACCATGCCCCGTCGTACATGTACCTGGGGGTGGTCCTGCTGGTGAGCCGGCAGGAAGACGCCGCCATCGACGCGCTCACCCGTGCCGTGCAACTGGACCCGGAGCTTGCGGACGCCTGGTCCCACCTGCTGTTGCTGTTGCGCAAGCAGTGCCGCTGGGAGCAGGCGGTGGAGGTGGAAGCCCGGGTGCGCGCCAACGTGCGCGCCGGTGACCGGGCCATGGTGCCGTTTCCGCTGTTGATGCTGGAACTGTCGCCCCGGAAATTGGGCACCGCCATGCGCTGCTACGGGCGCACCCTGGAGATGGATGCGCCGCCCGCCGACCTCCCCCCCGCGGAGGACGCACCGGACGGGCGCATCACCATCGGCTACCTGTCCCCGGATTTTGGCGAACACCCGGTGGCCTACCTGACCGCGGAACTGTTCGCCCGCCACGACCGGGAGCGGTTCCGGGTCATCGGGTATTCCCTGCGCCCCCGGGAATCCGGCCCCTTCCGGGACCGGCTGGAACACGCCTTTGACGCCCTGCGTGACATCCACCACCTGACGCCGGATCAGGCCGCCCGGGCCGTGCGCGACGACCGGGTGGACATTCTGGTGGACCTGACCGGTCACACCCGAAATTCCTGCCCGGAACTGCTGGCCCGTCACCCGGCGCCGGTACAGGCCGGGTTCCTGGGCTACGCCTGCACCACCGGCACGCGCTACATGGATTACATCGTCACCGACCCGGTGGTGGCCCCCGCCGATCACCAGCCGTTCTATACGGAGCACCTGGTGCACCTGCCCCACTGTTACCTGACCTACGACGACACCGAGCCCGCGCCCACGCCGCCGGGACGGGCCGCGTGCGGGCTGCCGGAACACGGATTCGTGTTCTGCGGGTTCACCAACCCCTACAAGCTGAGCCGGGAGCTGTTCCGCCAGTGGCTCGCGTTGCTGGCCGACACCCCGGATTCGGTGCTGTGGCTGTCCCGCGCGGGGGAGGCGGTCATCGGCGCGCTGACGGCGGAGGCGGTGGCGCAGGGGATCGATCCGGCGCGGCTGGTGTTCGCCGGGTGGACGGAACACCGGCTGGAACACGTGGCGCGGCTGGCCCATGCGGACCTGTTTCTGGACACCTTTCCCTACAACGCCCACTCCACCACCCTGGATGCCCTGTGGGCCGGATGCCCGGTCCTCACCCGCATGGGCGAAACCTTTGCCGCCCGGGTGGCGGCCAGCGCCCTGACCGCCATCGGTCTGCCGGAACTGATCACCCACAGCGCCGCCGAATACCAGACGCTGGCCCTGGAACTGGCCCGCGACCGGGACCGGCTGGGCCAGCTGCGCGCGCGGCTGGAGCGGCAGCGCGCCACCTCCCCCCTGTTCGACGGCGTGGCCTTCGCCCGCCATCTGGAACAGGCCTTCACCACCATGTGGCGGCGGCACCGGGCCGGTGAACCCCCCGCCCCCATCCGGGTCACCCCATGAACCCCCCCATGAAACTCCCCATGCCCGCGCCACCGCTCATCTACAACCTGTTTCCCCTGCTGGCGGGACCGTTTCCCGACTGGATCCCGCATCTGGAGCGGGCGCGGGAGATGGGATTCAACCACCTGTACTTCAACCCGGTTTCCTACCCGGGTTTTTCCGGCAGCCTGTACTCGGTGAAAAACCATTACGGGTTCCACCCCATGCTGGCCCCGGAGGGCGACAAGGCCGCCGGGCGCGCCCTGGCCGAATTGCTGAAACGCATGCGCGGGACGGGGCTCACCCCCATGATGGACCTGGTGATCAACCACACCGCCATCGACTGCCCGCTGATCGAGCACCACCCGAATTGGTATGCCCACGATGCCAACGGCCGGGTGGAACGCCCCGGCGCCCTGCACGACGGCCACTGGGTGGAATGGGGCGATCTGGCCACGGTGAACAACGCCGCCTCCCCGGACCGGGACGCCCTGTGGGACTACTGGGACCGGCTGGTGGCCCACCACCAGAATCTGGGCGTGCAGGCGTTCCGCTGCGACGCGGCCTATCAGGTGCCGGTGGACCTGTGGCGCCACCTGATCGGCCGGGCGCGGGAGCGGGATCCGCGGGTGGCGTTTTTCGCGGAAACCCTGGGCTGCCCGGTGGAGGACGTGATCGCCCTGGCCGGGGCCGGATTCGGCTACACCTTCAACAGTTCCGGCTGGTGGGACTATCAGGAGCCCTGGTGCCTGAAGCAATACGCGGAAACCCGCCCCCACGCGGCCACCGTGGCGTTTGCCGAAAGTCACGACACGGAACGGCTGGCCACCCGCGTGCACGGCGACACCGGGCTGCTGCTGGCGCGGCAGGCGTTCGCGAGCCTGTTCTCCACCGGCATGCTGATGCCCATGGGGCTGGAGTTCGGCAGCCGCACCCCGATGAACGTGGTGCGCTCCCGCCCGGAGGACCTGGACCGCCCCCTGGACCTGAGCGGCGCCATCGGCGAACTGATCCGCCTGAAAACCGCCCACCCGGTGTTTTGCGGGGAAGGGCCGATGCACGCCGTCGATGCGTCCCACTCCCATGTGACCGCCTTGCAAAAGGACGCGCAGACCGGCAGTATGGCGGCCCTCATCCAGGTTTCCCGCGACGGGCAGCGGGGCGTGCCGGAAGGGGCGCCCCCCGGCTGGCAGGACGCCGCCGAGGTGACCCCGGACTGCCTGCTGCTGCACGGCGCCCCCCTGCGGGTGTGGGTGCGCGGACAGGCCGGATGAACAGACGTATTTTTTTGCAAGGGAGAACCCGATGCCGTACATCAACGTAAGGGTCGCCGGCGCCTTGAGCGGCACCCAGAAAAAAGAGATCACCCGCCGCATCACCCAGGTGATGGAAGAGGTTGCGGGCAAGCCGCCGTCCGCCACCTACATCGTGATCGACGAGGTGCCGCGCACCAACTGGGCCAAATCCGGTGAGATGCTGGAAGATCCGGGGGATTGACGTGCGCGCCCAAAACCGTTAAAGTTCTCGTTTCGCTGACTTTGCCATTGGCTGAGACAGGCGGGCGTGGCGGACGGGCGCACGGTTTTTGTGGCACCCTCGGTCGCCCCGGACGGGTACTGGCGGCATAGGGCGCGGCCATCACCCAGGCCATCCATCCAGGCCATTTACGCCGGGCCCGGTCGGCGACGAACGATTTCTTTTAACCTGCGGACCCTCAAGGGGCGCGGCAGTCAGGAGCGATTTACCAGGTGACGGCGAACGTCGAAATCAGGGTTCACAGCAACCAGGTTGAAAAGGCGCTGAAAATCTTCAAGCGCAAACTGGCGCGCGACGGCGTGCTCAAGGACATCAAGCGGCTGCGCTACTTCGAGAAGCCCAGCGTGCGCAAGAAGCGCAAGATGAAGGAAGCCAAGAAGCGCCGCGACAAGCTGGACCGTTTGCTCGCCCGGTAACATGGGTTTCGCCCCGGCCCGCGCGGCCGGGAGCGCCCGTCGCCCGTGCCCTCAGGGCCGGTGACACCAAAAAGGGCCGCCCCCATCGGGGCGGCCCTTTTTGATTTCCGGCACCGGACAGTGTGGGCAGGTATCGCCTACGGGCACCGGTTCCGGGAAATTGAATCCACGAATGGATCCGCAAGGGATCCGGACGTTGGATCCAGGCGACGGATCCGGGGGCGCCTAGCGGGAATCCGCCTCCAGCTCCGCCTCCGCCTCGGCAATCTGCTCCAGTTGCCGCAGCACGGCGCGCACGCCGGGATCCCCGTCCACCGCCCCCAGCCGCCCGTCATCGGACAGGGTGGCCACCCGCACCCCCAGTTCGCGCAGGCGGCCCTCCCGCTTCAGGGCCAGCGCATTGCGCTCCACCACCCGATACCAGCCGGACCAGACGAAGGCCAGGGCATGGCCCAGCACATCCATGGCCCCCTCGCTCTCATGCCCCCAGGAATCATGCCGGGCGCCACCCGCATGGGTTTTCCCCCCGGCGGCAGCGGCCTCGTCGGCGGGCCCGGCCTCCGGCGCCTTTTCGGTGCGGAATGCGGCCCGGAAGCGGTCGGGGGTGACCCCGTCCTCTTCGGCACCCGTCTTCTTCCCCCGGCTGCGCGCCCGCGCATCGCCCCCCTCCGCCCCGGAAGGGGCGCCCGTCTCGGCGCCCAGGTGGGCCGACTGGTGCGCATCCTCTTCGGAAACCATCAGCGGCACATCGGCCCCCACGCCGCCCGCGTCCACGCTGTCCTTGCTGTTCGACATCCACAACCTCCACGCCACAGGGAACAGGTGAATTATACCGGCGCCGGGGGGCTCCCGTCTCGTTCCGGATCAATCGCGCACCGTACGGTACCATCGGGCCAGGCGGCGGGGCGGCACCCCCAGCAGGAACAGGCTTACCAGCAGCCAGTTGCGAACGGTGGTGAACAGGGGATTCTCCCGCTCCCAGCGGCGGGCGCTGGTCACCGCCGCCACCGGCAGCAGCACCACCCGCCCCTCCCGCTTCAGACGCCGGCCGAAGGCCACGTCCTCCATCAGCGGGAAGGGGTCGAACCCCCCCATGCGCACAAACACCTCGCGCCGCACGAACAGTGCCTGATCGCCGTAAAACACCCCCGTCAGCCGGGTACGCAGGGTGGCCGACGCGGCCACCAGCCCCAGAAACCGGTCCCTCGAGTCGATGGACAGCCGGAACCCGCCCCCCACCACCCGCGGATCCGCCAGCGCCCGCGCCACGTGCGCCACCGCATCCGGCGGCAGGCGGGTATCCGCGTGCAAAAACAGCAGCACCTCCCCGTCCGCCACCGCCGCCCCCGCGTTCATCTGGCCACCGCGCCCCGGAGGGCTCTCCACCACCCGCGCCCCGCCGGAACGGGCCAGGGCGCCGGTGCCATCGCGGCTGCCGCCATCGGCCACGATCACCTGGGCGATTCCGTCCGGCAATCCGGCCAGCACCCCGGGCAGGGAGGCGGCCTCGTTCAGCGTCGGAATGACCACGGAGACGCGCACCTCAACCACCCCTCGCCGGGACCGCCCGGCCCGGCCGGGGGCAGACGGGTAAACGGGACAGGCCGCCGCATGAAGTCTGAAATCCTGTTGACATGCTGTAAAATGTGTATATATTACTCGTTCCTTTTCGGGTTGGGCGCCGCCTGCGTGCGGTGCCCAGGCGCCGGGGCACCCCCCCACCCACCACCCCGGCGCCACCCGGGTTTTGCGCGCGGCAGACGGTCACAGGGCCGTCTGCCGCGCCACCGCCCAGGCATTCACCCGCACTGCCCCGGCGCGCATCAAGGCCCGCGCGCAGGCGCTCAGGGTGGCCCCGGTGGTAATCACGTCGTCCACCAGCAACACCGACTTCCCCGCCACGGAATCCGTATCGCACACCGCGAAAGCCCGCGCCACGTTGCGCAGCCGCTCCCGGCGTTTCAACCCCACCTGGCTGGCGGTGGCCACGGTGCGCTCCAGCAGGTGCCCCGCCACCGGCAGCCCCATGCGGCGGCCCACCGCCGCCGCCAGCCGGGCCGACTGATTGAAGCCCCGCTCGCGCAGGCGCGACGGGTGCAGGGGCACCGGCATCACCAGGTCCACGTCCCAGAACCCGTCCGGGTAGGCCCGCGGCCGGATGCGCCCGGCCAGATAGTTCGCCAGCGAGGTTTTTTCCCGATACTTGAGCAGCCGCACCGCATGGCCATACAGGCCGTCGTACCCGCCCAGCACCCGGGCCCGGGCGAACGGGGGCGCCGCCCGCATGCACGCCCCGCAGCGCCACTCCGGCACCCGGGTTACGGTCTCGGAGGCCAGAAAATCACCGCACTGAAAACACACCCGGTGGTCCGCCTCCACCGCCCAGCACGGCCCGCAAAACCACGGGGTGGGCGCCCCCCGGAGGGGCGTGGCGCACACCTGGCACCCGGACGGGAACAAAAATTCCAGCGCCACCGACAGCGCATGGCCGGTCCGGCTTTGCTTGAGCGGCGCGGATTTCATATAATTCATCTCTTTTTCCGGAGCCCCCAATTGTCCAGCAGCAGCGCCATCATCCACCGGGCGGAACAGGTCCTGTTCGCCAATTATGCCCGCTACCCCCTCACCATCACAAAGGGGCGGGATTGCCGCGTTTACGACCCGGACGGGCGCGAATGGCTGGATTTCACCGCGGGCATCGCGGTCACCAGCCTGGGGCACTGCCACCCCAAGGTGACCGTGGCCATCCAGAAGCAGGCCCAGCGGCTGGTGCACATCTCCAACCTGTTCTACACCGAGCCCCAGGTGGCGCTGGCCGAGGCGCTGGTGGCGGCGTCCTTTGCCGACCGGGTGTTTTTCTGCAACTCCGGCGCCGAAGCCAACGAAGCCGCCATCAAGCTGGCGCGCAAGGCCATGGGGCCGAAGCGGTTCGAAATCATCACCACCACCCAGTCGTTCCACGGGCGCACCCTCACCACCATGGCCGCCACCGGCCAGGACAAGGTCAAGCAGGGCTTCAACCCGCTGCCCCCCGGCTTCGTGCACGTGGCCTATGGCGACATGGACGCCATGCGGCAGGCGGTGGGCCCGCAAACCGCCGCCATCCTGGTGGAGCCGGTGCAGGGGGAGGGCGGGGTCAACGTGCCGCCCCCGGGCTATCTGGCGGACCTGCGCGCCCTGTGCAACCGGGAAGGCATCCTGCTCATGTTCGATGAGATCCAGACCGGCATCGGCCGCTGCGGCACCCTGTTCGCCTATGAGCAGGACGGGGTGGCGCCGGACGTGATGACCCTGGCCAAGGGGCTCGGCAACGGCTTCCCCATCGGCGCCCTGCTGGCCCGGGCCGAAACCGCCCAGGCGCTGGGGCCGGGCACCCACGGCAGCACCTTCGGCGGCGGCCCGCTGGCCTGCGCCGCGGCGCTGGCGGTGCTGGAGACCCTGCGCGACGACCCGTGGATTCTGGAAAACACCAACCGCATGGGCCAACGCATTACCAGCGGCCTGGAAAAACTGGCCACCACCCACACGGTCATCCGTCAGGTGCGCGGACAGGGGCTGCTGATCGGCTGCGAACTGACCGTGGAGGCGCGGCCGGTGGCGGAGGCGTGCCTGGAGGCCGGGCTGCTGCTGGCCACGGCCGGCCCCCACGTGGTGCGCTTCATGCCGCCGCTCACGGTGCGGGATGCGGACGTGGATCAGGCCCTGGATATTTTCGCCACGGTGCTCGGCGGCATCCACGAGGCGGCACGGGCATGACCCGCCACCTGCTCGATCTGGCCTGTCTGGGGCCGCGCGGCCTGGCCGACCTGCTGCTGCTGGCGGAGGAGGTGAAAACCCACCCGCGGGAGGCGCGCTACGCGGATGCGCTCAAGGGGCGCACCCTGGGCATGCTGTTCCACAAGGCCTCCACCCGCACCCGCATCTCCTTCGAGGTGGCCATGAACCAGCTGGGCGGCTCCGCCCTGCTGATCAGCACCAAGGACAGCCAGTTGGGGCGCGGCGAGTCGGTGGCCGACACCGCCCGCACCCTGTCCCGCTATCTGGACGGGCTGATGATCCGCACCTTTGAGGACGAGCGGCTGGCGGAGTGGGCGGAACACGCCACCATCCCCATCATCAACGGCCTGACCGACCTGCACCACCCGTGTCAGGCGGTGGCCTACCTGCTCACCGTCAAGGAGCGTTTCGGCACCGTGCAGGGGGTGAGCATGGCCTATGTGGGGGACGGCAACAACGTGGCCCACTCGCTGATGGAAGCGGCGGCCCTGTCCGGCATGGACCTGCGCGTGGCCACCCCGCAGGGGTACGAGCCGGATGCGGAGGTCTCCCGCCGGGTGCGGGAACTGTGCGCCGAGGGCGGCGGCCGGGTGACCGTCACCACCGACCCGAAGGCGGCGGTGGACGGCGTCCGCGCGGTCTACACCGACGTGTGGGCCAGCATGGGGCAGGAGGAGGAAAAGGCCCGCCGCGAACGCGATTTCGCCGGGTTTCAGGTGGACGACACGCTGTTGGCGGGGGCGGCGGGAGACGCGATTTTCATGCACTGCCTGCCCGCCTACCGGGGGCTGGAGGTGAGTGCCGGGGTGATGGACGGGCTGCGCTCGGCGGTGTTCGACCAGGCGGAGAACCGGCTGCACGCGCAAAAGGCGGTGCTGCTGACCCTGCTGGTGGGCGGCTAGACGATTTTGTGATTCGGGATATTTTGCAACCATGAGCGACATCAAAAAGATTGTGCTCGCCTACTCCGGCGGGCTGGACACCTCGGTCATCTGCCGCTGGCTGGTGGATACCTATCAGGCGGAGGTGGTCTGTTTCTGCGCCGACCTGGGGCAGGGGGAGGAACTGACCGGGGTGCCGGAAAAGGCCACCGCCTCCGGCGCCAGCAAGTGCCATGTGGACGACCTGCGCGCCGAGTTCGCCCGCGACTTCATCCAGCCGATGATGCGCGCCGCCGCCATCTACGAGGGGTACTACCTGCTGGGCACCTCCATCGCCCGCCCGCTGATCGCCAAGCGGCTGGTGGAGATCGCCCGCGCCGAGGGGGCCCAGGCCATCTCCCACGGGGCCACCGGCAAGGGCAACGATCAGGTGCGTTTCGAACTGGCCGCCCTGTCGCTGGCGCCGGAACTGTCGGTCATCGCCCCCTGGCGCGAGTGGGACATGAAAAGCCGCACCGACCTGCTGGAATACGTGGCCAAGGCCGGAATTCCGGTGCAGGCCAGCCACGCCAAGCCCTATTCCATCGACGCCAACCTGCTGCACACCAGCTATGAAGGCGGCGTGCTGGAGGACCCCAACTGCGCCCCGGAGGAGGACATGTTCCTCACCACCGTCAGCCCGGAGCGGGCCCCCGACACCCCGGAGGAAATCGAGATCGAATTCGCCGCCGGCGACCCGGTGGCCCTGAACGGCAAGCGCCTGGCCCCCCATGAGTTTCTGGCCGAGTTGAACCGCCTGGGCGGAAAACACGGCATCGGCCGGGTGGATCTGGTGGAAAACCGCTTCGTGGGCATGAAGAGCCGTGGCGTGTACGAAACCCCCGGCGGCACCATCTGGTACCACGCCCACCGGGCGCTGGAGGCCATCACCCTGGACCGGGAGGTGCTGCACCTGCGCGACAGCCTGATCCCCCGCTATGCGGAACTGGTCTACAACGGCTTCTGGTTCGCCCCGGAGCGCGGCATGCTGCAGGCCGCCTTCGACCACGCCCAGCGCCACGTGACCGGAACGGTGCGCATGAAGCTCTACAAGGGGAATGTGATCGTGGCCGGACGCACCTCGCCGGTCAGCCTGTATACCGCCGATCTGGCCACCTTCGAGGCGGACACGGTGTACGACCAGAAAGACGCGGAGGGCTTCATCCGCCTGAACGCCCTGCGCCTGAAAGTGGGCGCCCGGGCCCAGGGGGGGTAACCCGTTCCGTGGCGAAACTGCCCAAAAAGGGGAACCCGATGGCTGCAACACCGGACGCCGACCGGCCCAACCGCATGTGGGGCGGGCGCTTCGAGGAGGCGGTCACCGACGAGGTGGCCGCGTTCAACGCCTCCATCACCTTCGAACAGCGGCTGGCCCGGTTCGACATCGCCGGCAGCCGCGCCCAGGCGCGCGCCCTGGTGGCCGCCCAGGTGCTCACCGCCAGCGAAGGGCAGGCGGTGGAGGACGGCCTGTCCGAGGTGCTGGCGGAAATTGAATCCGGGGAGTTCCCGTTCTCGGTGCGGCTGGAAGACATCCACATGAACGTGGAGGCGCGCCTGACCGAAAAGATCGGCCCGCTGGGCGGCAAGCTGCACACCGGCCGCTCCCGCAACGATCAGGTGGCCACCGACGTGCGCCTGTATCTGAAAAGCGAAACCGGCCGGGTGATGGAGCTGATCCGCGCCGCCCAGCGCGGGCTGGTGGCCTGCGGCCGCGCCCACCAGGAGGTGGCGTTCTGCGGCTACACCCACCTGCAAAAGGCCCAGCCGGTGCTGTTTGCGCACCACATGCTGGCCTATGTGGAAATGCTGGAGCGCGACCGGGGCCGCTTCGCGGATGCCCTGGCACGCATGGACCGGTCCCCGCTCGGCTCCGGGGCGCTCACCGGCTCCAACATCCCGGTTCCGCGGGACGTGTCCGGCGGGCACATGGGATTCGCGGGGCTCACCCCCAACTCCCTGGACGCGGTATCGGACCGGGATTTCTCGCTGGAATTCCTGGCCGCCGCCAGCATCTGCATGATGCACCTGTCGCGCCTGTCCGAGGAACTGATCCTGTGGTCCAGCGACGAGTTTTCCCTGATCCGCCTGCCGGACCGGTTCTGCACCGGCTCGTCCATGATGCCGCAGAAGAAAAACCCGGACATGCCGGAACTGATCCGCGGCAAGACCGGCCGGGTGTATGGCGACCTGATCTCCCTGCTGACCACCATGAAGGGGCTGCCGCTGGCCTACAACAAGGACATGCAGGAAGACAAGGAACCCCTGTTCGACGCGGTGGACACCCTCACCGCCTGCCTGTCCATCACCGCCGCCATGATGGCCGACGCCCAGGTGAACCGGGAGCGCGCCGCCGCCTCCCTGTCCGGCGGTTACCTGCTGGCCACCGACCTGGCCGATTACCTGGTCACCCGCGGGCTGCCGTTCCGGGAGGCCCACGAAGTGGTGGGCCGGGTGGTGCGCCACTGCATCGACAGCGAGCGGGAGATCTCCGACCTGACGCCCGCCGAATTCCGCACCTTTTCCAAGCAGTTCGGGGACGACATCGGCGCCTATGCCACCATTCCCGCCAGCCTTTCCCGCAAATCCCAACCGGGCGGCACCGCTCCGGACCGGGTGGCGGAGCAGCTCGACCACTGGGAGAAAACCCTGAAATGATCCGCCCCGTGGCCTTAGGCCTGCTGATGATCTGGCTGGTGGGCATCGCCCTGCTCACCGGCTGCGGCCACCGGGGACCGCTCACCCCGCCGGGGGAGCGCCCGCAAACCGGTGAGTGGCGGGGCGGCTGATATGCACCATTTCGAAACCATCGACGGCGTCCTGCACTGCGAGGGCATCTCCGTTCCCGACATCGCGCGGGAGGTGGGCACCCCCTTCTACCTGTACAGCGCCGCCACCCTGCGCCATCACTTCCAGGTCTTCGACCAGGCCTTTTCCGACCTGCCGCACATCACCGCCTTTGCGGTGAAGGCGTGTTCCAACCTGGCGGTTCTGTCGCTGCTGGGGCGGGAGGGGGCCGGGGCCGACATCGTGTCCGGCGGCGAGTTGTTCCGGGCCCTGAAGGCGGGCATCCCCGCCGGGCGCATCGTGTTTGCCGGGGTGGGCAAGACCGGGCACGAGATCGGCGAGGCGCTGGACGCGGGCATCCTGCTGTTTTCCGTGGAGAGCGAGGCGGAACTGGAACTGATCAACCAGGTGGCCGGGGAACGCGGCGCGGTGGCGCCGGTGGCGCTGCGCGTCAACCCGGACGTGGACCCGAAAACCCATCCCTACATCGCCACCGGCCTGTCGGAGAGCAAGTTCGGCATCCCCACCCGCAAGGCGGTGGAGGCCTTCAAGCAGGCCAACGCCCTGCCCCACATCCGGGTGGTGGGCATGCACCAGCACATCGGCAGCCAGATCACCGAAGTGGCCCCGTTCGTGGAGGCCGTGCAGCACGCCGCCGACATGGTGAACACCCTGCGCGCCGCCGGGCTGACCATCGACTACCTGGACATCGGCGGCGGGGTCGGCATCCCCTACCACGCGGACACGGCGGAAAAGCCCCCCGGCCCCGGAGTCATGGCGGAGGCGGTCAAACCCCTGCTGAAGGCCCTCAACGTGACCGTGATCACCGAGCCGGGGCGCGGCATCGCGGGCAACGCCGGGATCTTCGTCACCGAGGTGCTGCGCCTGAAACAGAGCGGGGGCGAGAAGACCTTCGTGATCGTGGACGGGGCCATGAACGACCTGTTGCGCCCCAGCCTGTACAACGCCCATCACGACGTGCAGCCGGTGGTGAAGCCGGCCGCTTCCACCAGGAAGGTTCTGGCCGACGTGGTGGGGCCCATCTGCGAGTCCGGCGATTTTCTGGCCAAAAACCGCACCCTGGAGTGCCCCGCCCCCGGCGACCTGCTGGCGGTGATGAGCGCCGGGGCCTACGGCTTCACCATGGCCTCCAACTACAACTCCCGCCCCCGGGTAGCCGAGGTGCTGGTGGACGGCGACCGCTTCCACGTGGTGCGCCAGCGGGAGAACTATGACGACCTGATCCGCCGGGAGGAAATTCCGTGGGCGTAGACGAAACTCCGCAGGCCCCGCAGGCTCCTGACGTCCCGCGCGTTCCGCGCGTTCCGCGTCCGGGGGACCCGTTCGCGGGGACGGGCAGCGCTCCCCCCATGGACGCGGTGCCGGACACGGAGCCGAAAAAGAAACGCAAAAAGGGGCGGACCTTTTTCCTGGTGCTGCTGTTCACCGGCGCCGCGCTGGTGCTGGGCAGCCTGCTGCTGATGCTCACCGGGCGCAACCTGATCGTGAATTTCTACAAGGATTACTCGGTGCAGCGCGGCATCCCCGAGGCGCTGGCGGCGGACGTGCCGGTGGCGGAGGCGCGGGCCCTGATCCAGACACTGGATGCCTTCTTCGATGCCGCCGGGAAGCGCCAGTTGCCGGACGAGCAGGTGCTGGAGATGATCCACGCCATCGAGGAGGCCCAGGCGGACCGGGTCATCACCCGTGACGAGGCGGCGGAACTGGCCCGCCGGGCCCAGCTGGACACCCCCCGTACCGTCCCCGGCGCCGGAGGCTGAAGCCGTGTTCGGGTTTATCGCCGCGCACCCGATGGACAGCTTCGCGTTTCTGGTGTTTGTCACCTTTACCGTGATCTACCACGCGTTTTACACCTACCTGGTACGCAAACGCCCGGAGCTGATCTTCAAGGGCAAGATCAACCTGGTACGGCGGGCCTGGGTGAAAAAGATCTTTGACGAGAACACCGGCATCGTGGCGGTGCAGACCCTGCGTAACATCAACATGGCGGCCTCCTTCCTGACCACCGCCTCGGTGGTGCTGATCGGCGGGCTGATCTCCCTGCTGCTGAACCTGGAGACCACCCAGCACATCTTCCTGGGCAAGGACTCCGGGCAGGTGCAGGACTGGCTGCTGGCCCTCAAACTGGTCAACCTGATCGTGCTGTTCGTGGCCAGCCTGTTTTTCTTTTCCCTGTGCGTGCGGCTGCTGAACCACATCGGCATGCTGCTTGGCTCGCCGCCGCAGGCCATTCAGGACGCCATGGGGGAGGATCCGGTGGAGTTCGTGTACCGCCTGTATGCCAAGGCGGGGCGGCACTATACCTTCGGCATGCGCTCGTTCTATTTTCTGATTCCAGCGGTCCTGTGGTTTCTGGGGCCAACCCTGTGCATCGTGAGCACGGTGGCGGTGGGCTTCATCTGCATGAAGCTGGACTTCGGGCAGATGCCGGGGCGGTGAGCCGGGTCACCCTGCTGCTGGTGCGCCACGGGGAGACCGAGGCCAACCGGGCGCGGCTGATCCAGGGCCGCAACGACACGCCGTTGACCCCGGAGGCGGTGGCCGGAGCGGCGCGGGTGGCGGAAAAGCTGCGCAACCTGGGGGTGGCCCCCGGCGACGCCCTGTTCTGCTCCCCTCTGCCCCGCGCCCGGCACACCCTGGAACACCTGCGCACCCACCTGCCGCTGCCGCCGGAGGTCACCTACGACCCGCGCCTGCTGGAGATCGACTTCGGCGATTACACCGGCCGCCCGGTGGACGAGGTGATCCGCACCATCCTGCGCCACAAGAAACACCCTCACCTGCCCTATCCGGGGGGCGAAAGCGGCAACGACCTGAAGCGGCGGGTGCTGAATTTTATGGAGCGGATCACCCATCAGCACGCGGGCGGGCGGGTGCTGGCGGTCACCCACTTCGGGGTGATCGAAACCGCCCTGCGCCACGTGCGCAACCTACCGCTGGAGGAGCCGGTGCGGCCGGCCCATGATTCCGTGTTCTGTCTGGAACTGGGAGAGGGGACGCCGTCGGCCCGCGAGGTATGACCGGCGGCTAACCCAGTTCGGGAAACGCCCGTGCCAGCGCCTCGGTCACCTCGGCGCGCCGGTGGATGAGGGAAAAACGCTCCCCCACCTGCACCGCCCCGTCCCGCAGGCGGGCCAGTTCCTCCGGGTGGCAGATCAGCCGCCGCAGGGCGTGGGTCAACACCGGCACGTCCCGCGCCGGCACCAGCACGCCGTCCGTATCGTGTTCCACCAGATCGGGAATCCCCCCCACCCGGGTGGCAATGACCGGGGTGCCGCTGGACAGGGCCTCCATCACGCACACCGGGGTGCCTTCGTTGTGGGATGGCAGCACCAGCAGGTGCGCGGCGCGCATGCGCGCCGCCACCTCCCCGCGCGGCAGGGGGCCGGACAGGGAAACGGCGGTATTGACACCGGCCTCCTCCACCCGCCCCGCCAGACTCTCCCGCAGGGGGCCGTCCCCGATGATCTCGAGGGTGAAATCCAGCCCCTCGGCCGCCAGCGCCAGGGCCGCCTCGACCAGTTCCGGCACCCCCTTGGCGGGCACCAGATCGCCCACGAAGATCACCCGCGGCGGGCCCTCCGGGGGTGCTTCGGCCGGAAAGAAAGTGGCCGTATCCACCCCGCACGGGATCAGCGACAGGCGCTCCTCCGGCACCCCCCAGCGGGTGGCGAGCCGCTCCCGGATGGGCTCGCTCACGGCAAACACATGGCGCGCGCGGCGCAGCACAAAGCGGGTCAGCACGCGGTACAGGGCCGACTTGTCCGCGTATACGTTGATGTCGGAGCCGTGGGCATAGACGGCCAGCGGACGCCCGGTGAGCCAGGAGGCGGCGGCGCCGATCACCCCGGCGGGCACCACCCAGTGGGCGAAGATCACCCGCTGGCGCCGCGCCTGCCCGATGGTGGCCAGCAGCCCCCGGAACATGTAGCGCAGCATCAGCAGAATGGGGGTTCCGCCATACTCCTTGAGCAGCACCCCGCGGGAGCCGAATTCGAAACGGGTGACCGGAATGCCGTTCCGGGTTTCGGCCCGCGGATCGTCCGGGTAGATGAGGGGGGCCACCGCCGTCACCGGCCAGCGTTCCCGCAGGCCGTGGGCGATGTCCTCCACAAACGCGCCCCGGGTGCGGGCGGTGGGGCTGGGGTAGGAGGAGGAGAGCAGCAGCACCCCGCCGCGGGCGTTGGTGGCCACGGCGGCGGCGCTCAGCCGACCCGGTCCTGCACCGGCTGCCGCTCGTTCTCGAGTTGGCCGCGCACCAGCATTTCGCCCAGCAGGCCGATGGAGAAGAACTGGATTCCGATCAGGATCAACACCCAGCCGCCCACCATGATCGGCCGCAGGCGCATGGGGTAACCCATCATCCACTGGGCGGCGAAAAACAGGCTGACCCCGGTGCCGGCCATCAGGCACGCCAGCCCCACGGTGCCGAACAGGTGCAGGGGGCGGCGGCCGAACTTGACCAGAAACATGACGGTGACAAAGTCGAACAGCCCCTTCACGATGCGCGAGGCGCCGTAGTGGGAGGCGCCGTAACGGCGGGCATGGTGGCGGACCACCAGTTCACCCACCTGGAAGCCATTCCAGAACGCCAGCACCGGCAGGAAGCGGTGCATCTCACCGTATACGCGCAGGTTATCGGTCACCTCGCGCCGGTAGGCCTTGAACCCGCAATTGAAGTCGTGCAGCCGGAGGCCGGAAAAATAGCCGGTCACGCCGTTGAATATCCGGCTCATGAAGCGCTTTCCGAACGGATCCTTGCGCTCCTTTTTCCATCCGGAGACCACGTCGTACCCGTGTTCGGCCATGGCTTCCAGCATGCGCGGCACCTCGTCCGGGTCGTCCTGCAGGTCCGCGTCCATGGTGACGATCACCTCTCCCATGGCGGCGCGGAAACCGGCCTCCAGGGCGGCGGATTTGCCCCGGTTCTTGCCGAAGCGGAGGGCCCGCACCCGCGGGTCGTGGCGGTTCAGTTCGCCGATCAGGTCAAAGGAACCGTCGGTGCTGCCGTCGTCCACGAACAGCACCTCGAACTGACAGCCAACCCGCTCGGTGGCGGCGCAGATGCGGCGGTGCAGCTCCTTGAGGGATTCACGCTCGTTGAGCACCGGAATCACGTAGGAAAGGCGCGGCAGGGCGCCGCTTTCATACCTGCGATGGGGAACCGTTTCCATCATCGGGAGTCCTCCTCGCTGGCGCTATCCGTCCCCGGTTTCCGGTAGGCCATGCGCCGGGTCAGGTAAAGGACGTTTTCCACCAGCTTGCGGTTGTTGGCAATCAGGTCCGCCACCACCCCCAGCACGCACACCTGAAAGCCCATGATGATCAGGATGGCCGCCAGAATCAGCGACTGGATGTGCCCCTCCCCCTCCCCGATGGCGTACAGGTAGATAAAGCGCACCCCGGGAATCATCCCCAGCAGCAACAGAAGGCCGCCGATGAACGTAAACATGCGCAACGGCTTGTACATGGTGAAGACGCGCAGCATGGTGGAGGCGGAACGCTTCAGGTAGCTGGGAATGGAGCGGAACAGTCGGCTCTTTCGCAGCATGGGGTTGGTGCGCACCGGCACGTGGGTCAACGCCATCGACTGGCGCCCCGCCTGGATGATGGTTTCCAGGGTGTAGGTGAACTCGGACACCACGTTGATGCGCAACGCCGCCTCGCGGCTGTAGGCGCGGAAACCGGAGGTGGTGTCCGGCACTTCGGTGCCGGACAGCTGCCGCACCACCCAGCTGCCCCAGAACTGGAGCTGCTTCTTGGCAAAGGAAAAGTGGGCGATGGTCTGCGGCTCCCGGTCGCCGATCACCACGTCGGCGCGCCCGTCGACAATGGGCCGTACCAGTTTTTCGATGTCGGGCCCGTAATACTGGTTGTCGGCGTCGGTGTTGACGATGATATCGGCCCCGTGGGTAAGGGCGTATTCCATTCCGGCGCAAAACGCCCGGGCCAGCCCCTTGTTGGAGGTGAAACGGACCACGTGATGCACCCCCAGTTCGCGGGCCACCTGGCTGGTGCGGTCGGTGGAACCGTCGTCAATCACTAGGTACTCGATGCAATCCACTCCGTCCAGTTTCCGGGGCAGATCGCCGATGGTGACCGGGAGGGTTTCCTCCTCGTTCAGGCAGGGAATCTGGATGATCAGTTTGATGGGGGGGGTGACCGTCACAACGCATTCCACAAAACGGGCCTTCCGGGCCCGGACAAACCACCGTTCCGCCTTTTATCGGAACGAAAACCCGCACACAAAACCGGTATCTTACGCATTTCCGTCACGGGGTGCACGGCGCGGCCGGATTGAGCGGCTCGCGCAGGCGCACCATGGTGTCGGACAGGTTGGCGGGCAGGATGATGTCATACACCCCCGCAACCGCCAGTTCCTCGGTGGACATAACACACCCTCCGGTGGCGGAGAACGTCACCTCGATGCCCGACTGGGACGCACCCACCGCATCGGTCACCTTTCCCTGCAGCAGCACGCCGTCCGGATCCGATCCCACCAGCACGCTCATCCGCGCGAAGGAGGCCTCTCCCGCACGCACCATGAAGCGCCGGTTGCCATTGCTGCCATCCACCGCCGAGGCCCACACGTTTCCTGGCGGCACGTTCAGCGCAATAAAACGGCCCGATAAATCGGTGGTGGACCGGACGGCCAGATTGCCACCGCTGTCCAGGTAAAACAGATCCGGAACAGAATTGCCATCCACGTCGGCCACCTGCACGCGAATGCCGTCCTGGGGGGGTTGGGTGCCGCTGAACACCGTCAGGTCGTGGGTGGTCTGGTTGGTAATCACCAGGTCGGATCCACCGCCCTCGTCGAAGTTGTCCACCACCACATCGGAGGGTGTCCCTCCGGTGGACAGGGCGGGCCTCCGGCATACCGGCAGATTGCACTGCCAATAAATGAACCGGGTCTGGGTCACGGGGTCCAGGTCCTGGCCCAGATACACGGTAACGGTATTGGTTCCGGGACACATCACCAGCAGGTCGGTCCAGCGGTCCGAGTTGATATTGGCCACCTTCATGCGGCGGGCGTTGCACCCGGGATCCAGGTTGATGGGCGCGACGATCTCCATGGACCCGGTGGGCAGGACATCCCACACCTGCACCTGATTGGCACCCCGGCTCAACACGATGTACTCCAGATCCCGGTCCACCTTGACATCGCCGTTCCGGTCCAGGTCGAGGCGCAGGATGTCGGAGGGGTTGGTGCCCGCGGACAAAAACAGGGGCTGTTCCCGCACCAGGCCCGCACCGGTGTTGGCGTAGGTTTCCACCCGCTGATCCAGTTCCATGGAAACGATCACATCGTCACGGGGATTCGGGGTGGTGAGCCGCCCGGTGGAGCTTATCAGCTTGTGCACATCCCGCACCACCATGGCCGAAGGGGAGGTTCCGTCCAGGGGAAACGGCGAATAGTCCGCCTCCACGTAGCGGCGGTCCTCACCGCGGATGAAAATCGACAGGGAGGGGGAACCGCCGGCGTTCAACACCACCACGTCGTCCCGGTCGCCGTCGGCGTCCATATCGCCCAGTTCGATGGCGATGGGGGTGGATCCGGTCAGCAGGCGGCGGCTGCGGTCCTCGCGGAAGGAGCCGCGGATGGTGCCGAGCAGCACGGTCACATCGCCGGAACTGGCCCCCTGATTGAGCACCAGAATATCACCCACCGCATCCCCGTTGACCTCGGTTCCCACCAGGTCCACCGGGGTCAGCCCGACCGGGTAGGTTCCCGCAGTGGCGAAGCGCCCGTCCGGGGTCCCGAAATAGACGGAAACGTCGTCCGAGTCCCCATTTGCAACCAGCAGATCGGGAAGGTCATCGCCGTTCATGATGGAAGACGCCACGGCGGTGGGGCCGCGCACCCCGCCGGAGATTACCCATTCGGTTCCCGGGCCGTTTTTCCAGGTGCTCACCTGCACTTCTCCGATCACCACCCCCAGATTCGGATCTTGCACCACCGGGTTGCCGGATGCGGCCAGTTGCTGCTCCAGCATTGCCAGGCGCTGCTGCGACAACCCGACCAGTTCAACCCCGCCCTTGTTCGTGCCGCCGGTGGTGACCGCCAGATTGTGGGTGGGCAGATAGTTGCCCAGGGGATTGGCCGACACGATGAAGTCACCGGCGATCCTGAGCCGCGCCTGAAAGGTGCCGTCTCCCTTGGTGAGTTCCGTCAGGTACCCGCCCTGGGATGTCAGATCGCGGGACGGCTCGCCCCGGAAGGTGAGGGGGGTGCCCCCGACGGGCATGCCGTCCAGATCCCGGAGCACGCCGGACAGGGTGATCTGTTCCTCCGGCGCATCGCCGACCACCAGGGATCCCATGGCCGTGACCCCGCCCGGATACACCCGAACGGTGCGGCTTCCGGTATCGTTATGGGACACCACGTGCACCAAAACCAACCCCGGCGGCACGTTGAACACCACAAATTCCCCCTGAAGGGAGGTGGACTGCAACCGCTGCGGCAGCCCGACGGAATCCAGATAGCGGATATCCCCCACCGGGATCCCGCTGTCGTTGTACACGCGCAGTTCGATGTCCGGGGTGGTGCCGAGAGTTCTGGAATTCAAAATCCGCCCCACCAGAATGCCCAGGCCCGGGTCCACCTGCACCCCCGCCACGGCGGCCATCGCCTCGATTTCCGAGCGGGTGAACACCTGAAGGTTACGCACCACCTCCGCCCCGCCGCTGGGCAGGAATTCCATGCCGCTGGTTCCCACCAACTGGTAGGTGTCCACATAGTTGGAGCGTCCCGGAAGGCTGCCCACCCTGGCCACGTAATCCCCGGCAATCGGCAGGTTCGAGGCGGTCAGATTGTATTGGTCGAACGGGTCGGGACGGTACTGGGAAAGAATTGCATATTCACCACCGGAAAACACCGTACGCTCGCGGATCGGGCCGTCGTAACGGCCCGGTCCGGCGCTGTATCCGCCAATGTCCACCACCACGTCGGAAACCGGCGTGGACAGGTCCGAGAGGGTCATGCTGCCGCGCAGGGAAAACTCGGTGACCCCCACGGGGGATTCGCCCTGTTTCGCCGAGGCCACCCTTACTTCCGCAAGTGTGGCCCCATCGGGAAACACGCTGACCACGGTGGCCCCGCTCTTAACCGTGCGCGATCCGCTCCCGTCCGTATATGCGCTGCCACGGACAAAGATCGGGCCGGGCGGAAGGTCAAAGGCGACAAAATAGGAGGTGCCTTCCGCCTGGGCCTTGTTGATTTGCCGGTCATACAGAATCGCCCTGCCCATTCGGTACTGGCCCACCGGCTGGCCATCGAAGGTGGAGAAGCTGAGGCGCCCGTGGACTTGCGGATTGTCCCCGGTAAAGACCCGGCCCAGAATCATGCCGGTACCCGGCTGTGGCGTGATGCCGGTATCCTGAAGCCATCCGGCCACCCGGTCGTCCGACAGCATGAAGAAGTCCCGGGTCAGGTCCACCGCCCCGTTCAGGTCCGCCAGGTAGGTGTTGATGAGCTGATAGGTGGGCACGTGGCCCTCGGCTTCGCCCTTGATCATGAACTGGCTGCTGGACGGAAGCTTGAAGCGGAACCCCACCAGCGGGGTCACCTGCAAAAATCCCTGGTCATCGGAAAAACGGGTATCGCCCTGCAGGCCGACACCGCTGACGGACACCGGGAACACGTTGCCCAGGGTGACCCAGTCCTGGATGGCGCCGGTCAGGCCGATCTCCGCGATAATCACCGGCACCGTGGTCACCGGCTTGACGGAAATGCTGCCCGCAAAGGACGCTACACGCCCCACTCCCAGTCCCCCCTTGGAGGCGATGACGAAGGTCTCTCCGGGGGGAACGTTGAACACGGTAAAGGACCCCTTGGCGGCAGTGCCTTCCTCGGCTCCGAAATCCGGGACCCCACCCAGGCCGTTGTAAAAGACATCCGGCAGCACATTGCCGTCAAAATCGCGCAGCTCCAGCAGCACCGACGGAATCGGCGTGGCCCCGAATACGGTATACCCGCTCAGCACGCCCCCGGAAACATCGGCGGACACGTTGGCGGCGGACAGCAGGTTGGCCAGGTCCGCATGGGAGAAAATACGCAGGTCCGCCCCCCGGTCGCGGCCGACCTTGCTGCCGCGATCCCGGTCGCCGGTGGGAAAATCAAAGTTGAACGTTTCCACAAATGGCACGTCGCGAACACCGGAGGACTCCGGGCTGCCCGGAAACGGCGCGGCGCCGCACCCGCTCAACGCGAGCGCAACCGCCAGCGCAAGCAGGGCGCCAAGCCCCCGGTGCCGCAGGTCAGAACTGGTACGCAACCTCAACATAGGCCCTCGAAGTGTTCTGGAAAAATCCGGCAAAATGGAACTGCCCCGGCAGCGGCTCGCCCCGTGGCCCCACATCGGCGATGTCCCCCTCCATGATATCGGCGCCCACACTCAGCTTGACCCGCTGGGTCATGAGGATATCCACCCGGGGACGCCACACCCACTCCTTGTCGTTGATAAAGTGAATCACCAGCATCTGGGCGGTCACGATGTTGTCCAGGAAGGTCTTGCGCACAAATCCGGCATGCACCGTATCCACCGGGTCGGCAATGATGGACGGGTGATAGTCGAGAATGGTCGCGCGCAGGTACTGGACTGAAAAATCGATCCCGAAATAGGCAAAGTCCGCATTCACCGCCCATTTGTAATAGTCGCGCTGCAACGCGCCGCCGGACGCGTCCGGCGGCAGCGGATACTTGGGGTCGAGGAAGGTGCCGAACACCTTGCCGTGCACGTAGGCGGCCTCGGCGCTCATGATGAACGGGCCGATGGAGCGCGACATGGAAATACCGGGAATTTTCAGGCGCGGCGGCACGGGAATAAAGTCGACGGTGGGGGTCTGACCGAACTCCGCGTCCGCCCCCACCCCGCGCACGGTGCGGAAAGCGGCCGGAAAGTCGTCCCAGGTGTCCAGATAGCTGGTGGTCATGTCCGCACCGAACAGGCTGAAGCTGTAGCGCAGCCCGTACTCCGCGTTTTCCACACCGGATTTCGGCACCCGCAGCCCGGGCAGGTACTGGAACTGCTCGAACTCGGTCCCCACCGGAGCCGGCTTGTGAGGCTGCACCTCCGGAATCCACAGGAACTGCAGGCTGGAGTTGCTCAGGTAATAGTCGTAGCGCACCATGAACAGCGGCACGTAGCGGTCCACCACCTCGCGCAGGATGAATTCCTTGAAGTCCAGCGGGTTGACCTCGTCGGTCACGCGGGAGCCCTCCACCACGCCCCAGCGCACAATCTGCCGCCCCACCCGCAGGTCGGAGGCACTGAAATGCACGTCCATAAACCATTCGCGCAGTTCGATCTGGGTTTGCACCACCTCCACCAGCCGCACGTTCTCCACGGTCAACTGGTCGATCAGTTCCGGGGTCTGCTCCTCGGTCAGGATGGTGGTGGGGCCGTGGCGGGGATGGATGGTATCCACATCCTCCAGGTCGTACACCGCATCGTAGGCGACCCGGGGCACGGTCTTCAGTTCCATCATGCCGCCGATGGGGGTGAAGGTTTCCATGCGCACCACGTTCAACACCTTGGAAAAAGCGGCCGGATTCACATAGCGGTAGGCGGTTTCGTTGCGCAGGTAACCGGTCACCGTGGTGCCGGTCGCTCCCAGGAACCGATCGACCAGACCGCCGCCAGCCGCCTCCTCTTCGCCCAACGCGTCACTGCCGCCGACAAAAATATCGTCCCCACCCCCGCCACCACCGAAAAAAATATCGTCACCGCCGTCATCCTGGCCGGAACCAGCGTCCTCGGCGGGTGCGCTGGGAGCGGGATAGGCATCGGCGGGCAACGCCGGAGCCGCCGGCGCCCGGAGCGACTGCCCGGCCTGGGCCGGCACGGGGATGCCCCCCACCAGTACGCAGAGCAGCACCGGAACGGCCCACGCCCCACGCCTGAACCCGCCAAGCGGATGCACCAAAAGGGAAAACAGGTGCCGCCATTGGATGAAGACGGGCCGTTCCACGGAACGGGAGCCCCCCCCCTCGACCGCCGGATTACTGGCAGCCCGCGTGACACACGCCCCGATGACGGGATTATTTCCCTTTGTTTTCAATTAGCTACTTTACCGACTCCGGAGGTCCGACACGTACGTACATGATACTCTCCGGATAGAGAAGCAAAAACGATTCCTTTTTGCCCATCCGATGACGGTTCATCCGCCCTGGATCCGGGCACGGACGCCCGTCACCCGTTTCCACACCGGGCTTGTCCCTTGCGGATCAGCGCGGTAATGGCCCCGGCCAGTTGCGGGGTAACCGCCTCCCGGGGGATGGCCGCAAGCGCGGCCTTGGCCGCGTCGCAGTGGCCCAGGGCCAGTTCCGCACGGGCCAGATTGAGTCCCGCCGCAGGAGGTGCATCCACGCTGGCCACCGCCCGCGCAAAGGCGTCCCGCGCCTGTTCGGGCCGATGGCTCAGGGCATAGAGAACCCCCAGATTGTTCCACGGGTCGTAGGCCTTCGGCGCCAGTTCCGCGCCGCGGCGAAACGCGGCTTCGGCCTCCGCCGCGTCGTTCAGCGACTGAAGCGCAATGCCCAGCCCCATCCAGGCGGCCAGATTGTCCGGCGCTCGCCGGGTGGATTCCAAATACAGGTCGCGGGACGCCGCCACATCGCCGGCGGCGCGGGCGGTGGCGGCGGCGGTATTGCGCGCGCTCACATCATCGGGAACCTGTTCCAGATAGCGCCGGTACATGTCCAGCGCCTCCTCGTTCCGCCCCTGCCCCCGGTAGGCCATCGCCAGGTTGTTATTCACCCGTGAACTGCCCGGAACCCGCTCCAGTTGCGCTTCCAGCACCGTCACGGCATTGGCGAAATCCCGGTTGCGGTCCCAGGTTCCCACAGCCAGCACCAGCAGCACCGCCACCCCGGCGGCCGGCGCGGCGCGGCGCAGGCCCGGATGCAGGGACGGCAGGCGGGCCAGGCCGATGCCGGCCAGCATGCAGAAGCCCACCGACGGCAGGTACAGGTAGTGCTCGGCAAACAACTCGTAATGGGGAATGATGTGCATCACCGGCACATACGTCATCCACAGCCAGTGCACCCCGAACATGGCCGCCCCGCCCCCCCGGCGCACCATCCAGGATCCGGCCCAGGCGGCGGCGCCAAGCACCGCCAGCGCCACCGCCAGACGCGGGTCCAGGGGCGAGGTCACCGGTGCAAACACCCCCTCGTAATCGAGCAGCAGTCCGGTGGGGAGGAACAGCAGCCGCAAGCCATGGGCCATGACCACGGCCACGGTCATGAAATTGGCCGGCCAGGAGCCGCCGTGCGGGGGATGCCCTCCCCCGGTGTTCTGGAACAGGAGCATGTACAGGATGAACAGGGCCGCGGCCAGGGCCCCGGAACCGTACAGCCGCCAATGGGTGGTCAGCACCCGGCGGGCGGCGGCCACGGTACCCAGTTGTTCCCCGCGGGCGCAGCGGGCCAGATCCACCAGGAACCAGGCCCCGGCCACGGTGGCGGCCATCTCCTTGGTCATCACCCCGCACACCGCCCACAGCACGGCCCACCCGAACCAGCGGGTGCTCCGGGTATCACGGAACCGCAGGTAGGCGGCCACCGAGGCCAGATAAAACAGGGTGGACAGCACGTCCCGCCGCCCGGAAATGTAGGTGACCGAATCCACGTGCACCGGATGCACCGCAAACAGTGCCGCGCCCCACAGGGCGGCGGCACGGTTGCCGGTGATCCCGCGCGCGATCACGAACACCAGCCACGTGGTCAGCGCGTGGTAGATCAGGTTGAACAGGTGGTAGACGAACGGGTTCAGGCCACCGAGCTGGTAGTCCAGCATCTGCGACAGGTCGCGCCCGATGCGGTAACGGAAGGTGGCCTCCCCCCAGCCGAACAGTTGCGGCAGATGGGCAAACCCGTGGGCGCGGGTGTTGGTCAGCACGGTCGCCGTGTCGTCCCATACGAAGCCGCCCGACAGGCCGTTCACAAACGGCAGCACTGCGGCCAGCAGCACCAGCGGCACACCTAAACGCACGTCGATGGACCGCTCACCACTCACGGTGTCCCTCCGTTTCCGGATTCCATGCCCGCCACCGCCGCCTCCCACCCGGGCAGACGCGGGTCCCCCGGCAGCCGCTCCCGGAGCCGGGCCAGGGCCGCACGCGCCTGTTCCACATCGCCGGACGCCCCGGCCACGTGCAGGGCCAGCATGTCGGAAACAGCCGCCTGCGGGCGGTGCTCCCGCAGCACCCGGATGCCGTGGCGGGCCGCGTCCAGACGCCCGGCGCGAATGGCCTGGCGCACCAGTTCGGTCACCGTGCGTTCCGGATCACCGGTATGAAAGTATTTGCGGGTACGTTCGTTCTCGATTTCCGCGTCCAGCAATTGCAGCAGGGTATCGGTGGCCTGCCCCGGACGGTTCAGGCGCGTATACACCTCGGCCAGCTGCACCAGATAACGGGGCTGGCCGGGGGCATCCGCAATGGTGCGGGACAGCAGCCGCTCCGCTTCCTCGAAGCGCTCCTGAATCACCCACACCCGGGCCAGGTTGTAGCGGGCATCCAGTTCCGTGCGGGTGGTGGCCAGCCGGTAAAAGATTCGCTCCCCCTCCTCCACGCGGCCCGCCATCACGTAGAACGCGGCCAGATTGGTCCACGCGTCGTAGGAGTCCGGGTCGTGCTGGACGGCATCTTCCCACAGGGGGATATTGCCGGCCCACACCCGCTGGCGCGCGCCGGTCACCACCAGGAACAGGACGGCCACCACCCCGGCCGCTGCGGCCAGTTGCCGCCTGCGGGGGCGGGCCACCTCCCACAGGCGCGCAAACAGCACCGCCCCGGCGATGCAGATCCCGGCGGAGGCGGTATAGCCCCGGTTCTCCAGCAGGATGGTGGTCAGGTGCACGAAGGTGGAGGGGGCAATCAGCAGCAGATACCAGGCGAACCCCACCGGCACCAGTGGCATGGTTCGGCGCACCCGCCAGGCGGCGATTGCCAGCAGACCAATCACCAGCAGGCTGAGCACGGTCTGCGGAGAGGTGAGTCCCACCGTGGTATCGATCGGATGGGCCAGGGTCAGGCCGGTGGGGATCACCATCAGGCGCAGGTTTTCCGCCAGGCACCAGAATGCGGTGGCCAGACGCCACTCCTCGCCGGTGACCCGGGCCAGATAGTGGAACGCCCAGGTTACGTTGGGCATCACCGACAGGGCCACCACCAGGCCCACCGCATAGGGCGCATAGGGCGCCCACAGGCGCGGGGAATCCCAACGCAGGTTCAGGGCCGGGCGCAGCACCAGCAGGTCCAGTACCAGCAGCGCGGCGGGAACGGTGAGGGCGGTTTCCTTGGAGATCAGCGCGGCGCCCAGCGCCAGCAGGTGGACCGCGTACCAGGCCACCGCCCGCCCGCCGCGGGCGGCGCGCATGCGCACATACAGGGCCAGGGCCAGCATGGAAAACATGCCGCACATGACGGCCGAACGGGCGGTCATGTAGTGCACCGCCTCCACGTTAAACGGCAGGATGGCAAACAGGGCCGCGGCGCCAAACGCCACTTCCGGATCCAACCGGCCGGTCAGCCTGCCCAGTCCGGACAGGGCGAAGAACAGCGCCAGCACGGTGACGGCATGCAGCGTCAGCTGGGTGACCTTGAACGGCACCGTGCTGGCGCCCATGGCGTGGTTGATGGCGTAGCTTAAGGTCACCAACGGCCGATAGTGGCTGGTGGCAGTCACCGAATAGGTGGATACGTCGGTGAAAAACCGGGGCCACTCCGAAAGCGACTGGAGCGCCGGATTGAGCTGGATATAGGGCGCGTCGTCGTACACGAACTCCCCGGACAGCTCCCACATGTGAGCCAATACGGCGAGCGCCACCAGCAGCAATGGCAGCAGCCAGGGCCGCCGGCCATGGATCTGGCGGATATCCGGCGGTGTGCTCATGGAACCGGGACACACAGGGGGACACCGTGTAACTCAGCGGCGGACATACAAATCGACTCCGTCATGGCAGTGGGCAAAATGCGGCAGGTCCACGCCGCCCCGATGCATAAACCGGTTTTTCAGGAATCCGAACAGGCGCGGGGAGGCGCAGGCGCGGGGACGCCCGGCGGGGTCCGGGCGATCACCGATGAGCACCAGCTTCTGCCCTGCGGACAAGCGCTCCAGCAGGGCCAGCACGGCGCTTTCCACGACGGAATCGTTCAGCACCCACGACACCATGACCACCTCCTCCGGACGGGGCCTGGCGTCGTGGAAATCCACCCGCTCCATGGGCAGAAAGCGGTGCCCGGGAAACAGGTCGCTGGCGCGAACATCCAGTGAGTGGTGGCGGCGCAACAGGGATTCCCAATATCCGTTGCCCGCGCCATAGGAACCCACCGGGGCGCCGTCCACAAATGCGGCGATGGCATCCACCGCCTCGCGGGTGGGAATGGACCAGGCGAACACCCGGGTGAACACGCTGCGCAGCACCAGATCCGGGCAGGTTTCCGGGTTGAACCGGTCCAGTTGAGCCTGCCACCAGGCAGCGGTTTGCACCGTGTCCGGATCCAGCGCCCGCAGGGTGGCCACGGCGGCGTCAACCGGCTCCGGCTGGGGATGCGGGCAGGTGCGCGCCAGGGCCAGGGCCAGGTCCAGGGCTTGGGCGCCATTGGGGTACAGGTGCTCCTCCCCCAGACTCGCCAGCAGGGCTTTGCGCTCCGGGCTGCCGATCCGTGCCAGAACCAGTCCGTAATTGATCACCACCGAGAGGGTGTGCGGATCGGATTCCAGCAGGATCCGATAGTGCCCCGCCGCATCGTCGAAGCGGTCGAGGGCAAACAGCAGGTCGGCAAAACCGGTGCGTACGAAAGCGTTCTCCGGCGCGTCCGCGACCGCCGCCTCGAACAGGCGCACAGACTCCTGAAAAGCCGCGTCCCGCCCCGGCCCGTCCAGATTGGGATCGAATTTGGCCTGATAGTGCAACGCCTTGGCCAGGCCGGTCCGGGTGGTGGGGCCGTTGGCGCCCAATGCGATGGCCTGGCGGAACGCGGCCACCGATTCCGCGTGGCGCCCGTTTTCCAGCAACACCGCGCCCAGTTTTTCGTGGGCCGGGGCAAATGCGGGCAACCGCTGGACCGCCTCGCGGGCAGCGGCTTCGGCTTCGGCCCAGCGCTCGCCGCGACCGTAGACCAGACACAGGTAATACACCGCTTCCCCTCGCTCCGGGGCGGTGGACGGCACCGGCTTCAGGTACGCCTCGGCTTCGGCGTCCTGCTGCCGCAGGAGGCACAGCTTGCCCAGACTCACCCGTGCCCCGGTATGCCCGGGGAACTGCTCCAAAAGGGTCCGGTAGCGTTGGGCGGCTTCGTTCAGTCGGCCGGCGCCCGCCGCGGCCGCCGCCTGCTGCTCCAGCCGGACGCGCCGGGGGTCTGGTTTCAACGTGTGTTTCATTGCCGTCATTCTAGAAAGCGTAATTCATCGAAACCACCACCTTCTGCTGTTTGTTGATATTGTCCTGCTGGATGTTGCCCGTAAGCTCCGCCTCCAGGTCGGATGGAATATCAATCGTCACACGGTTCTCCACCTGAACCAGTTCCACCACCCAGCGTGCCTTGTCGGTGGCCTGAAAGGTAAACCGCAGATTCACCGACAGGGCGCCCTGAACCTGTTCCGTTTCCACGTAGTTGGTTCCCCCCTCCGGGGTCGGAAAGGGTTGAAAAGTGCCCCTCACAAAGCGGCTGGCGCTCCAGGAGCCGGTCAGTGCTGCGGTCACCCGCGGATAGGGCCGGAACGAAAAGCTGCTGGAGGCATTGATCGCATCGATGACAATGGGCACCGGGGTGCGGTCGGGGTCGCCGGGACGCACGTTGGTCTTCCGATCTTCCCGGGATTTGCTGCGCCCCAGGTTCATGTTGAACACCCGCCCTTTGGACAGGGTGCGTTGATAGCCGACGGTGCGGGTGTCGGAGGTTTTTTCCACGTCCAGGATGGCGCTCACTGCCGTGCGGTGATCTATCCCCCCGGTCCATCCGACGGTAAACCGGTTGCTCTTGCCCAGCGTAAAATCATGCCCCAGGCGCATATCGAGATACTGTTGCAGATAGTTGTTGCGCGGGTTCAGGTAGGAAACGAATTCGGTGCGGGAATAGGACAGGCCCGTGGTCTTTGGGAACCCGATCCGCCCCGACAGGGCGAGGCTTCCCAGATAGCTGACGCTGGTGGTGCCACGCTGGTTCCGCACCATGGTGACGTTGCTCGCCGGCGTTATGTTCAGGCGCGCAAGATTCACCGGCGCGCTGGCGCCCAATGTGCTGGTGTTTACATAGGTCTGAAAGGTGTAGTGCAACCGGTGGTTGGTGGAAAAGGAAAGCGGAAGGGACAGCCAGGAGGTGCGGAACGGGGTATAGGTGAGCGAAAGCGTGATATCACTAAATACCCCCGGCCGGGGGACGGTGGAATTGTTGGCGTTGGTGTTGAAGTTCAGCACCGTCTGACTGAGGCGCACGTCCCATTTCTTGGCGGCGGCCAGCTTGGCCCGGGCATAGCCGGCCAGTTTGGCGTCCGATGGGCCGGCTATGGCGATAGCGCGCTGGAACCATTCCGCAGCGGTGGCATACTTGGGCTCCACACCCGTTGCCAACCCGTCCCCCCCTTCATCGATAGCCACCTTTTCCGCGGCCAGACCGCGCTCGATCAGCACCGCCACGGTCTCATCGTGTCCGGCAAGATACCAGTCGTACACCGCAGCGGCTTCGCTGTACCGCTCCGCACGGGAAAGCAGGCGCCCCTTGGCCAGCACCAGATCCACGTCATCCGGGCTGGCATCCAGCAGACCGGAAATCACCTCCACGGCCTCGTCGATGCGCTTCTGGGCCTCATACACCTTGGCCAGAAGGAGGGCCGAGCGCTGGTGCGTGGCACTGACGGCCAGCGCTTTTTTCAGCGCTTCCTCCGCCAGATCGTACTGCTCCCGTTTGTTGTATATTTGCCCCTGGTTGGACAAATAGGGAAGGTACTTCGGTTCCCGCCGGATTCCCTGATCCAGGTAATATAGTGCCTCGTCCTCCCGGCCCAATGCCATGAGCAATTCCGACAGGACCTCGGTCAGCTTCCGGTGGGCGGGATCCAACTGATAGCCGCGCAAATAGGCGGTTATCGCCGCGTCCTTGTTCCCCGCCTTCAACAGGGAACGGCCGATCACAAGATAGGAAATCGCCTTTTCCTTTCCGTCCGCGGAGCCCCGCACCTCCGCCAGACGGCGGCGGGCCTCCTCCACCTCCGGCTCGTCGGTGCCGAATTCGAGCACCTTTTCAAACGCACCCACCGCCTCCTGGGCCACTCCGGCCATCAGGAAAAACAACCCGAGACGAAAATGGGACTGCACGTGATCCGGCTTGTATTTCACCGCTTCACGCAGTTCCTTGTAGGAATTCTGGGCCTGTTCCAGCTCCCAGTAGAAAATGGCCGCGTTGTAGTGGTAATAGGGGTTGGTCGGATCCAGTTGGATCGCCTTCTGGATGCGCTCGGATGCCGCCTGGAAGTTACCTTCTCCGGCCCGGTCCAGCGCCTCGAGGAAGGCGTCCCGCGACTCGCGCATGCCGGCGAATTTTTCAATGGTGTCCCGCAGCTCGCCGACCATGATGTCGGCCACCCTGCGGCGCGGATCGTCCCGCGGGGCCCAGCGCAACACGTTCTGATAGCTTTCATAGGCCTGTTCAAACTGGCCGCTGCCGGTGTAAATGATCGCCAGACCGTAATGGCTCAAATAGTGTTGCGGATCCACCGCGATCGCCGCACGCAATTGCTCTCCGGCCTTGTCGTTATCGCCCTCCTGACTGTATACGGTGGCCAGGTTGTAGCGCGCCAGCACGTTGTTCGGAACCAGGGACAGAATTTCCTCCAGCAGTACCCTCGCGGTGGGCAGGTCGCCAGCACCCATCGCCTTCACCGCCAGGGAGGTGTTTTCACGCACCTTGCGGGCGGTTTCCACATCGCCGCCGAACAGTTCGATGCGGCGGCCCGCCTGCTGCGCTTCGCTGCTGTTGCCGCCGTAGCGGACCACGTCGCGAAACGCGGCCAGCGCTTCCGCCTCCCGTCCCGCGCTTTCGTGCAACAGGCCCAGCTGATGAATTGCCTTGAAATATTTCGGGTCCGCCTGCACGGCCCGCTTGAAGGCCGCCTCGGCACCCGACGTGTCCAACTCCTGCAACCGGCTCAACCCAAGCAGATAGGACGCGTCCACGTTCCTGGGATCGAGTTGGACCAGTTTCCCGAACCATTCGGATGCCGTCTTGTAATCCCGGTCCTGGAAAAAGCTCAAGCGGCCGAGCGAAAACAGGGTGGGGGCATGCCTGGGCCACACCTTGATGATGTGCAGGTAAACGTCCCGCGCCTTTTCATTCAGGTTCGCCCGTTCATAGGCGGCACCCAGTTGGGTTCCCGCCTCGGCATCGTTCGGGCGCATGCGGAACACCTCCTCCAGATGCGGAAGAGCGTCCGCCTGCCTGCCCAACTGGATCAGGATCTGCGCCAGGTTGGTTCGGGCCGCGGCGTTTCCAGGGGCCAGACGCACGATTTCATCCAGCACCTGGGTAGCCGCATCCATTTGCCGCGCCTGCATGGCCTGCTGCACCCGGGAGAAAAGTTGATCGATGCGGCGGGCGTCGTCCGCGGTGGCCCCGCGTTCCGCAAAAATCGCACCGATGCCCTGTGCCACGCCATCCGCGGGGTTTTCGTCCACCAGCGCCTGATAGACCGCATAGGCTGCATCCAGCTTGCCCTGGGCGGCCAGGGCGCCCCCCAGGACCAGGCGCGCCTCCCGATCCCCCGGATTGGCGGAAAGGTGCGCCTTCAACAGCTGCTCCGCCTCCGGCATCCGCCCCTTGCGCATCAGGGCATCCGCATCCTGAATTGGACCGGCCCATACCGGGGTGCTCACACAGATGGCCGAAACCACGGCAAGGAGCAAGGCTGCAAGGGATCGTAGGATCAACAGGGGGTCTCGGGGAAAAAATGACCGGGCCTTGGCAACCAAGGCAACAAAAACTGAAAATTTACCTGAACGTGACGAATCCTCCAAAGGATACATCATCCCCTCCAAGTTTCATGCCAATCATGGGGCGGCAAGGGATGAGGATGAGAATCGGTTCCCTCCTCTCCAGTCCGATGATCGCCGCAGTGCATTTTCATGGTCTTTGCCATTCCCGCCCCATCATTCCCACCTCCCCCTGTAATTCCCGCGCAGGCGCGAATCCAGTGCCATCCGGTTGCCGGTCGGCCATTCCGACTGGCTACGGGTTATGAACGACGGTTTGCCTGGAACTTGCGTGGGAATGGCCGCGTCAGGCCTGTCGCACGGGTCGCATCCAACTTCTTTTTTTTCTCCCACGTCCTTCCCGACCCCCCAATCGTGCTACGCGCACGGCGATATGGCTGGCGAGTCAAACCGTACTCCACCCCGGGACGGCACCAGATCGTCCGGAATTATCGCCGTGCGCGTAGCACCGCACGGCGGTATGTGACTGTAGAGGGCTGATTGGAGCTCTTTCGGTGGAAATGACCAGCCGCCTTGCATTCCGTATTGGCGATCGTCGATGGGCCGCGCGGTAAGGAGGAGCCCCCCCTCCACAACGCCCCTTTTCCCCCACCTTTTCAACCGGTTCTGATTTTCCCCCCGGAAATCCCCCATTAAAAAACCCGGATCGTGCTACCCACCCTCAGAACCCATTGATATTCCGTTCCGGCTCCACCGTGAACATGCGAAATTCACGGTGCGAAATGCCGCCACAAACCGGATTTAGTCCAAACCTTTCAATTGGTTCTGAACACGAAAACCGTTATTTTTCACCGTGTTCCACTTCGCAGCCACAAATCCAAAAACACCCGCCTTTTCAATCGGTTCTGGGTTTTCCGTCGCCGGGGTTGCGAAACGCCATCGGGGCATCCACAATCGGCAAATAACATCGGAGTTTCAACCGCTTATGCCCCCGGTTTTCACCCCCCCACCGTTTCGCTTAGCCGTTTGCGGTGTGAAGTGCTACGCCATCCCCACCCAAAATCCCCCAAAATGGCCCGTTCACCGAACTTTTTTATCGTTATAAACCCGGCACTTGCGTCCTATGCGCT
>JAOUMB010000075.1 GCA_029881725.1 Nitrospirota bacterium
CACCATGTTGACCTGCCCGAACAGGGAGGCAATGGCCTCCTTGCGGTCGGCCAACTGGCTCTTCAGGCGGCGGCGCACTCCGGCATCCTCCGAGGCCTGCCACTGGTCCCGCAGGTCGCTGTATTCGCCGATCATCCCGCGCACGACACCCATGACTTCCAGGAACTTTTCGCGCACGGCGCCGAAATCGGGCTCCTGATCCGGCTGAATGTCCTCCGGATTGGGAATCGCGATGTCCTTGATTTCCATCTTGGAGTCCGAGTTTTTCAACTCCTCTTCCAGGGCGATCAGCACCTTGAGGCCCATGGGCAGGGTAAACACGACGGCGTCGATCTCGTGCTTGCCTTCCTCGATGCGCTTGGCGATCTCGATCTCGCCCTGACGGGTCAGCAGGGAGACGGTACCCATCTCCTTGAGATACAGGCGCACCGGATCGTCCGTGCGCGAGAACTCACCCGGGGTCAGATCGATGTTCTTGTCGGCCCCGGCGGATGCCGCCACCGAATCGCCGTTCAGATCGTCGACTCCGGCCGCGCCGTCGTCGATCACGTCAATGTCCATTTCGGACAGAATATGGATCACCTGCTCAATCTGGTCCGGCTGCACATAGTCGGCCGGCAGATACTGGTTCAGGTCGTCGTAGGTGAGATACCCCTTCTCCTTACCCAGTTCGAGCATGGTGTTGATTTCTTCGATACCCTCCAGACCTTGCATCGGTATGGTTTCCCCTGACTTGGTGTTAGAGCGACCGCCCGGCGTGGTCACCCGTCCAAAGTTATGTTATCGCCTGCGAAACTAAGCGGTGCGTGTTAACAGGTGCTTTTGTTTAAGCAGCGCCATCAGGCGCTCGGTGTCACCGCGGGCTTCCGCCTGGCGAATATCCTCCAGCAATCGTTTGGAAACCTCCCGGGCTTCCCGCTTGACCAACGCCGACACACAGCTTTCGGCACAGGCTTGCGGGTCACCCTCCACGGGGGCTTCCTGACTCATCCACTCCGCAACCACCCCTTGCAGCTGCGGTTCCCCGATCAATCGGTCCACCACCTGTGCCAGCGGGAGATGGTCCCGGACACAGTTGGCGATGTGCGCCGCCACCCGACGGGCGGCCGGCGCGGAAAACATTGTCGGCGACACGCGGTCCAGCAACCAGTCCGCGCCCACCTTGCCCTGCATCACCAGATGCAGCAGCAGAGCCTCCCCGTAGGGAATCGGCCCCGATTCAACCTCCGCGACGGGTTCGGGGGCCTCAATCGGCCTTCCCGCCGCCACCCGCCGCCGGTCCCCGGCGATCTTGCGCCGCAGGGTGGATTCATCCACCCCCAGCAACTCCGCCAGCCGGCTCATATAGTGGCTGGCGCGTACCGCATCGGGAATCAGTGCCAACACTTCCAATGCCGGCTGCGCCTTGCGCAACCGGACCTCCACCGGGGCCCCGCCGGTTCCGGCCAGACACTCGGCAAACAAAAAATCCATCAACGGCTGACCCGAGTCCAGCCGTGCCCGAAACGCCTCCGCCCCCCGCGTGGCCAGCAGGGAATCCGGGTCCTCGCCCGGCGGCATGACCACCACCCGGGCATCCATACCGAACGGCACCAGCACCGTCACCGCCTTGCGCGCCGCCGCCCGTCCCGCCGCATCGCCGTCAAACACCAGATCCAGGCGATCCGTGTGCCGCGCCAGCAGCCGCGCGTGGCGCTCGGTGAGCGCCGTTCCCAGCGGGGCCACCGCAAACGGCAACCCGTGGCGGTGGCAGGCGATCACGTCCAGATACCCTTCCACCACCGCCAGCCGCTCCAGCCCGCCGGAAGCCGCCTGCCGGGCCTGATACAGGCCGTACAGGACATCGCTCTTGCGGTACAGGGGCGTTTCCGGCGAGTTCAGGTACTTGGGAGTTCCCTCCCCGAGCACCCGCCCGCCGAACCCGACCAGCGTTCCGTCGCCGCCACGGATCGGGAACATCAACCGCGCCCGAAACCGGTCGTACGCCCCCTGTCCACCCTGACGCGGGATCGAAACCCCCGCCAGCACCAGACTGTCCGCCGAAGCGCCCGTACGGCCCAGCGCCCCGGTTACCGTGTCCCAGGCCTCCGGCGCCCAGCCCAGTTCAAACCGCTCGACGGTTTCCACGTCCAGCCCGCGCCGCGCCAGATAGGCGGCCACCGGGCCCGTGCCGCCGGACATTTCGCGCGCCAACGCCTTGCGAAACACGCCCTGCGCCTGTTCGTTGATGCGCCGGACCTGCTCTTTTTCGTCCTTGCGCGGCCCGGCATCCTCGCCCGCGGCCGCCATCACCTGCACCCCGTAGCGGTCGGCAAGCTTGCGCACCGCCTCGGGAAATTCCAGCCCTTCCATCTTCATCAGGAAGGTAAATACGTTGCCGCCGGTTCCGCACCCGAAGCAGTGAAAAATCTGCTTTTGCGGATTGACCGAAAACGACGGACTCTTTTCCTGATGAAACGGACACAGACCAACGTGGTTCTGGCCTTGCCGTTTCAGGGGGACATGGGCGGAGACCACCTCGACGATGTCCGCCGTGTCCCGGACCTGCTCAATTTGTGCTTCCGGAAAGCGCATCCGGGATCACTCCACCTCCTGCTCTCCCATCCGCGATTGCCCCCGCCTTCGGGTTGCGCGATCAGGCCAGCCGTTCCCGAACCTTGGCACTCACCGCCGCCCCATCGGCACGGCCGGCCACCTCCGCCAACACCTGCTTCATCACGCCGCCCATGTCCTTCATGCCGCTCGCTCCGAGATCGGCAATCACACGGGTGACAATGCTCTCCAATTCCTGCTCCGGCAGCGCGGCGGGAAGATACCGCTCCAGCACGGCGGCTTCCGCCTCTTCCTGCTCGGCCAACTCGACCCGCCCCCCGTCGCGGAACTGGGCGATGGCCTCCTTGCGCTGCTTGATGCCGGAGCGTACCACCGCAATCGCATCGTCGGCGCCCAGCGGGCGGCCCAGTTCAATTTCCTTGTTCTTCACCACGGCCATCAACATGCGCAGGGTGCGCACGGCGTCCTTCTGGCCCGCTTTCATGGCAGCCTTGAGATCCGCCTGGATCGTGTCTCTGAATTCCATTGTTTTGCGCCGCCAGTCCCTGACCGGTGGGGTCACGCTCACCAGGACCACTCTGGTAACCGACCCGTTGCTCACCTGAAAACTTTTTAATTTAGCTGGTGATACTTTCCTTGTCAAGCAAACCACACATTACACATCCGCTTCCCC
This sequence comes from Nitrospirota bacterium, assembly GCA_029881725.1. Lineage (GTDB taxonomy): Bacteria > Nitrospirota > JACRHL01 > JACRHL01 > JACRHL01 > JAOUMB01. Next base: position 3,227 of record JAOUMB010000075.1, read on the forward strand.
TGATAAAGGCTAGTGTAGCAGGCAATTTAAAGTTTGTCCCGGACAGACCGGGCAGCCCGTCAGAGGGCAGGAGCGCGGGCCAGAGTGGTGCGAATACAGCGGGCCATCTGATCCAGGGGCACCACATCCCGCGCTGCATCCAGACGAATCGCCTCACCGGGCATGCCGAACACAGCCGAGGTGGCATGATCCTGCACCAGGGTAGCCGCACCCAGATCGTACAGGGTACGCAGGCCGGCGGCACCGTCCTTGCCCATGCCGGTCAACAGCACCGCCAGAAGCTCCCCCCCCATATGGTCGGCGGCGCTCTCGAACAGCACGTCCACCGCGGGGCGCACCGAGTGGCGCAACGGGCTGTCCTCCAGCACGATCAGCCCGTCACGAACCGCCAGATGGCGACCTGCGGGCGCCAGCAGAAACCGGCCCGGAGGGCCGGCCAGGGGTTCCGGATCCTCCACCAGACGTACCGGATGGCCACTTTCGGTGGACAGCATGCCCGCCAGGGCGGCGTCGAAGCCCTCCGCCACGTGAATCACCATCAGCACGGGTACGGGCAGATTCCCCGGCAGTTCCGACAGCACCTGGGCCACGGCTTTCGGCCCGCCGGTGGAGGCGCCAATCAATACCGCCCGAATGCAGTCCGGCAACGGCTTGCGGCGCCGGGGCCGTTGCCGTGCAGGAAAGGACGGGTCGGCATCCGGGGCCGGACACCCGCCGGAGACGGCGTCATGGCCATCAGCAACCGCCTTGCCGGTATTGCGAATGCTGGCCAGCAGCAGATCGCTCCAGTTCTCGTCCCGGTCGGGCAATTTCCGGTGGGTGGTGCGCACTCCGGCCTTGAGCGTGTCCTTCAGGGAGGCCGGATCCTCAAACGCGGACACCATGATCACCCGCGCACCCACCCCCTGCTCATGCATGGCCCGGGCGGCCTCGATGCCATCCATGCCGGGCATGGAAACGTCCATCAGCACCACGTCCGGGATTAGTTCCCGTGCCGCACGGGTGGCCGAAAGGCCGTTTCCGGCCTCGCCCACCACCTCCATGTCCGGCTGCCGGGAGAGCAGTTCCCGCAGAAACATGCGGTACGCAAAACTGTCATCCACGATCAACACCCGCAGGCGCGTATCCGTGTTCTGGGCGCTACTCATCGGTGGACACCGGATGGCCCTGGGGACTCCAGCACAGGACGCGGTTCCGCCCTCCTCGCTTGGCATCGTACAGAGCCTCGTCCGCCCGCGCGATCAGGGTCTCCCACTCGCCCGATTGCTCGTCCCAGTGGGCGATGCCGACGCTCAGGGTCGCCTTGGCCGCCTCCGGGGGAAATTCCTGCGCGGCCATCGCCTTGCGCAAACGCTCCATAAGCACCAGTGCGCCATCCTCTCCCGTATCCGGCAGCACCAGCAGAAACTCCTCCCCCCCAAAGCGGCCGGCGTGATCCACCTGGCGGATGGTATCGACCAGAATGCGCGCCACTTCCCGCAATACCCGGTCCCCGAACGGATGACCGTAGGTATCGTTGATGGACTTGAAGTGGTCCACGTCCACCATGGCCACCGACAAGGGCCGCTTGAAGCGATTGGAGCGGGATACTTCGTTGATCAGGGTGGTTTCGATGGTGCCCCGGTTGGGCAGGCCGGTCAGGGCGTCGGTGGCGGCCAACTCGCTGAGCTGCTCGTTTTTCGCCTCCAGTTCCGCAAGCAACCGGGCCTTGTCCATGTTGGCGGCCGCCAAGGCGGCGTTGCGCGTCTCGAGTTCCTCCTGCAAACGCTTGATGCGCAACTGGGCGCGCACCCGGGCAAACAGTTCCTGGTTCTCGAACGGCTTGGCAATGTAATCGTCCGCGCCCCGGTCCAGCCCGCGCACCCGGTCATCCACCTCGCCCAGGGCGGTCAGCAGGATCACGGGCAGATACCCATCGTGGCTGTTGGCGCGAATCCACGAAAGCACCTCGATACCGTCCGCCCCCGGCAACACCAGATCCAGCAGCACCAGGTCGGGCCACCGCTCACACTGCTCCAGGAATGCAATCGCCGCCTCGCCGTCCTCGTGGGCGGTAACCCGATACCCTTCTTCAAGCAGATCGTCGTTCAGCATCATCCGCACGGTGTAGCTGTCATCGACGATGAGGATGTGGGGGGCGTCAGTCATCGGCAGGTTTCATTTCCATCACCCGTTTTACCGTGGATTCCAGGAGTTCCTGGTTCAGATTGGTCTTCACCAGAAACGCGTTGGCGCCAGCGTCCCTTCCCTGTTTATGTTCCTTTTCGGTTTGCAGGGAGGAAACAATAATTACCGGCAGCGCGCGGGTAGCATCCTGCTCCCGCAAGCGCCGCACCAGCGCAAAACCGTCCATGCGGGGCATTTCCACGTCGGTCACCACCACGTCGACGCGGCCCGTGGACAGCCTGTCCAGCGCTTCGCGGCCGTCTTCGGCCAGCACCACCCGGAACCCGGCGGCTTCCAGCATCCGCTTCTCCATCATGCGCGCGCTCAGGGAATCGTCCACCACCAGCGCCGTGGGCATTCCCGCGCCGGGACGCGGCGCCGGACCGGTCCACCGTTCCTGCCCCGTGGCCTCGCGGGCGCCGCCCGAAGCCAGCACCCCGGCCTGCTCCATCAGGTGGGGCACACTCAGAATCACCGCGGGCATGCCGCTCGGCAGGACGGTCACGCCGGACACCCAGGGCATGTCCCCCACGTGAGGCGGCAGCGGCTTGATGACCACGGTGCGCACCCCGATCACCCGGTCCACCCCCACCGCGATCCGTTGCCCCACGTAATCGAAAACCACCGCCGTATGCACCCCCCCGATGGGCTCTCCGTCCAGCAGCGTGGGGAGCGTGACCAGCGGCACGGCACTGCCGTCGATCCGCAATACCGGCTGCCCCGCGCACCGGGACAGGTCGCCGGGCTGGATGTGGCGCACGTTTTCCACGTTTTCCATGGCCACCGCCAACACCCGTCCCTCGGAGGTGAACAGGAAGCCGTCCATGGTGGAAAGATCGACCGGAACCCGGAGCAATACCGCCGTGCCGGGACCCTGACCGCATTCGATCTGGAGCGTTCCATTCAACGCCAGCACCGCACCGGAAACCACGTCCAGCCCCACCCCGCGGCCGGACACCTCGGTGATTTCGTCCACGGTGGAAAATCCCGGCAGCGTGATGCAGCGGAGCAACTCCGCCGGATCGTCCAACTGCGCCGCATGGGCGTCAAACAGGCCCCGCTCCACCGCCCGGGCGCGGACTTTTGGAAAATCAATGCCGCGCCCGTCATCGGACACGGTCACCACCAGTTGCGCGCCATTGCGCGCAAACGACAGGTAAATCTCCCCCTCCGCCGGTTTGCCCGCGCGCTCCCGCTCATGGGGCATCTCGATGCCGTGCCCCACCGCGTTGCGCAACAGGTGGGCCAACGGCTCCTTGAGGCCGTCCAGCAACGCCTTGTCCATTTCAATGTCTTCGCCCGATACCTCCAGACGCGCTTTTTTCCCCAGCGCGATGGCCGTTTCCCGCACCACCAGCTTGAGCGGGATGGTGATGGTGGCCGCGGGAAGCATGCGCAGGTCCATCACCCCCTCATGGAGGCCGGAAACCACCTGGTCCATCTGGGCGATCTGGCGGCGGGTATCGGCCACCACACCTTTCAGCCCCTCTTTCAGGGAGGTGGTACGCACCCGGCCCAGGACCGGATACAGAGCCTCTGCCGCAGGGGTACCCAACAGCAGGTTGCGCACCTCGTCCAGTTCCGCCCAGTGGCGCACCTCCTGCATGGCACGCACCACCCGCAACGCCTCGCCGATCAGGTTGCGCATGCGCACGCTTTCATCGGCCAGGCGCATGCGGTGCATCAGCAACTCGCCGGTCAGATTGGCCAGGATGTCCACCTTGTCCACGGCCACGCGCAGATACCCGGTTTCGGCGGCGGGTGGGAGTGCCACGGAGGCCATCTCGTCTTCCCCGATCACCGGCCGGATGAGCGGTTCCTCCCGGGCATTCCGACGGACGCCGCCCGGCAATGGCTGCGCCGTGCGTTTTTTTGATTTGCCCCCGTCCGGCCCTGACGCCCCAGCACCCGATTGAGTGACCGGGGCCTTGGCCTTCACCTTGCGTTTTCCCCCGTCGCGCACCGGCTCCGGCTGACGGGCCGACTCCAGGGCGTCCTGCAGGCGGGCGATGACCGGGCTGGTCTCCCGCTCCACCTCGCCCCCCTCCTCCAGCACGGACACCAGTTCGACGATCACCTCCACCGCATCGAGCAGGCCGCTGATCAGCGCCTCGGTCACCCGCAGGCCGTCGTCCCGCAACGCCCCCAGCACGTCCTCCACCTTGTGGGCAATGGCCCCGATGTCGTTCTGGGACACCATGCGCGCCGCCCCTTTCAGGGTGTGCGCCACCCGGAACAGGCGGGTGATGGTGCCCGGATCGCCCGGCGCGCGCTCCAGTTCGAGCAGGTCCGCGTTCAGCCGTTCGACATGCTCGCGGGCCTCGATGCGAAAATATTTTAGGGGATCTCCAGCCATGCGCGTGTGCGGTTCAGCTTTCCGGGCCGGGATCCGGCGGAACCCCGGCTCCACCCTCGGGGGCCTCCGGTGTCGCCGGTGTCGCCGGATCGGTGGAAGGGGACTCCATATCCAGTTCCCTGCGGCGACCGAGCAGCAGCGACAGCCCCTGCGCGGTGGTCGCCAGTTCCTCGGCGGTGCCCAGGGTTCCCCGGGAATTGCGGTCCACCCGCTCCGCAGTGGCCTTGGCCTCTCCCACGAAGCGATTGACCCGGGACAGGGACTTGGTCTGTGCCTGGGTGGCCAGGAACACACCGCCGGCCAGATCGGAAACCTCACTCACCGAACCAACGATCAGGTCCAGCCGTTCGGTCACCACCTGCATCAGGTTTTCACCCTCGTTTACCGCGGCGGTTCCACGCTCCGTGGCGGCACGGGTTTCCTCCGCGTTGCGCTGCACACGGCGGATCATCTCGTGAATGTCCTGGGTGGCTTCCCGCGCCCGGTTGGCCAGATGGCGCACCTGCTTGGCCACCACCGCAAAGCGGGCACCCGACTCTCCGGCGCCGGCGGCCTCGATGGTGGCGTTAAAGGACAACAGTTTGGTCTGATCCACCAGTTCATTGAGGATGGCCAGAATGCCGTCCATGCGCCCGGTCTGGCTCTTGGTCAGTTCCATGGCCTGGGAAATGTCCCGCACCTGCTGAAGGATGGCGGCCATCCGGTCCTGGGAATAGGCCAGCACCTCCATTCCCTGCACGCACTCCAGGCTGGCCGAGTCGGTTTGCAGGGCCATCTTTTCCGTCTGCTCGCGAATCCGTGTCAGGGAGGCTTCCAGGTCGTGCAGGTTGGTGTATACGCCGCTGATTTCCTCCACCTGGTTCCGGGCCTCCAGCGCCTGCCCCTCGGTTTCCCGGCGCATGCGGGCCGCCAGCCGGTCAAGGGACACCACGGCGCCACCGATCTGGCGGTTGAACACCCCCACCCAGCGGTGAATCCATCCCGCCAGCAACAGGCCGACCGCAAGCAGCACGGCCACGGACACCAGCGTGCGCTCCTTGAGCGCCATCCCGTAACGGGTAGTGTCCGCGATCACCCGGGTAATGTCCTGATTTGAACTGTCGGACAAGGTCTGCAATACCCACTTCAGGGATTCCAGCGTCGGGGCCAGGTCGTTCCGGTAGAAATCAAAATCCCGCCGCCACCCGGCCGAATCGCGCTCGACGATGGCGTGATCCATCACGCGGACCATTTTTTCCCGGGTGGCCGCCAGGTGCTCGATCCGGGAAGCCAGGGCCAGATCCCTGCGGGAGAGTTTTTCCCGCACCGTGGTG
>JAOUMB010000032.1 GCA_029881725.1 Nitrospirota bacterium
CCGTTAATTTTCACCGTGTTTCATTTAGCAACCACAAACGCGTTTTTTAATTTAAAAACAATCGGTTCTGGACTTTCATCCGATTTTGTGCGAAATAAATCGGCCGTGCCCACAAACGGCCAAAAATACCATGTTGTCAGATGGTTATGACTCATGGAATACCGTGGCCCACGGTTTAGCTTTGCTGTTTGCGAGGCGAAGTAGCACGATTTCCCCTCGTCCGCGCCCCCAGGTCGCCTCACGCACCACGGGCTTTACGATGGATAACGTGTTTTTTTTACGAAGCGGGGCATCCCCACATACGCATCAAGCGCCAGCAGCGCCAGATGCGCGCCGCCGGCTCCGCGCCGGTCCGTCATCATGACGCGGGAGTCGCCGTGCCCCTCGCACACGGATTCCCCCCGGTGCCGTGACGGCCATGGACAGTCGCGAAACGGCACAACGGTGAACACAAAAAAACGGGCCGTCGACTCGACCCGTTTGCCGTTCGCAGAGGGTTATTCCCATCGCCCGAGGGGAGCGTAAGGCCTTGCCGCCCGAGGCCCTTCCGGGACCCACACCCCCTCGCATGGGTTCCGCGTAGCGAGTGGCCATCACGGCCGTTGGTCCGGAACGTTTCCCGGACCCGGTATCCGCCCGGTCATCGGGCTCCCCCGGAGTCAAACCGGGAGATTCGCGCCCCCCTCACGGGTCCTTTCGGCCCGCTTCCTACCTATAGTATTCCACCGGAATCGTCTCGCATCAAGAGACATAACCCACTGACAAACATAATGTTTTTCGAATTTATGGTGCACACATCCAGCCCCCCTTCCGGCCCCCCCGGCCATGGGAAGGCAACGCACAAAGGGCCCTTGGCAGCCCTCCTCTCCTCGCCGGGACGCACCCGCCGAACCCGACCCACCCGCGCCCGCTAGCGCGCCCTTTCCGCCAGATTTGTATGGGGCGATACTGCGCCCTTGCACCCAGGATGCATGATGCCTTATGTCATACCCAGCGCAGACACCTGTCATGGGGAGTGGTGGCGCGCGGTGAAGTGCCTAAACCGCTGTTCCGGGTGGATGCGTCACTCCGCAACCGGGTGGCTTGGCATGGGAGGCCGAACTGTGCCAAGGTTGCCCCATGCAGATGCACACCCCACATGGGGCCTCCCATCGACCCTGGCTGCACCTGATGGACGCGCCGTTGCGGCCGCTGTTTTTCGGCGCCGCCCTGGCCGCCCTGGAAGGCATGGCCATGTGGCTGGCGGAACTGAACGGCATGGCCACGCCGCGTGGCCATCTGGGGCCGTTCTGGCACCTGCACGAAATGATGTTCGGGTATGTGGCCGCGGCCATGGGGGGCTTCCTGCTCACCGCCGTGCCCGGCTGGACCGATACCGCACCCCTGTCCGGACGCCCGGTGGCACTGCTGGCGGGGCTGTGGCTGCTGGGAAGGGTGGCCGTGTGGTTGCCCGGCCTGCCAAGCGGGGTGGTGGCGGCCTGTGACCTGGCGTTTCTGACGGCGCTCACGGTGGCTCTGGCCATACCGGTGGGCCGCACTGGCGGCCTGCGCAGCAACGTGGTGGTGCCGGTGCTGGCAATCATGGCCGTGGCCAACCTGCTCTGGCACCTTCAAACCGCCGGGTTCGCCACCGCGCCGGCGGGCATCGCACTGGCCCTGGGCATGACCGTGTTCGCCATGACCTACATCGGCGGGCGCATCATCCCCCACTTCACCCATCGGGTGACCATGCGCGAAATTCCCGAGCGCCCGTGGCTGGACGCCGCATGCAACGGGTCGGTGCTGGTGTGGGCAGTACTCCATACGGCCCTGCCCGGGGGCACATGGTCGGCCACGGCGGCGCTGCTGGCCGCACTGGCAAACGGGATGCGGCTGGCGGGCTGGCTCCATCCCAGAGCGCTCACCTGCGCCCTCACCTGGGTGCTGCATGCGGCCAGCGTCTGGCTGGTGACGGGGCTGCTGTTAACCGCCGGGGCCGACTTCGGCCTGCTGCCGCCGGGGGCGGGCATCCACGGGCTAACGGTGGGCGCCATCGGCCTGATGACCCTTGGCGTCATGAGCCGCGCCGCGCTGGGTCACACCGGACGGGTGGTGACCGCGCCCGCGGGCATGGGCGTGGCGTTTGCGCTGGTGTTCACGGCGGCCCTGGTGAGGGTGGGGCTGCCGCTGGCCGCCGGCCACCTGTATGGGGTCGCGTTGAACCTCTCCGGCCTGTTGTGGATGGCCGGATTCGGCATCTATCTGTGGGTATACACGCCGATTCTGCTGGGCCCGGAGCCCCGCGCGGCAGAGGAATCCGCGCTGCCGCGGGCGGGCGGCAGGGGTCAGGTGTAGCCCAGAAAATCCAGCATCGGAGCGAAGCGCGCGTTGAACTGCCGCTCAATGTCATCCCCCAGATGGGCAAGGCTCTGCCCGCTGCCCCCCTGATTGACAAAACGCCCCCCCTTGGCACGGGCGTCCTCATTGATCGCAGACACCTGGCTGTCCGTGTCCATCTCACGCTCCAGGTCCTCCATCCTGCGCATACTGTCCATGGACGAGGCCTCCACTGCGCGGGCAATGCGGACCTCGTCCGCCTTCCCACCATCGATCAGCCGGGCCACGCGCACCATCTGCCCGTGGGGGTCGGCCTTCAGGTCCTCATAGCGCAAGATCACTCCTGGAAAACGGGTGAGTGCGGACAGCCATCCGGCCGTGTTTCCAGGCCAGGTACCGATGCCGCCGCCAATCCACGACTCGACTCCCATGTGTTGAATGAAATGCTCGGCAAACGCCTGGGCATCGAACTCCCCGGAAGTGGACAGCCGCGCATAGTTGAGGTTGCTTAGCAACACGTCCTTCGGGTGGCGAACCACATACACAAAGCCGTGGGTGCGGTCCATGAATGGATGGTTCGGGCCGGGCATCAGGTGGGTTTTGACAAACATCTGATCCGTCCCCTGGGGAGCGCTCAGGCGGGGGCCGTGGTGTATATCCGGGATTTTATCCCCCACCTGGGCACTGGTTTCCGGGGGGCCATACAGATAGCTGTACACCAGAAACCGCAGCCAGGTGTTGCCACTTTCGGGGTAGGAGGCAAGCCACACAATACGCATCGAAACACTCCGCAATCAGGATATGGTGTCAGCACCGCGCACGGCGCGCTGATAGCGCCCCAGCAGGCCGGCATCGTCAATCGAGCCATGGTGGTGCACCTGCCGCCAGCACCGGGTGGTTTCTCCTTCCACCCGGGCAAACACGCGGCTGGTGCGGATGTGCAACGGAATGACGGTCTCCCCCAAAACAAATTCCCCGGTCTCGCGCCCGGCGAAGGCAATCATATCGCCACCCTCGAAGGCGACGACGTCGGAAAACGCCACCCACACGCGGGCCGGACCGTGAAACACCCTGGCATACAGTTCGGTGATCGGACCGATCCCGCGCAGGATCCCGCCCAGGGGATTGTTCAGCTGGACCAGCGGCGCGTCCGCCCACACCGCCGCCAGCAGGGTATCGTCGCGCCGGTTGAAGGCGTGGTAAAAGCTCTCCAGCGCAGCCAGGGCACCGTCCAAGCCGGGAGCGGCGGCATCTTTCAGGCGGTTGGCGGCCTCACGGCCGAATTCGCCGGGCACGGGCGTGCCGTGGAGGGAGGTCATGCGTACCCCAACAGGCCCATGGCCTCACCAAAGCGCTTTTCAAAGGCGTCTTCCACTTCCGCCCCCAGGTGCGCAAGACTCTGTCCGGACAGGCCCTTGTTGACGAAGCGCTGCTCCGCGCCGCCGGTTTTGGCGTCGATGTGAAATACGACGCTTTCCTCCCCCTTTTTTCGCTCACGGCGCTCCATCCTGCTCATGCTGGACAGGGAAGAGGCCGCGACCGCCCTGCGCACCCGCTCCGGATCGGCCGTGCCCTCGATGAATTCGGCCACGCGGGTCATGTGGGTTTCGGGATCGGACTTCAAATCCTCATAGCGCAGCACCAGGCTGGGCATGCGCGGCACCCCGTCCATCCAGGACGCGGCATGCTGCACCCAGTTTCCCATGCCCAAGTCGATCCACTGGGGAGCGCCCAGCCGCTCGATATAGGTTCTGGCAAAGGCCACCTCGTCAAATCGCCCTTCTGCATGCATGCGGTAGAAGTTCAGGTTGCTCAGCAACACGTCCTTCGGGTGGCGCAACACATAGATGAATCCGGCGGTGAACTGCGCAAGCGGGTGCTGAGGCCCAAGCAGGAAGTGGCTCTTGATGAACACCCGGTTCGCGTTCTCTGGCGGCTGGTAGCCGCCCATGGCGTGAATATCCGGAATAGTTTGGGCCACCTGATTACTGCCCTCGGGTTCCCCGTACAGGTAGCTGTAGATCAGAAACCGCAACCAGGTGTTGCCGCTCTTGGGGTACGAGGCGAGCCACACAACGCGCATTTGCTCAAAATCCTTTTCACTCAATCCCGGCGGGTGCCGGTTACGGGCAAATCCCGTTCAGCCCTTTTTTCTTTCCGGCGCGGCCAGATCAAACAGCCCCAGCAGGCCGCGCACGGCGCCATCCAGCGCCGCTCCGTCCCGATGCACACGGGACAGCACGAAGCCGCCCTGCACCACCGCCAGAATGGCCTCGGCCACGGCCTCCACATCCAGCGCCGCCGGCAGGTCGCCGCCACGACGGGCCTCGGCCAGAGACTCCACCAGAAACCCTTCCACGTAGGCCATGTAAGCGGCCACCGGTTTGGCCACCGCCGGATGGTCCATGCCCGGATCAAACGCCAGACGCCCCAACCGGCAGCCGTTACGGGCGTGGTCGCGGGGGGCCAAAAGGAAGTCCCGCACCCGTTGCATGGGGGGCTTGGCGCGGTCGAACGCCCGATCCACCTCGGCCATCATTTCCGCCGAAACCTCTTCGAGAGCGGCCTCCATAAGGGCCTCCTTGCTCTCGAAATGGTGATAAAAGCTGCCCTGGCCAATGCCCGCCGCTTCCTGTAACTCCCGCGGGCTGGTGGCGGCGTATCCCTGTTCCCGCAAGAATTTTCGGGCCGCATCCACCAACCGCTTGCGGGTGTCCACCCCGGGTCCGGTGGGGCCGCGAACCCCCTTTTTTGCACCACCGCCGGAGGATTTGCCCACGGCGCGTTTGGAAACGGCCTTGCTGGTTTTGGATTTGGTGGTCACATTACCCCCTGGATGTCCCCGCGCCCCTTGTGCTCTTGGGTACAAGATTAGATGGTACGGGTGGTTCTGGCAAGTGTGTGCACCGCATTGCCCTGCACCCTGACCGGGCGCAGGGGACGCTGAAATCTGTCTCTTTTTCGCCCGTGCCCCGGACTCTCCTCCTGTGGTCGTTAAGCAACCCGACTCCGCAATGTGATGCGCTTCCCGTATGGGAAATTGTTTTCGCACTATTGGCACCCCTGCACCTTTACCGTCCCGGCAGTAACCCAGGTTGAGGACACACAAAAGAAGCAGACATCCTTTACAACAACCACTTACGCCGACCAGCAACAGCTGCACAGTTTGGTGTGAAAGTTGCAAACGATTATGTACAGGAAGGTACGACCGTACTTTCCCCGTATCCGTATTTAGGGAAATTACGGGCGGAAGGATGACGGGGAGAGGGCTCGCCGAGGGGTCGGTTACCCACTCATAAACCAGGCCGAAGGAATACGCAATGGGCATCCACCCCATGCGCACAGCCTGTCTGTTTCTTGTCGTGGCCCTGTGGCTGCCGGGCGTGGTGCGCGCGGCGGACGTGAATACCGTGAACGACTCCGAAGGCACCGCCGCGCCTGAGTTTTTCAATCGGTTTGAATCGGCCCCCGCCTCCTGTACCGGGGCCAACACCGCCGCCGAACTCACCGCCCTTGAATCCGACCTGATCGGCATGGGACTCACCCCTTCCGCCACCATCGACATCGCATGCGGCGAGCGGGGTGCCGCAATTGCCGCAGCCGCCGCTGCGGGAACCCTCTTCGACTCCACCTGGAGCGACCTGCTGCACAATTATCAGGGCATCACCTTTGACCAATTCCGTGCTGATGGAAAATACATCACCGGCGGTGGCGACGCGTTTATTCCGGCGGGATGCTGGGGACCGGAGTGTGGTCACATGCTCAAGGGCGACAGCCAACAGTGGGATGTGAACGGGGACGGGGTCAACGACTTCTCCATGAACGACCAGTTCAGTTGGGGAACCACGTCATACATCGTGGACACCCGCTGGAATTCGCTGGTATTGGACGCGGGCGGCTCCGGTATCAGCGGTATGGCTCCCGGGGTCACCCGCATGCTGATCCGGCAGGCCCTGGGCTCAGTCTCCTACGTCACCAAGGATTCCGGATCTCCCGATTCCGATCATTGCAGCGCAATCCTCAAATCCGGCCCGGTGGCCGACGATCCGTGCCGGGACGGCGTGATCGACTCCGTGGCCAACACCGGGTCCGTGGACATCAACAGTGCCGACGTCGACCCCGACGTCTATGCCCGTTGCGACCCGGACTATTTCCACCCGGATACCCCGCCCGCCGCGTTCATCGCCGCGGGCCGCACCGATCCGGGCATTACCACAGTCGAGGAAGGGCAGCGGGCACTTTACAACTGCCTGATGCGCATTGCAGCCACGCCACTCACCGGGCCCGAGATCAAGGACAGTGGGGGCACCGTCCACTCTCCCCTGGAGGTAGGCGTGGATCTGGTGAACTTCTCCGGGACAGTTTTCGCCCCCAACGCGTACAGCAACACCAGCTTCGATCCGGGAATCAACGCCCGTGACCAATGGGTGGACCAGGTAGTGATCGGCTACATCGAGGATCAGCGTTGGGTGGACGCCCAGGTGGGCCTGCCATCCCAGCAGGATTATTCGCAAAAGCTCTATGCGGCAGCCGGGTTCCGGGGCTCCATTGATACCCTGCGCGCCAGCTATGTGAACGATACCCAGGTATCACAGATGGACCGGGACTGGGATCCCAACAACAACCTGCCCGGAAGCCCTTCCGCGGATACCTACAATTACGCGTTCCGGTTTGCCATCAGCACCGCCAGTCCCCAGCGAACCGCTCCGTGTGACCCGGGAGTGGCACCTGACTGCGTGGGGCGCACCAACAACACACTGGACCCGCTTTGGGGCGGTGCCGCCTACAACGCGGGCACTGGGGAATACGACTTCAATCTCGACCTGGGATTTTTCAACAATCCAGCGACCCCCGGCCAAAGCGGCAACACGGATTTCGGCATCGGGCAGACCAACGATCTGGCGGAACTGGTGGCCCAGGACGTGGAGGGGTATCTGTTCTCCTGCCTCAACTGCGACACCCCGGAACTGACCGCCTCGGGCGGATCCACCTGGTGGCAATCCTATTTCGATGCCAACCGGGCGACCGTGGAAGTGGTCGATTTGCCCACATTCCAGCCATTTATCCTGGATTGGAATACGGTCCCCAGCATTCTGCACGCGCCGACTCCGTAAACGCCACTTCCACCCCGGAAATGCTCCGGTTTGGTAGACTCATCCCCATGCTCCCCCCTTATGTATTCGCCTATGCCGAAACCCTGCGGGCGGAACCCGCCGTGTTGGAACTGGCGCGGCTGGCCACCCATGCCGGAACCCCCTTGTGGGTGACCGGCGGCACCCTGCGTGATGCCCTGCTCACCCGCTGGCCGGCCGATCTGGATCTGGCCGTGGATGGCGATACCGCCAGTCTTGGGCAGGCGCTGGCGAAGGCCGGACACGGAACCTATGTACCGCTGGACCCGGATACCGGCACCGTGCGCGTGGCGCTCAAAAGCACCCAGGGGATCGACTGGATCGATCTGGTACAGATACGCGGCGACAGCCTCCAGACAGACCTGGCCCTGCGCGACTTCACCATCAACGCCATCGCCCTGCCACTGGAGGCCCTGATCGGCGACGGCCCGGACACCTTCATCGACCCCACCGGCGGCCGTCCGGACCTGCACGCCCAAACCGTGCGCATGGTGTCGGAAGCAGTGCTCGATGACGACCCCCTGCGGGTGTTGCGTGCCTACCGGTTCGCCGCCGTGCTCGGGTTTGAACTGGACGCGGCCACCCGCACCGCCTGCGCCGCCCGCGCCGCATCCCTGTCCCGGGTGGCCATTGAGCGGATACGCCAGGAGTTCTCCAAACTGATCTGCGCGCCGCGTCCGGCCCCGGTACTGGCCATGATGATGGAAGATGGTTTGCTGGATGTCATCGCTCCGGAACTGACCGCCTGCCGGAACGTGGATCAAAACCACTTTCACCATCTGAACGTCTGGGAACACTCGCTGGAAACCGTGGAGCAGCTCTCCCGGCTGGTCACCGATCCCGGGGTGCTGTCGGACACGGACAGCCTGCCTTGGCTGCACCGGCCCGAACTGCGCGAGGCCCTGTTCTGGGCCGCCCTGTTTCACGATGTGGGCAAGCCCGTTTGCCGCACCGTGGAGGGGGAACGCGTGCGCTTTTTGGGCCACGACAAAGCCGGAGCGGAGTTATTCGACGCCATTGGCCCGCGCCTGTGCCTTCCGGGCAAGCTCACCCGCCGGGTGCGCGGGCTGATTCGCCACCACCTGCGTCCGTTGCACCTGATGGCGGAACACCACGCCGGAAACCTCACCCGCCGCGCGGTGGCGCACCTCTATCGCGACTTGAAGGGGGACGTGCCGGGGTTGTTCCTGCTTTCCCGCGCCGACCTGGCGGCCACCAGGGGACCGGCTCACCAGCCCGAGTCCGGCTCTTGGCTGAGGGCACTGCAACAGGAAGTGGAGGCCATCTACCGGGATCAGGTGGCTCCCGCCGAGGCCACCCCGCCGCTGTTTACCGGCAATGACCTGATCAACGGATTTGGTGTGCCGGAAGGACCTCGCGTGGGCAAGCTTCTTGGCTCCCTGCGCCGCGCCCAGATAGCGGGGGAGGTAACCTCCCGGGAGCAGGCGGAGGCGTGGCTCAGGGATCGCCTGGCACAGGGCCATATGAACGCCTGATACAGTGTGGCCGAGCCCTCGGAGTTCCCTTCCTTGACAGCCTACCAATCGGTTGGTAGAGTTGGTGCATGAGCATCACCACCCCCACCGCCAACACGCGTTCCCGTCTGATCTCCGAGGCCCAGGTACTGCTTCAAACCCGTGGCTACGATGGCTTTTCCTATCAGGATCTGGCCGACCGGGTGGGCATCCGCAAGGCCAGCATCTTTCACCACTTTTCCAGCAAGGCCGACCTGGGTGCGGCGGTGCTGGCCCGCTACCGCGAGGAATTCGCCATCTGGCGCTCGCGGCGAGAAAACCTGCCTCCGGTGGAACGGATAGCTTCCTATTTTCGCCTGTTCGGGCGCTTCGCCGCCGCCGACAAGGCGTGCCCGGTGGCCATGGCGGAGAGCGACTTTTTCAGCCTGTCCGAACCCATGCGCGAGCAGGCGCTGGAGCTTGCCCGCGCCCATCTGGAATGGCTGACCGACACCCTGGAAAAGGGTCGCGCCACCGGGGCGTTCCGCTTCGAGGGTGCCCCCCGCCATCAGGCGGAGGTGATCGGCTGCATCATCCAGGGGGCGCTGTTGTCCTCCCGCCTGTGGGGCACGGGGCAGCTGGACAATGTGTTCCGCCAGACCCTGCGCGGGCTGGGGGTAACCGGGAAGAGCGAATCGTGAGCGAAAGCCTGAAATCCCGCATGGAGCGGTGGGTGCTCAATCTGTGGCCCTGTTACCGCGGCTCCGGCGGACGGATATCCTACGTCCGTCACGACTACACCCGCGTGCGGGTGCGTATCCCGCTCACCTGGCGCACCCGCAACTACGTGGGTTCCATTTACGGCGGCAGCATGTACGGGGCCATCGACCCCATCTACATGATGATGCTCATCCGCATCCTGGGGCCGGACTATACCGTGCTGGACAAGGCGGCGGACGTCCGCTTTAAAAAGATGGGAAAAACCACCCTGTGGGCCGACTTTCACCTGACTGAGGACGAACTGCAAACCATCCGCGACACCCTGCAAACCCAGGAAAAGCTGGACCGCGAATACATGGTGGAACTGAAGGACGCCGACGGCGTGGTGCATACGCAGATCAACAAGGTGATCCACATCCGCAAACGCAAACGGAATGGGGCTCCCGCTCCCGGTTGACTATTTTCCCCTCCGGGTCAGATTGGCCGCGAACACCTCAGGGTAAGGGGATCCATGCTCACACCACGCATCATGCGGCAAATTTCACACACCCGTTTTCGGCCCCTCTTGGTGGGGTGGGATGGCCTTGCTTGCATTGATTCTGGCGCCGGGGACGGCGCGGGCATGCATGTGCAGCGGGACATGGTAATCCCCCCATTTTTAGTGGGAGCCAGAAATAGAACAGTTGCTCGGCCCGCCGACAGTGACCTTTGACCAGGTCGCGGGGAAAATGGCAACGCCCCCCTGAACATCCCGCCGGGCCCCTCTGCGATCCGCCCCTTTTCCGCTAAACTAGGGACCATTGTTTCCCCTGGCAGGAGCCCCCCGTGTCCCGTCCCATCATTCCCGTCATCCTCGCCGGCGGCGTCGGCTCCCGATTGTGGCCGCTGTCGCGGGAGATGTATCCCAAGCAACTCATCGCCCTGGTGGGCGACGATACCATGCTGCAGGCCACCCTCAAGCGCCTGAACGGCGTGGACGGCATCACCGATCCGATCATCGTGGCCGGGGAGGATCACCGCTTTCTGGTGGCCGAGCAATTGCGCCGCATCGGCGTCACCCCGCGTGCCCTGGTGCTGGAGCCGGAAGGCAAAAACACCGCCCCCGCCGCAGCGGCCGCAGCCCTCTGCGCCACCACCGATGGCGACGATCCGCTGTTACTGGTACTCCCCGCCGATCATGTGATCGGCAACGTGCCGGCTTTCCATTCCGCCATCCGCGCTGCCGCCGCACAGGCCGAAGCGGGAAAACTGGTAACCTTCGGCATCCGCCCGGACCACCCGGAAACCGGCTACGGCTACATCAAACAAGGGGATGCAGCGGGAGACGGCGCGTTCGCCGTGGCCGCCTTCGTGGAAAAACCGGATGCGAAAAAGGCGCAGGAATTTCTGGATGACGGCGGCTACCACTGGAACAGCGGCATGTTCTGCTTTGCCGCTTCCACCTGGCTGAGCGAATTGCAAGCTCACGCCCCGGACATGCTGGCCCATGTGACGCAGGCAATGGCCGACGCCGGGCGGGACATGGACTTCACCCGCCTGGAAGCCAACGCCTTTGCCGCCTGTCCATCCGACTCCATCGACTATGCGGTGATGGAAAAAACCACCTCCGCCGCCGTAGTACCGGTGGACATGGCGTGGAATGACGTGGGATCCTGGGCTGCCCTGTGGCAGGCAAGTGTTCCGGACGCGCAAGGCAATGTGCTGGTGGGCGACGTGCTCACCCATCAGGTGAAAGACTGCTACATCCGCTCCGAATCAAGGCTGGTGGCGGCGGTTGGCATAACCGGCCATATTGTGGTGGAAACCCCGGACGGCGTGCTGGTGGCCAGCCGGGAACACGCCCAGCAGGTCAAGGAGATCGTAAATCAACTCAAGGCCGCCGGGCGCGAGGAAGTGGTGCTGCACCGCACCGCCTACCGCCCATGGGGAAGCTACACGGTACTGGAGATCGCCCCGCGCTATCAGGTGAAACGCATCACCGTCAGCCCCGGCGCCGCTCTGTCACTGCAAAGCCATCACCATCGGGCAGAGCACTGGGTGGTGGTTTCGGGTACCGCAAAGGTCACTCGTAATGACGACGTATTCCTGGTGCCGGAAAACGAATCCACCTTCATCCCCATCGGCACCCGCCACCGGTTGGAGAATCCGGGCGCCATTCCGCTGGAGATGATCGAGGTGCAGTCCGGCAGCTACCTGGGGGAGGACGACATCGTGCGTTACGACGATCAGTACGGCAGGCAGGGCACCACCACCTGACTTCGACGCCTGGATAAACGCAAAAAAGGCCCGCACCCCATCCGGGACGCGGGCCTTTTTTATCCAAATCCGAGCCTAGGAGCGGATCATCCGGATGTCCACCCGACGGCTGCTTTGCAGGCCAGTCTGCTCGGCCAAACGCTCGTCGTCCCGCCGGAACTGGGCGATCTTGGCCTGTTCCTGCATGAACACCCGGTCCGGCAAGATTCGAATGGCCACATCCAGCTCGGCCATGGCGTCCTCGTAGCGACCGCTGTAGCCGTACGCCACCGCCAGATCATAATGGGCACGGGCCAGGGTCTGCGGCTTCAGGCCCGGCATGCGTTCGGCCTGACGCACCGTATCGGTAAACACGTCGATGGCCGCCTGCCAGTTACCGGCACGGGCCAGGGTGATACCATGCTCCAGACCCGGCAGCGCCTTGTCCGCAAACAGCGCCACCTGCACCGTTTCGTGGTATGGGGCGATCATGCGCATGAAGCGGCCCACCACCGTATCCACCACCTGGTCAAAAACGTCGTCCGGGTTCCAGTTCCGAACCGGCGGCTCATCCTTCTGCGCGACGCTGCGGCTGGCCTTCTCGTCGAAGGTGCGCATGGCAATCACCCGCCCGGTGGCGGTGTCCACCACCCGCAGGGCCACCTCCACATCCCAGGCACCCATCCTCTGGTAGCGGATGCACGGCACCATTTTGTCGACACCGTTGATCTTCACCTCACACATGGCGTCGGTTTTGGAGGAACGCTCCTCATAGTCATAACGGTTGACGCTGCCGAACACCAGCGCGGCGCTGCCCAGCATGCGCCCCACCTGCACCGCCTGGGCCGGGTCGGTATAGTCGGACATGGACAGTTGCTGCTCCTGCAGGATGGCATTCAGGTTCTCCCGGTCCAGTACCTGGAACCGACCGGAGTTGAACAGGGCCTGCGAGATGCGGTCGGCAACCAGTCCTCCGGATGGGCCACGCATGTCGGAGACTGCAATCTGCTCGAAACCGGAGATGTTTATCTCCGCCGGTTTCATGCGGGTCACCTTCAGGGTGGTGGTGCCACAGGCTGAAACCAGCATCGCCATCGCAACGCCCATCGCCGCGCTCCATGTCTTTCCCATCCACATAACAGGACCTCCGTTGCAACTAAAATAAGGGTTCCCCTACCCCAAATGCGGCAGGCGGAATAATGGCTTCCCTATCGGCACCCGGGCACAGTGGGTAAAGGGCAGATTATCGGGATGGCATGCCGGATGCTCGAGGGATAGCAATTCGGAGGATCAGGTAGAGGCAGAATCCCACTCGGCGCACAGACGGGCGGCCTCCGCGCCGGGGTCTGCCGCCTTCAGGATGGACGACACCAGCGCGCCGCCAGCGGCCCCCGCCTTCCGTACCGGAGCCAGATGAACGGCCCCGACTCCGCCAATGGCAAATACCGGCAGGGCCAATCGCGCGCACACCTCGGTCAGCGCGTCGACCCCTTGCGCGGGGGTCACATCGGTTTTCGTCGTGGTGCCAAAGACGTTGCCAAAGCCAACATAGTCGGCCCCTCCCTCCTGGGCCGCCTCCGCTTCAGCCAAATCGTGGGTGGACACGCCAATGACCCGCTCCAGCCCCATCAGGGCGCGGGCATCCGCCAGCGGTATGTCGTCCTGGCCAACGTGCAGGCCGTCCGCGTCCGTCAGCAACGCCACGTCGGCCCGATCATTGACGATAAACAGGGCACCCCTTTCCCGCACCGCCAGACACACGGCACGGGCCTGCTCCAAAAGGGGGCCGGTAAGGGGGGACTTGTCACGGTACTGGACCAGACGCACTCCGGCGGCCACCGCCGCCGCCACCGCCTGAATCAACGGCTGCCCGGCAAGGGTCCCCGCATCGGCGATCAGGTAGATGCCGCCCTCCCGCAACACGGCGCGGCGCTGTTGGGCACTGAGGGTCATGGATGATGGAACCCCGGGCGCGATACGCCCGGCCGATGCCACTGTGTCAGGAGGCTGCCGCCTTTTTGCGGGAATCGGGACCCTTTTTCCGAGCCTTGGACGGTGTACCCTTTCCGGCGATATCGCTCTCCATGGCGTGCATTTCCTTCTCGCGCCGGCGAGCAAAGAACTCCTCCAGGTAACGGGTCGTATAGTCACCACTCTTGAATACGTCGTCCTTGAGAACGTCCAGGAACAGCGGGATTGTGGTACGGATGCCGTCCAGCACCATCTCCTCCAGCGCCCGGTGCATCTTGGCCACCGCCTCCGCCCGGGTGTTGCCGTGCACGATTACCTTGGCCACCATGGAGTCATACTGAGGGGGCACCGCATAATTGGTATAGGCCGCCGAATCCACGCGCACGCCGGGGCCGCCTGGCGGATGGTACCAGGCGATGATACCGGGGCTGGGCATAAAGGTCTTGGGATCTTCGGCGTTGATCCGGCACTCGATGGCGTGGCCGTTGTAGGTAATATCCTCCTGGGTGAACGACAGATGCTCACCGTAGGCCACGCGGATCTGCTCCTTGATCAGGTCGATACCGGTGACCATTTCGGTAACCGGGTGCTCCACCTGAATGCGGGTGTTCATTTCGATGAAATAGAAGTTGCCTTCCGGGTCCACCAGAAACTCCACCGTGCCGGCGTTCTTGTAGTTCACGCCACGCGCCGCCTTGAGCGCTGCGTCTCCCATCTTCTGGCGCATCTCCGGGGTGACGATGGGCGACGGGGATTCCTCGATCAGCTTCTGATTACGGCGCTGGACCGAACAATCGCGCTCACCCAGATGCACCACATTTCCGTAATGATCGGCGAGGATCTGAATTTCCACGTGGCGGGACAGAGGGAAAAACCGCTCCATGTACACGCTGCCGTCGCCAAAGGCTCCTTCGGCCTCGCTGCGGGCCGCGTGCACCGAATCGATCAGGCTGTCCGGATCGGTAACCACGCGCATGCCGCGCCCACCACCTCCGGCGGAAGCCTTGACCATCAACGGGTAACCCACCCGCTCACCGATGCGCACGATCTCATCATCATCATCCGGCAACAATCCTTCGGAACCCGGCACCACCGGCACACCGGCTTCAATCATCAATTCCTTGGCGCGCGCCTTGTGGCCCATTTCGGCAATGGTGTGCGCGTCCGGCCCGATGAATTTGATGCCGCACGATTCCACGATCTCGGCAAAACGGGGGTTCTCCGCCAGAAAGCCGTAACCAGGGTGGATCGCCTGAGCTCCCGTAACCGACGCAGCACTCACAATGTTGGGGATGTTGCGGTAGGAGAGTGAATTGTCCGCCGGGCCGATGCATACCCGCTCGTCGGCAAACAGCACATGCAGGGCGTCCTGGTCAATCTCCGAGCAGACCGCGACGGTCTTGATGCCCAGTTCCTTGCAGGCGCGGATTACCCGAATGGCGATTTCGCCCCGGTTGGCAATGAGGATCTTTTCGAACACGGGGAGGGTTCCTATTGCTCGATACGCATCAACGGCTGACCAAATTCCACCGGGTCACCGTCTTCCACCAGAATCTGGGATACGGTGCCATCAAATTCCGATTCGATCTCGTTCATCAGCTTCATCGCCTCGACGATGCACACCACCTGCCCTTTTCGCACCTTGGCACCGTTTTCCGCATAGGCCGGTTTGTCCGGAGCCGGGGCGCGATAGAACGTGCCCACGATGGGGGAGGTAATGACCCGGCCGGTTTCCGGCTCCGGGATGCGCACGTCCTTGCCGCCAGTGCGGGCGGCCCCTGCCTCGGCGGCCAGTGGGGCGGCCGGAGCCGCTACCGGTGCGGCAGCGGGGGCAGCCATCATCTGCGGCATCGCCGACATCGCCATCGGTGCGACGGTCTGAGCAGGCTGCGGATGCTCGCGCAGCACGCGCACCTTGGTGCCCTCCTCCTCAATCTCCACCTCGGCAAACCCGGTCTCTTTCAAAAAAGAGATCAGATCCTTGATTTTCTTTGTGTCCATCGTTCCCTTCCCGCTTGGCATCCCTGTCCGGGCACCTCTCTCACTTGAAAACTATACCGGGTTTTCCCGGAAATTTACTTGGCCCGCTCGATATAAGTGCGGGTACGTGTATCCACCCGGATTTTTTCCCCCACCTCGATATACAGCGGCACCTTGACCACCGCACCGGTAACCAGGGTGGCTGGCTTGGAACCGCCGGAGGCAGTATCCCCCTTCACACCCGGATCGGTCTCCGCGATCTCCAGTTCCATAAACGTGGGAATCTCCACGTCTATGGGCGATCCCTGATGGTAGAGCACTTTGACCTCCATGTTTTCCAGCATGAAGTCCAGGGCATCCCCCAACTGGGCGGCGGTCATAGTCACCTGATCGTAGGTGTTGTTATCCATGAACACATAGTCGTCACCCGCCTGATACAAATACTGCATGGTGGTGTGAACCAGGTCCGGGGTGTCCACCTTTTCGCCGGAGCGGAAGGTTTTTTCCAGCACCCGCCCGTCCTTGAGGGACTTGAGCTTGGTACGCACGAAGGCGCCTCCCTTGCCGGGTTTAACGTGCTGAAAGTCAACGATGTTGAAGGGGACGCCATCCAGTTCAATTTTGGCGCCGTTGCGGAATTCCGCGGTGGACATTGTGCCCATGAGGGGTCTGCTAGCCTCCTGTGTCAGGAATGGTGAATGTGTTCCATCAATGCCGAAAGCCCCAACCGGTAGCTGTCGGGCCCGAATCCGGTAATCTGCCCCACGGCCACCGGCGCCACATAGGAATGGTGACGGAACGGCTCGCGGGTGTGAATGTTCGAAAGGTGTACCTCCACCACCGGCACCGCCACTGCCAGCAACGCATCCCGCAGGGCCACGCTGGTATGAGTATAGGCCGCCGGGTTGATCAGCACCCCCGCCGATGAAGGGCCGTGCTGCTGAATCAGGTCCACCAGTTCCCCCTCGTGGTTGCTCTGGAACGTCTGGATGCGAAATCCGCCCTTGGCGGCCTGTTCCTCCAGTCCCCGATCGATCTCCGCCAGGGTCATCCGGCCATAGGTATCCGGTTCGCGGCTGCCCAACAAATTGAGGTTTGGCCCGTGCAGGACCAGAATCTGCTTTTCCACTGCCCCTCCGGCCCGGCCTAGAACTCGCTGACCAGGCGCTCCGCCTCGTTTTGCAGATAGAACAGGGCGCGCCCGGGGTTACCACCCGCGCGCAGTACCAGCAGCAGGAAATATTCCGCACTTATGGTCTGTACCAGCACCAGTGCGTTGTCCATCTTGATCTGCATCGCCTGCACCGTCCCCAGTTGCGCCGAGGTGGTGGATTCCTGCGTCCCTTTAAGGGAAACGCTCAGTTCGGCACCCAGCATGGACAGGTCCACCAGGGGATCCTGCCGGATCTCCTCGACCACCAGCCCGTCGATCCCGAACAGCGCGATGCCACGCACGTCATCCAGATGGCTGCACACGCGGCGCAGGGAGTGGACCAGTTCAGCCATACCGTTTTTTCACCCTGTCCAGCCACGCATTGAGGCGTGCGATGCGCTCGTCGCGGGTCAGTTTTTCCTGGCGGTCCAATGCCGAAGCAAAACCGGCCTCGTAACCGCGTTGATATTCGTGGGGGCTGCTCTCGCCACGCATGGTGAGCAGATTGGCCAGCGCCTCGGCATCCACCAGCCGTAGCTTCAGGTCGGTATCGGCCGGATTGCGTGCGATCAGTTCGCGGTATACCTGGATGCCGCGATCGAACTCACCCTGCCGGATATACAGCGCCGCCAATTCCGGAGAGGCCAGCGGACGGGCCTCGGATGCGGCTGCAAACTGTGGTTCTCGTTTTTCGACGCTCAAGGCAACCCCGCCGTGTAGATGCCGTTGGTGGCACGTGCCCCGCATGGCGCGCAACAACCCGCCACGAGTGCGCCATGATGGTAGCAGACACACGGCCTCGCGGCAAAGCGGAGTTGACGTATGGACGCGGGAAATCTACCCTTCCGCCCATGAAGGTCCGCTGGACAGTGGCCTTGGCCGTCCTGGCGGCCCTTTGGCTCGGAGGGTTCGCACCGGGCGCATACGGGCTCGACCCCGCGTCGGACACGGCCTTGGTGGTGTCCGTGATCGACGGCGACACGGTGCGCCTGGAAGGCGGCAGACTGGTTCGATATATCGGGATCGACGCACCCGAGACTCGCCACCGGAAAGGCGACCACTGGGTGTATGACCCACAGCCATTTTCCGAAGCGGCCACGGCGGAAAACCGCCGTCGGGTGGAGGGTCGCACGGTACGCCTGGAGTTCGATCAACGCCGGGAGGACCGCTTCGGGCGGCTGCTCGCCTACGTGTGGTCAGACGGAGAGATGGTCAACGAGGAACTGGTGCGAGTCGGGCTGGCACGAGCCAAGTCCTATGCGCCCAATCGGCGATATGACCGGCGCATGAGCACCGCCCAGGAAGCGGCGCGGGCCGCCGGGCTCGGAATCTGGACAACGCGGGAATCCCCCGGAGAGGAACACTGAGGAATGCCGAATTTTACCTTCATGGCCGTGCAATGGGTCTACCTGCTGGCGCTGGCCGTCTGGGTGGGTGGGATGATCGCCTTCATTACCCTGGTCGCTCCGGCACTGGTGGCGGCGCTGGACCGGGAATCGGCGGGACGGGTCGTGGCCGTATTCCTGGGACGATTCCGCGCGGCGGTCACCGTGGCCATCGCCCTGCTGGCGGCCACCAGCGTGGCCAAATTCCTGCTGTGGGAAACGGTCACCCCATGGCTGCTGGTGCGGTGGGGATGTCTGGCCGGAATGACCGCCCTGGCCTTGTACGACTTTGGTGTCATCTCCCCCAAACTGGCCGCCGCCAAGGCTGCGGGAGACACCGCCACTTTCGGCCGCGTGCACCGTGTCGCGGTCGCGTCCATGGGACTCACCGTACTACTCGGTCTGGCGGCCCTGTTCTTTAGTTGATCTTTCGTTTTTCCGAAAAGGACGACATGACCGGTTTGCACACACGCATGCTGGGCGCCCTTCTGATTGGCGCCACCCTGATTCTCTCCGCCTGTGCCAGCACGGGAGGCGGTCGCCAGTTTGCGGTCGGCTATACGGAGCGCGGCGACGCCTCGTGGTACGGTCCCGGATTTCATGGCCGCCGTACCGCCAACGGCGAAATCTACGATCAGGAAGCCATGACCGCCGCCCACCGTTATCTGCCGTTCGGCACGCTGGTGGAGGTCAAGCGGCGCGATACCGGCCAGCGAATTCTGGTACGCATCAACGACCGGGGTCCGTTCGTGAACGACCGGATCATCGACCTGTCCCGGGAAGGGGCCCGCCGCCTGGAATCCATCGGCTCCGGAGTGGTGCCGGTACGCCTGCGCATCGTGCGCATGCCCACCTGGGAGGAGCAGCAGTACAAACGTGCCGCTGGACCCTACACCATTCAACTGGGCGTGTTCCGCACCGCCGACGCGGCGCGCAAACTGGTACGCCAGGTAGCCGGACACCTGAACGAGGTACGCCTGGTACCCGCCGACCGCTTCGGTTCCACCCGCGTGCTTTACGGCACGTTCGTAAACTACGACGACGCCACGCGGAACGCGGAACGCATCCGCGGCTCCGTGGTGCGCGACGCCTTCGTGGTGCCCGACCCCATGTCCACCGCCAACTGATCCCACCCCCGGTCCGCGCCGCGCCGGAGCGGCCCGCCGGATTGACAATCCGGCGGCGGCTGGCCGATAGTGTTGGCATTCTGAACGGCAAAATCCCCCTGGTAAACACCCGTCCCAACGGCCCGTCCTCCCGGCGGGATCAGGTGGTGTGCCGCGCTAGCGAAAGGATTCATACCCCCATGTCCCAACTGCGTCACAGTCTGCTGGAACTGGTGCGCCGCACCTCCACCACCCTGCCGGACGACGTCACCCGCCTGCTGGAAGCAGGTCGCAAACAAGAGGCCGAGGGCAGCGTGGGCGCCTACGCCATGAACGTCATTCACGAAAACATTGGCCTGGCGCAAACCGCCTCCCAGCCCCTGTGTCAGGATACCGGCGCAATTCTGTTTTTCGTGCACGGACCGGTGGGCATGGACCAGATGGCTTTCCGTCGTGCCGCCGAGGAAGCCGTGGTGGAAGCCACTGAAAAGGGGTGGCTGCGGCAGAACTCTGTGGATTCCATTACCGGCGCCAACTCCGGCACCAACCTGGGACCGGGCTCCCCGACCATTCATTTCGAGCAGTGGGACCGGCCCCAGGTGGACGTGCGCCTGATGCTCAAGGGCGGCGGCTGTGAAAACGTGGGCGGGCAATATTCTCTGCCCGACAACCGCATCGGCGCCGGACGCGACCTGGAGGGGGTACGCAAATGCGTGCTGGACGCCACCCTTCAAGCCCAGGGCAAGGGGTGCGGCCCCGGGATTCTGGGGGTGTGCATTGGCGGCGACCGGGGTTCCGGCTATGCCGAGTCCAAGCACCAGCTCCTGCGCAAGCTGGACGACACCAACCCGAATCCGGAACTGGATAAACTGGAAAAGTCGCTGGTGGAAGAGGCCAACAGCCTGGGCATCGGCCCCATGGGTTTCGGCGGTCGGACCACTCTGCTGGGAGTCAAGCTGGGCGTACTCAACCGCCTGCCCGCCAGTTTTTTTGTAAGTGTGTCCTACATGTGCTGGGCCTACCGCCGCCAGGGGGTAGTGCTGGATGCGTCCGACCAGAGCATCGGCGAGTGGCTCTACTAGGTTTCAGCGATTACAGGAGATCCCCGCGATGATCGAACTTTCCGCACCGTTTACCGAGGAAAAGATCCGCGCCCTGAAGGTGGGTGACATGGTCAACATCACCGGCCGCGTCTACACCGGCCGCGATGCAGTCCATAAATACCTGCACGAGGGCGGCGACTGCCCGGTGGACCTGACCGATCAGATCATCTACCACTGCGGTCCAGTGGTGGTGAAAGAGAACGGCAAATGGGTGGTCAAGGCCGCCGGCCCCACCACCAGTGCCCGCGAGGAACCGTATCAGGGTGACATCCTGCGCCGCTTCGGGGTACGCGGGGTGATTGGCAAGGGCGGCATGGGTGAAAAAACCCTGGCCGCGCTCAAGGAATGCGGCGCGGTATACATGCATGCCATCGGTGGCGCCGCCCAGGTGCTGGCGCGCTGCGTGACCGAGGTGAAGGGGGTATCCATGCTGGAGGAATTCGGCAGCCCGGAGGCCATCTGGGAGTTCGAGGTGGTGTCCTTCCCGGTGGTGATTACCATGGACAGCCACGGGGGCAGCCTGCACAAGGAAGTCCTGGCCCATTCCAGCGAGGCGCTCCAGGGGATTTTGTAATCCCCCGCCCCCCGGTGGCGCTTGACGCCATCCGGTTGATCCCTACACAGTAACCCTGTGGACCTGATCACCACCCACCCGTCCGCCGACTTTGACGGCGTTGCCAGCATGGTGGCCGCGCGCCACCTGTACCCCGGCGCCGTGCTGGCCTTTTCCGGCTCCGCCGA
This sequence comes from Nitrospirota bacterium, assembly GCA_029881725.1. Taxonomy (GTDB): domain Bacteria; phylum Nitrospirota; class JACRHL01; order JACRHL01; family JACRHL01; genus JAOUMB01. Next base: position 21,297 of record JAOUMB010000032.1, read on the forward strand.
AGAAAAGGTGCGCGCTTTTGTGGACGGCGGCCCGGTGTCCATTCTAAATCCCGGCCAGGTGGATATGGACGCGGTAACCCGCGTGATCCTGTGTGATACCCACGCGCCCGAGCGGGCCGGTCATTTCTCCGAACTGTGCCGCAAGGTGCCGCTGCACGCCTTCGACCACCACCCGGTTGAGGAGGGGGAATTCCAGTTGCAGCAGGCGGTGATCGAGCCAGCGGGTGCTACCGCCACCCTGATGGCCTATCGGCTGAAGGCGGCGGGAGTCACCCTGTCGCCCTGGGAGGCCACCCTGATGGTGCTGGGGATCTATGAGGAGACCGGCTGTCTTACGTTTGCCTCCACCACCCCCCGCGACCTGGATGCGGCCCGCCTGTTCCTGGAACAGGGAGCCGATCTGACTACGGTGCGCCGCACACTGACCTCGGAACTGTCTCTGGAACAACTGGAACTGCTCGATACCCTGGCGCACCAGGTGGAGGTGCGCTATCTGGACGGCTACAAAACCGGGATCGCCACCGCCCACACGGAGCGGTACGTGGCCGATGCAGCGGTGCTGGCCAACCGGCTGCTGGCCATGGAGCCTATGGACGCCCTGGTCGTTCTCATCGGCATGGAGGAAAAAGTGCTGCTGGTGGCACGCGGAGCACGGCCCGAGATTCCCTTGGGCGAGGTGGCCCGCGTGTTCGGCGGTGGCGGCCACCCCACCGCCGCCAGTGCCATGGTGCACGACCAGACCCCTCAGCAATTGGCCGACGCCGTGTGGGCGGAACTCGAACGCCGCATCATTCCACTGGTGCGGGTATCGGCAATAATGAGCACCCGGCCGGTTACCGTGAATACCGCCCACACCATGAAGGAAGTGGAGGCGGTGCTGACCCGCTACGGCATCAACGCGGTGCCGGTGATGGAAGGAGAACGGCTGGCCGGGGTGCTTACCCGCGAAACGGTGCAGAAGGCCATCGCCCACCGAATGCGCTCCCTGCCCGCCGGCGAAGTCATGGACTCGGAACCGTTTACGGTCACCCCGGATACCCCGCTGCGGGAAGCCCGCGAGCGCATGGTGGAGAGCAATCAGCGCTTTACTCCGGTGCTGGATGGAAATCGGCTGGTGGGGTGCCTGACGCGCACCGACCTGCTACGCGCCATGCACGACGACCTGCGCCCGGAACCCCGCCCGCTGGGCTCGGCGCCCACCCGCGCGCGCGGCGTGGATCACCTGATGCGCCGCCACCTTCCCCCGGCGGTATACCAACTGCTGCGCGAGGCGGGAGCCGAGGGTGAGACGGCCGGGATCGGGATCTACATGGCGGGCGGCATCGTGCGCGATCTGTTACTGGGGAAGGAGAATCTAGACGTGGATCTGGTGGTGGAAGGGGACGCCATCCCTTTCGCCCGCAACTGGGCCACCCGCTGCTCCGGCGCGCGGGTACACACCCATGAGCGGTTTGGAACCGCCACCCTGACGCTGGAGCGGGAAGGGCTTCCGCCACATTTCAAAATCGATCTGGCCTCGGCGCGCACGGAATTTTACGATCACCCCTCGGCCCTGCCCCAGGTGGAGCACAGCTCCCTCAAGAAAGACCTGTACCGCCGCGACTTCACCATCAACGCCCTGGCCGTGGCCCTGAACGGGGGGCCGGAGGGCCTGAACGGCGGCAAGCGTGGGCTGGAGGGGCGTTTCGGAACCCTTATCGACTACTTCGGTGGCCAACGCGACCTGAAGGACCGTCGAATCCGCGTTCTGCACACCCTGAGTTTGATCGAGGACCCCACCCGCGCCCTGCGGGCGGTGCGCTTCGCCACCCGTCTCGGATTTTCCCTTGGCCGCCAGACCGAGCACCTGATTCGCGGCGCCGCCAAACTGGACCTTTACAAAAAACTGTCCGGCAAGCGGGTGCTCACCGAGTTGCAACTGCTGTTCGCCGACCACAACCCGGTGGCTGCGGTGCTGGAGTTGGAACGGCTTGGTGTGCTACCCGGAATTGATCCGGACCTCGCGGCAGATTCAGATCTGCGCGAGCGCCTGGAAAGGGCGCGCGACGCCGTCGGATGGTACCGGTTGCAGTTTCCCGGCCGCCCGTTGGCCGCCTGGCAGGTATGGCTGTTGGCGCTGGGCGATGCGGCGGAACCGGAACGTCGGGATGCCCTGTGGCAACGGCTGTCGGTGCCGGGACGTTTGCGCGGCCTGTGGCAGCGATGGGCCGATCTGCCCCATCTCGCCTGCAAGGCCCTGCCCGGCACGGCGGAGGCCGACCCGCTGGCAGTCTACCGCTGTCTGCATGGCGCGCCGGATGAGGTACTGGTACACCTGATGGCCATTGCCCAGAGCAGCGCTGTGGAGGGGGCGGTATCGCTGTACCTGTCACGCCTGAAGGAGATCCGCCCGGTAGTCACCGGAAGTGACCTGAAGGGGATGGGCATCCCCGAGGGGCCCCTGTACCGGGAGATTCTGGAACAGTTGTTGTGGGCCCGCATCGAGGGACGGGTGGAGGGAAAATCCGAGGAACTGGACTGGGTACGCAGGCGGGGCTACGGCTGCGTCTGAGGCGGATCCGTCGCCGAAGGGGGCGGTGCCTGATTGTCTCCGGTGCCCGTGCTGCAGGTGCGCCCCTTCAGATCGTACTGCAGGGCCACGTCGGTCATCACATCGTTGACCACGATCTGATCCACCACATCCATACCGGAAATCACCTTTCCAAACTGGGTATAGGAATCGTCGAACTGGCGCACGAAGTCCTTCATGATGAAAAACTGGCTGTCGCCGCTATCCACATCGGACAATTGCCGGGCCATGCCCACCGCGCCCCGAATGAAACGGCTGTTTGCGAACTCTCCCGGAATGGTCTGGCCGGAGCCGCCGGTGCCATTACCAAGGGGATCTCCCCCCTGGATCAACACGGGCTCCACCCGGTGAAACACGAGGCCGTTATAAAATCCCTGGCAGACCAGATCGCTGATCCGTTCCACCGTGTTCGGGGCACGATCGGGCATCATTTCGATCACGATACTGCCCTTGGGGGTGCGGATCCGGAAGGTGGGTTTGGCAAGCTGCACTGCAATGCGCGTAACCGGTGTTTCCGGAACAATCCGCTCCAGCACGTCCATCCCCCCGGTCACCCGCCCGAACACCCGGAACTGATCATCCAAAGCCGGGTCCAGCCGGTCCAGGACAAAAATCAGCCGATGGGTCAGCCGGTCCGGATCACCCACCCATCCCAAGGCCACCATCCCCCGGTCAAGCGGCTCCCCGGGGCTGCCATCCGGGCGGTCCACCCCGAGAGGGTCTCTCAGCAACGCCAACTCTCCATCCGGATCGCCAAACTGCAGAAAGGCACCTGGTTCCACCTGAAAAAACTGTTTTCCGTCATAGGTGCCGTCCAGCACCATGCCGGCCACCGCGGGGGTGGTCTCCGGAGTGGTCTCGATCAGCATTTCGAATTCCACCGGGCCCGCCTCGGTTTCGATTACCACCAGCGGCAGGGTATTGTTCTGGAGATTCTGATTTTGCGCGCCCCCGCCCCGATCGGACGGGGCACACGCTGCCACCAGGGGCAACGTGGCCACCGCCACGAACAGCAGCGGACGCAGCCAGGCATATGCCCGCGGGCGCATCACTCGGAAGCGACCCCCTTGATCACGATCACGTGGATCATGCGGTCACCCGGCTTGATCTTTTTAACCACATCCATGCCTGCCAGCACCTGGCCGAACACGGTGTAGTTGTTGTCCAGATGTGGGTGGCGGCCCAGCGAGATGTAAAACTGGCTGTCGGCGCTGTTCGGACTCTGGGAACGGGCCATGGCCACGGTCCCTTCCACGTGCTGGTGCTGGTTGAATTCGGCCGGCAGGTTCTGACCGGAACCGCTCCGGCCACACTGGTTGATGCGGGCCGGATCCTTGCAGGTGGGATCGCCGCCCTGCACCACAAAACCGGCTACCACGCGGTGAAAAATCACCCCGTCATAAAACCCGGAGCCGGCCAGTTCCGCGATGCGTGCCACGGTCTTGGGAGCATCCTCCGGGAAGGTGCCGATGACAACGGTACCGTGTTTGGTCTCAATACTGATTTTCGGTCCTGTACCCGCGGACGGGGCAGCATCCTCGGCCCATGCCGGTGCGGAAAGCCCCATTGTAAGCACTCCGACCACCATCAATGTCTTCAACTGGTTCATCGTTCCTGTTCCCTGCATCATGTCTCCCCTGATTGCGTTAAGGTGTGAAAAGAAACGCCCTTTGTACATCCCTTGATGGTCGGCAGACAACCCATGCCCGTGAATAGAGCACAAAGCATGCCAACCGCCCCCCCAAAAAAGGGGGGAAGCACCCTGCTCGCGGCGGTTTGCTGGGGCACATTGCTGTTCGCCCACGCGGGAGCCGTGCTCGGCTGGGAGACCGTCGGCATCTGGTTTTACCCGCTTGTCTGGTGGCCCTACGTGATATTAATGGATCACCACGGAGCCCGTCTGGGGGTCCAAAAGCCACTACTCTCACCCCCCTCCCGGCTGCTGGGATTGGGCCTGCTTTCGGTGCCTTTCTGGCTGCTATTTGAATTACTCAACCTGCGCCTGGAGAACTGGTATTACGTCGGCGTGCCGGAAAACTGGCTACTGCGCAATACCGGTGCGGCGCTCTCTTTTGCCACCGTGCTGCCGCTGATGGCGGTCACCGCGGCCTGGTTGCGGACCGGCCTCCTGGGCGGTCGGGTGCGGGTGCCCCGGCTGCGCATCACTTCCGGAAGGCTGTTGGGGATGCGTCTGGGTGGCGGGTTGTTTCTGTTACTTCCCATGGTGTGGCCACACCTCTTTTTCCCGCTGGTGTGGGGTTTTCTGGTGCTGTTGTTGGAGCCCGCCAATTACCAGGCCGGTCGCCCCTCGCTGCTGGCCGATCTGGAGCGTGGGGACGGGCGCCGTGTGGCCGCGCTGCTGAGCGCCGGGCTGATCTGCGGCGGACTGTGGGAGGGGTGGAATGTTCTGGCCTCTGCCCACTGGATCTACACGGTTCCGTGGTTGACCGAAACCAGGTGGTTCGAAATGCCTCCCCTGGGCTTCTTGGGATTTCCCATGCTGGCCCTGGAAGGTTTTGTATGCGTGCAGTGGATGGCAGGAAACTGGCGCGAGGCGAGGAAACCGGCGCGGGGGTTCTCCATACTGCTTCTGATTGCCCTGTCCGTCTGCGGCCTGTGGGGGATGGACCGCTACACGGTGGATGCCCATACCCCGTCCATGGACAATGTGCGCCCCCTGAACGGTGAGCAAAGAGCCGCTCTGAAAGCCCACGGGGTGGTCACCGTGCGACAACTGGCGGAACTGGACGATACGCATCTGGCGAGTCTGGGCGCTGCCGCCGGCATTGACGCCGGACACCTCACAATGGCCCGCGACTGGGCACGCCTGACCCGGCACCGGGGCTTGGGCGATATCCGAGCGGCCCGCTTGTGGGATGCGGGAATCACCCGCCAGACGCTGGCAATGTACACGCCGGAGGCCCTTACCCGAATACTGGGGGATGCGGCGCCGCCCCGCCAACGGATCCGGGTCTGGCTGCATGCCGCACCCAAGGCGGTTGACCCAGCGGGGGGATGATTCCCGTCAACCGGCGCTGACCGGCAGTCCTCGCCCCACCTTTTCACGCTCGTTGGGACCCAGCACGCGCATGCCGCCGCTCTTGGGGCGCCAACGGAAACGCTCCAGGCCAACGGTCACCCCGCGTTTGGAAAACAGAGCCTTGTAGCGGTCGAAATTGGCCGCCAGATGCGCCACCGTGGACCGGTATCCATAGCGAAGCACGTCCAGCCGCGTGTCGTGCCCCATCACGTTCTGGGTAAACATGACGGTATCCTTCGGATCCGGCTCGATGATGGTGATGTCGATGCCGGGGAACATGGCCTCCTGCCGGCTTTTGGCGTGGCGCAGGCGCATGCTGGTGTTGATGCGCATGGCCTGGTCGGCGACGAACGCCATGCCCTTCTGTTTGATTCCCTTGCACAGGCCGTGACAGACCGGAACGCATACGCTCTCCCGGTCGTTTTCCAGATGCACCACCGGATTGATCACCAGCACCAGCCCGGCTCCCTGATCCACAGCCACATTCATGTTGGCCACCCGGCCGGTGCCCCCGTCAATGTAGTCGGCACCATCGATGGTCACTGGCTGGAACAGCACCGGCACCGCCGACGAGGCCACCACGGCACGGCTGATCGGCACGTGGTTGGTTCCCTCGCCGCCAAACACCACGTAGCGGCCCGTATCCAGATTCAGGGCGGGCACATAGAGCGGACGCCGCAATTCACGGAAGTCATCCGTCATCCCTTCGCCGGTGGCAAACCGGTTGCGCAGGGTGAGTTCCAGCGGTTCCAGGGTAAACAGGCCGGACGGAAGACTCTGCTGCACCGCGGCCACCATGTCGAGCAGCGACGGAATCCCTTCCCGCCGCCAGGCACAACGGATCACCTCGCCGCCTGCGTCCCACAGGGAGGCGGCGGCCTTTTTTACCATCGGCCAGGTCTCCCCGGTACCGAAGGAGTAGATGTCCTTGCGGGTAAAGTTGTAGGGTGAGGCGCCGTCCCCGGCCACCGCATCATAGATCTCGCGCGGGGTGACTCCGTTGGCCACCAGGGCGGCCACCGCCGAACCGGCGCTGGTACCCACGTAAAAATCAAATGTGGTGCTGGACAGTCCGGCCTCGAAGAATTCGTCCAGGGCGGTCAGTACCCCTACTTCGTACATCCAGCCGGGAATGCCGCCTCCGGCCAGTACCAGAGCGATTTGGGCTCCGGGCGCGCGGCGGGGCCGTGCGTTGGATGTGGGTGGCGGGCCGGGTGTGTCGGGCATGCGTCCTCCAGACGATGGTACGGGCGGCGGACCAGGGGAAGCCGCGATACCCCCAATTCCTATCGGCCGAAACATACACCATATTGATTCAAATGTGGGCACCTGTTTGGCTGCCGGGGGCGGCTAGGGTATCCTCGCCGCTTACGTTTGGCAAAAGGCGGGACATGAAACTGCACAACCAGATTTTTCTGGCCATGGGGCTGGCGGTGGCGGCGGGGTTGCTGCTGCCGGAGGTGGTGACCCACCTGAAGTTCATCGGCGACCTGTTTCTGGGGGCGCTGAAAATGATCGTGGGGCCGCTGGTGTTCGCCTCGGTGGTGGTGGGCATGCTGTCGCTGGGCGACGTGCGCCACGCCGGGCGCATGGGTGGAAAAACCGTGGTCTATTTCCTGTCCACCACCTTCATGGCAGTGGGGGTGGGGCTGCTGATGGTCAATCTGATTCAACCCGGCGTGGGGGTGGACCTGTCCCAACTGGGGGGCGACGTGAAGCAGATTCGGGCCACCGAAATCGGCGTGGGGGCGTTTCTGGTGGAACTGGTCACCGGCATCTTCATGAATCCGTTTGCGGCACTGGCCCAGGGCAAGGTGCTGTCGATCATCGCATTCGCCCTGCTGCTGGGCGGCGTAATCACCACCCTGGGGGAGCGCGGCGAACCCCTGAGGCGCTTTTTTGAAAGCCTGAACGACGCCCTGATGGGCATGGTCCACGTGATTCTGTTTTTCACCCCCGCTGGCGTGTTCGCCCTGCTGGGCAACATCGTGGCCAAGAGTGGGGTGGAAATTTTCGCCGGTCTGGCCAAGTACGCCCTGGCGGTGGTGGCGGGGTTGGCGGTCCACGGCTTTTTGCTGCTGTTTCTGGTGCTGCCACTGTTGGGGCGCATCCAGGCCGGGCACGTGGCCAAGGGCATGCGCGCCGCCTGGGCCATGGCGTTTTCCACCGCCAGTTCGTCGGCCACCCTCCCCCTGACCATGGAGTGCGCCCGCGACAACGTGGGCGTGCCCGACCGCTCGGTGCGCTTCGTGCTGCCGCTGGGGGCCACCATCAACATGGATGGCACCGCCCTGTACGAATCCGTCGCCGCCCTGTTCATCGCCCAGGCCTACGGCATTCACCTGGGGATTGGCGAACAGATGATCGTGTTCCTTACCGCCACCACCGCGGCCATCGGCGCGGCGGGCATCCCGGAGGCGGGACTGGTGACCATGAGCCTGGTGCTGTCTTCCGTGGGCCTGCCGCTGGAGGGCATCGCCCTGATCCTGGCGGTTGACCGCATCCTCGACATGTGCCGCACCTGCGTCAACGTGGTGGGTGACTCCATTGGTTCGGTGGTGGTGGCACGTCTGGAGGGGCTGCCGTTCCACCCGCCGAAAGGGCAGGGTGGACATCCCGGGGGAAACCGTCCGGCCCCCTCCTGAATCCACCCCATAACCCACCGGTTTTGTGCAGGTTTTCCACACCATTTTGTCAGATGCCAATCCGCCGGAAACCTGATATGGTGGATGTGGAGATACTAATTTCACATGGAGGGAACGCCATGGCCGTGACGTGGGTTTTGGTAGCGGACAGCAGCCGAGCACGTATTTTTTCCAAGAACGGCAGCGGGGGATATAGGGAGGTGGCCGGGTTTATTCATCCCGAAAGCCGCATGCACGATCAGCAACTGACCAGCGACCTGCCGGGCACCGCCGCCGGGCACGCCGGGTCCGAACGGCACGCGTTGGGCGAGAAAACGCCGCCCAAGCGCCATGAGGCGGTCACCTTTTCCAAACAGGTAACCAGTCACCTGGAACACGCCCGCACCAGCCGGGCCTTTGACAAACTGGCGGTGATCGCGCCGCCATCCTTTCTGGGCATGTTGCGGGAGCAGTACTCCCAGCCTCTGGCCGGAATGGTGAAACAGGAGGTCACCAAGAATATTGTCCAACTGGCACCTCGCGAGTTGATGCCGCATCTTCCCTCCCGTCTGTAGGGGGAACTTCGGCTGTCCCGGGGATTGTCCCGGGTGATATCCTGTGCGGGACCGGATCGGTAAATTACCGGAACCGGTCCCGCACTTTTTTTATGGCCGCACCATGACCCTTTCCCCCACCTACGACATCACCAAAAGCTACGACGAAAATTACGCCGACGGGCCGTTCTTTTCCGGCGATCTGCCCCCCGCTCCCAAGGGGGAACCGGGCTACCGGTTTCTGGACTTTCCGGTCCATGCCCCCATCGGCGTGCCCGCCGGTCCCCTGCTGAACGCGAACTACATCGACCTGTACGCGCGGCTGGGGTTCGATCTGCCGGTTTACAAAACCGTGCGCTCCATCCAGCGGGCCTGTCACCCGGCCCCCAACTGCCTGTATCTGAAGGATGCGGGCAGCCTGACACCGGAGCGTTTTTCCGAACGGCTGGTGGCCACCGCCAAGGAGCCGGCGCACCCGGCGGACATCTCCATTACCAACTCCTTCGGCATGCCCAGCAAACAGCCGGACACCTGGATGGAGGACATGGAGAAGGCCCGCAACGGCATGGGTCCGGGACAGGTGTTTATCGCCAGTTGCGTGGGCACCCCGGGGGTGGCGGGCGGCGACCTGCCCGCCGATTACGCCCGCACCGCCGCCATGGCCCGCGAGGCCGGGGCCCAGGTGGTGGAAATCAACCTGAGCTGCCCCAATGTGACCAGCGGCGAGGGCAGCATCTATACGGACAGCGAGTTCACCCAGCGGATCGCGCGCGAAACCGCTCGCGTTCTGGGGCCGGTGCCGCTGATGGTGAAGGTGGGCTACTACACCGACCCCAACGTGCTGGCCGAAGTGCTGCGGGCGGTGGCGCCGTTCGTGGCGGGCGTGGCGGGCATCAACACCCTGTCGTTCGAAGTGGTGGACGAGTCCGGCCAGCAGGCATTGCCCGGCGAAGGGCGCCTGCGCTCCGGCATCTGCGGTGCGGCCATCCGCGAATGCGGCCTGACCCAGGCACGCACCATGGTGGAGATGAAGGCCGTCGAAAAATACGACTTCGCCATCGTTGGCGTGGGAGGCATCATGACTCCCGCCGACATCGACGCCTATCTGGCCGTGGGGGTGGATGCGGTGATGAGCGCCACCGGCGCCATGTGGGACCCGTATCTGGCAAAAAACTGGCGCACCACTCACGGTGTGGGCTGATCGGGGCGGAAGGCTTAGCCCAGCCCGAACAACCGGTTGGTATTCTCCGTGGTGGCCGCCACCATCTGTTCCGGCGTCACCTCCTTGATCTCCGCCAGCTTCTGGGCCACCAGGGTCACGTAGGCCGGTTCGTTGGTCTGGCCGCGAAACGGCACCGGGGCCAGATAGGGGCAGTCGGTTTCCACCAGAATCCGGTCCAGCGGCGCAATGGCCGCCACGGCACGCACCTCGTCCGCCTTGTTGAAGGTGACGATGCCCGAAAACGACAGGTAATACCCCAGCGCCAACGCGGTTTTGGCCAGTTCCATGCCGGACGAATAACAGTGCATCACCCCGATCACATCGGGAAACTCGTTTAGAATTTCCGCCGTATCCTCCTCCGCCTCGCGGGTGTGGATGACCACCGGCAGCGAAAACTCCCGCGCCAGTTCCATCTGCCGGCGCAACCAGTACCGCTGCACCTCCCGCGGGGAGTGATCGTAGTGGTAATCCAGGCCGATTTCCCCCACCGCCACGCAGTTGGCGTCGGCGCACAGGTCGCGCATTTCGGTCAGGTCGTTTTCCGAATGCTCCACCGCATCGTGGGGGTGCACGCCCACGGTGGCAAACACGTTGTCATACCGGGCGGCAATTTCCAGTGCCCGTTCCGAATCCACCCGCGTGGTGCCAATGGTGATGATCCGTTCCACCCCGTGCGCCCGCGCCCGCTCCAGCACGGCGGCAATGTCATCGGCAAGCGGCGTCATGCCCAGGTGCGCGTGGGTGTCGATGATGCCGGGTAGCGTGGGTGCGGTTTTGGTTTTGCTCATAGGGGCCAAGTTTAGGGGCCGCCCCACAGATCGAGCAAGCGCCGCGTTACGATCGGCAACGGGGAGTGCGGTTCCGCACGAAAACCGCCCGCCCCGTTGGTGCCACCTTTCATCCGCGGCTTCCGGGTGGGGCGGGGTATTTCAAAGAGCTGTTGGCCCCCACCATTCACCGGGATGGCCTGGGGGGTGGCACCTGCGGCCAGGCGGCACGGCGATTCCCGCGTCATGGTGGCCGACTCCTGCGCGTCCGGCGGCGCGCATCTGGCGCTGCTGGCGATTGATGCGGTTGTGGGGATGCCCCGCTTCGTAAAAACAACCTGTTATCCATCGTGAAGCCCGTGGTGCGTGGGGCATTCTGGGGGCGCGGACGGGGGGAAATCGTGCTACTTCGCTTCGCAAACAGCAAAGCTAAACCGTGGCCCACGGTAAACCACCGGGCATAACCAACTGACAACGTGGCATTTTTGGCCGTTTGTGGGCACGGCCGATTTATTTCGCACAAAATCGGATGAAAGCTCATAACAGATTGTTTTTAAATTAAAAATCGCGTTTGTGGTTGCTAAATGAAACACGGTGAAAATTAACGGTTTCCGCGCGCAGAACCGGTTGTTTTTGTGGAATA
>JAOUMB010000121.1 GCA_029881725.1 Nitrospirota bacterium
AGGAGGATCAGCCGGAGACGGAGGTGATCGTGCTCACCGCCCAGGGCACGGTGGAAAGCGCCGTGCAGGCGATCAAGAGCGGTGCCTTCGACTACCTGGAAAAGCCCATCGACACCCAGCGGCTGGGAATTCTGCTGGACCAGGCCCTGGCCCGGCGCGGGTATCGCCAGGAAGTGGGCCGTCTGCGCAATAACCTCAAGCAGATGGGACGTTTCGGGCACCTGGTGGGCAAGAGCGAAATCATGGAGGAGATGTACGGCCTCATCGAGCAGGTAGCCGATACCACCGCCACCGTGCTCGTTACCGGCGAGTCCGGCACCGGCAAGGAAGTGGTCGCCCGCACCATCCACGACATGAGCGCCCGCAAGGACGCGCCGTTTGTGGCCGTGAACTGCTCCGCCATCATGACCACCCTGTGGGAAAGCGAGATGTTCGGCTTTGAGAAAGGCGCCTTTACCGGCGCCGAGCGCAAGCACGCCGGCTACATCGAGCAGGCTCAGGGCGGCACCCTGTTTCTGGACGAGATTGGTGAAATGAGCCTGGAAACCCAGGCCAAGTTCCTGCGCGTGCTGGAAACCCACCGCCTCAAGCGGGTAGGGGGAGCCGCCGAGGTGGAGGTGGACATGCGCGTGGTGGCCGCCACCAACCGCGACCTGGAAACCGCCATCGCCGAAGGGCGCTTCCGCGAGGATCTGTTCTACCGCATCAACGTGTTTACCGTGCACGCGCCGCCCCTTCGGGAGCGGGACGACGACGTGGTATTGCTCACCGAGGTGTTCCTGCGCCGCTTCGCCGAAACCTACGGCAAGGACGTGCGCCACGTGTCCGAGGATGCGGCGCGCCGCCTGAAAGCCCACGACTGGCCGGGCAACGTGCGTGAACTGCGCAACGTCATCGAGCGCGCGGTGATCGTGTGCACCGGGCAGACCATCGAACCCCGCCACCTGCCGCCCCAGTTTGCCGTCTCCCCGGTCGCCGCCGAATCCGGCGCCGGCATGCCGGACGGGGTGACCATCGGCGAGATGGAGCGCATGCTGATCTTCAAGACCCTCGACGAGATGGGCGGCAACAAGACCCAGGCGGCCCGCAAGCTCGGCATCAGCCTCAAAACCCTCCACAACAAGCTCTCCCGCTACCGCCAGGAGAACGGCGACAGCGCCGCCGCGGGGCAGATCTAGCCCCCTTCGGATTTTCGGCCACAAAAAAGCCCGCAACCGGTTTGGTTGCGGGCTTTTTTTATCGCTCCAGGAACCTGCGGAACCTTTCCCGGCGCCATCCACTGGCGGCGCCTACCCATCGTCAGCAGTTCACGGTGTATCGCCGTGCGCGCAGCAACCCGCCCGCCAATAAGGGTGGCGGCTGGCTATGCGGCTTACATGTAGGAGGCGAAGGGGATGACGAAGAGCATGGCCACCACGCCGATGCGAACCACCCAACCGAGGGTGCTGCGAAGGGCCGGGGTGGCGGTGCGAATGAACTGCTGAGTCTGTTCCATTTTGATTCGTGTGTCCGTTATCGTTCAGGTCAAGGTGAAAACTTCAAAACCGACGGTGACTTACGCAAAAGTGATGCCACTTGCGCGGGTGTTGCCAAATATCCGGCGACACCCCTGTATTTCGGCCACCTGTATTTTTTATCGGACGTCCGAACCACAAGGTTAAGTAATGAATTTTCGGTGTAATTTCTGCGTTGTCGGGTAATTTTTTCATACCCGGTGAGGGTCCCGATTGCGGTGGACCCGCCCCGCGCCGTATTCTTGTGACCCATTGGGGAGGTCTGTTTTTTGCGCGGGTTCGGGGCGGTTTGTTCGCCGTTGAACAACCGGGCCGCCTTCCCCGTACATATTTGCACCGGCACCGGGCCGGCACCCATACGGAGAGGTCAGTTGAGCACCCAATACGTTTACAGCATGTACAAGGTCGGCAAAGTGGTGCCGCCCAAGCGCGAAATTCTCAAGGACATCACCCTGGCCTTCCTGCCCGGCGCCAAGATCGGCGTGCTGGGCCTGAACGGGGCGGGCAAGAGCACCCTCCTGAAGATCATGGCCGGGGTGGACGACAATTTTCTGGGGGACGCCAAGCCGGCGCCGGGCATCCGCATCGGCTACCTGCCACAGGAGCCGCAACTGGACCCGAAAAAGACCGTGCGCGGCATCGTGGACGAAGGGGTGGCCGATACCCGCGCCCTGCTGGACCGGTTCAACGAGCTCAGCATGAAGTTCGCCGAGCCGATGGACGACGACGAGATGAACAAGCTGCTCGAGGAACAGGGCAAGCTGCAGGACAAGATC
>JAOUMB010000122.1 GCA_029881725.1 Nitrospirota bacterium
ATTTTCTCCGCCGGCCCCGCCGATCTGGGCCTGACCTACCCCGCCCTGTGGGAGTGCAAAACCATGAACGCCAAATCGTGGCGGGAGACGGTCAAGAAGGGGGTGGCCAAGTCCAAGCCGGTCTATGCCGCCCAGGTGGCCGTGTATCAGGCCTACATGGAAGGGAGCGTTCCGGGCATCTGCCAAAACCCGGCGATCTTCACCGCCATCAACAAGGACAGCCAGGAACTCTACTTCGAGTTAATGCCGTTTGATGGTGGTCTGGCCCAAGCCATGTCCGACCGCGGTGTGCGGGTCATCACAGCTACGGCTGCTGGAGAACTGCTGCCCCGGGTGACCACCACGCCGACCCACTTCGAGTGCACATGGTGTTCCTGGCAGGACCGTTGTTGGAAGGCAGGCTGATGGATCAGTTGCTCGACTTCAACGACGCCCCCGAGCAGCGGGGCGAAAAAATCGATGTGGATACCGTGCGCCGGGATATCCAGGACCGGCTGGAGGCGATGCTCGCCTACCTGTTCCCCAACGGCGTGACCCGCAACGGCACGTTCCAGGTGGGCGATTTGCACGGCAGTAAGGGCAACAGCCTGTCGGTGGAGCTTTCCGGCGAAAAGCGTGGCTTGTGGACCGACTTCGCTACCGGTGAGGGGGGTGATGCCATCGCCCTGTGGGCCGGAGCCCACGGCCTGTCCGCTCGCGCCGACTTTCACAAGGTGATCGAGGGTGTAGCCGAGTGGATGGGGGCTATCAGCTGGCAGAATCCGTTGTCACCTGACAGGACAACGGCAGCGGATTCGAGTAAGGCGCCGAAGCAACCGCCCGTGGACGATCTCGGGCCCCACACCGGCAAGTGGGACTACCAAACGGCGGACGGCGGGCTCATCGGCTGCGTTTACCGCTACGACCCGCCGGGCGGCAAGAAGACCTTCCGGCCGTGGGATGCCACCCGCCAGAAGTGGGGCGATCCAACCCCCTGGCCCCTCTACAACCAGCCGGGGATTGCCCAGGCGGACACCGTGGTGCTGGTGGAGGGTGAGAAGTGCGCCGACGCGCTCATCCAGGCTGACATCTGTGCCACCACGGCGATGCACGGGGCCGGCGCCACGGCCAAGACCGCCAAAACGGATTGGTCACCCCTCAAGGGTAAACAGGTGGTGGTGTGGCCCGACCGGGACAGCGTGGGATGGACCTATGCCGAGGCCATCGCCCAGGCTGCCGCTGCGGGGGCCCACTCCGTTTCCATTCTGCTGCCGCCCGAGGACAAGCCGGAGAAGTGGGACGCTGCCGACGCCGTGGCGGAGGGGTTCGACTGCCAGGCATTTATCGCCCACGGCGAGCGGAAGGTGATCAAGGCTCACCCTCCGGCCTGGGAGGATTTCAGTCAGTGGTCGGCTGGCCGCTACAACGGCCCTGCCCCTGAACAACAATTCCTGGTGGAGGGGGTGTTCCCCTTGGGGGTGGTGGGGATCCTCGCCGCCATGGGCGACACCGGTAAGGGCATGTTCACCCTGGACCTGGCCCTGAAGATTACGCGAAAGGGCCCCAGAAGCCGGCTGTCGAACCCGGACACCGCGTTTGGCGGCGCGGTCGTGGCCGAGGGAACAGCCGTGATCTTGAGCGCAGAGGATGACGCGGGTGAGATTCATCGACGCTTGGAACGGCTCGACCGGTTTGGCTGGCGCAAGCAGTGCGCGGACCGCCTCTGGATCGTTCCCCTGCCCAACGCAGGCGGACCGTTTCCCATCGTCGCCATGGGCCACGATGGGCCCCAGGCCACACCCCAGTTCATCAAGCTACGGGAACAACTGCTCGCCATCCCCGACCTGAAGCTGGTGGTATTCGATCCGCTGTCCTCGTTCATCCACGCGGACGTATCGTCGGACCCGGCCGCAGGTAGTTTCGCCACCGGCCTGCTGGCCAGCCTGGCGACGGAGACCGGTGCGACGGTGCTGGTGCCTCACCACATGAGGAAGCCGCCCAGCGGCCGTCCCATCAGCACCCCCGAGGCGGCTCGGGACGCCATTCGTGGCACCAGCGCCCTGGTGGATGGCGTGCGGGTCGCCTACGCCCTGTGGCCGCCGGATGAGGATACGCAAAACAAGGTATTCGAGAGTCTGGGGCAGAAGTGGCAGCGAAATGCCGTGTTCCAGGGGGCCGTGGTGAAAGCCAACGGTCCAGCGGATCGATTGGTACGGACCTACGTCCGCAACGACGCCGGCCTGCTGGAAGACCGTACCGCCCAGCTCAGAGCCGCAGGGTCCACCGACTGGGACCTGCTCAACACGT
>JAOUMB010000076.1 GCA_029881725.1 Nitrospirota bacterium
GCGTCGTGGCAAGGCTGCGCGTATCGCCGAGAAGGACATGCGTGGCAAGCGCGCCGCCGAGGCTGCCAAGGCCGAAGCCGTGCAGGAAGCCGCCGCCCAGGCAAAGGCCTCGGAAGAGGCCGCCCGCAAGGCAGAGGAGGAAGCCGCCAAGGCCAAGGCCGCCGAGCCCGAAGTTGCCGACTCCACCGGGGAGGAAACGCCCGGCGCCTGATGCGCCGCGGTTTCCACCCACGGGACACGGAATGACCGGGGAGGGACCCCTGTGGGAATTCGAGCGGCGCGCCTGGCAGCGCGGCGCCCGCGCCATAGCTGGCGTGGACGAGGCTGGGCGCGGCCCGTTGGCCGGTCCGGTCGTTGCCGCCGCTGTCATCCTCGATGAAAATGATCCCATCGACGGCCTCAACGACTCCAAACAACTCTCCGAGAAGAAACGCGAACGGTTGTTTGCGGAGATTCACACCCGTGCCCGCTCGGTGGGGGTGGGAATCGTGTCGCCGGCGGAGATTGATCGTATCAACATCCTGCAAGCCACGCTCCGGGCCATGACCCTGGCCGTGGAGAGTCTTCCGGTGGGGGGAGTGAACGCCGATCTGTTGCTGATCGACGCGCTCACGCTGCCGGGGGTGCCGTTGCCGCAGGAGGGGATTATCGGGGGCGATGCCAAAAGTGCCAGCATTGCCGCCGCATCGATTATCGCCAAGGTGACCCGTGACCGGATGATGCTGGAGTTCGAGGCGGAATACCCCGGCTACGGTTTTGCCGGACACAAGGGGTATCCCACCCGGGCGCACAAGGAGGCCATTGTGCGGCTGGGACCGAGCCCGATTCACCGGCGCACTTTTCGGGGTGTGGTAGCCACCGGTGGCTAGCGCGGAGCGGCAGGAGGCCCGCCGTCTGGGACAGGATGCGGAGGATTTGGCCTGCCGCCACCTGCAAGGGCTTGGATTGGTTGTGGTGGCCCGAAACTACCGGGCCGGGAGGGGCGAACTGGATATCGTTTGCCAGGATGGTGACGCGGTGGTGTTCGTGGAGGTGAAGGCCCGCAGTTCGCACGGCTTCGGTGGTGCTGCCTGGGCGGTCTCCCCGGCCAAGCGCAGTCAGGTGGGACGAGCCGCCAAACGCTATCTGGTGGACAAGGGGTTATACGGGCAGGTACCGTGCCGGTTTGACGTGGTGCTGGTGGATTCCGCCCGGATGCCTTATGGTGTTACTCATATTTCCAACGCATTTGCCGTGGAGGAGGTCTGACCGGTGGAGATCGGTTTTAACCAGAACGTACCAGCACATGGCAAGCTGTATCATGTGCAGACCGAAGATGTGGAAGCGACTGCCGAGATCGTGACCCATGTGTTCATGGACGGTCGCATCCTGCACACCTATCGGCTCAGCTATGCGGACTGGAAAACCGCCGGCAGTTGGCAGGACCGGGTGGCGGAGCAGGCCAAAAAACAGCATACACTGATGGTGGCGGCCATCCATCGGGGACGTTTTGAGCAACAAGGAGCCTGATTTCAGGAGCTTGTGTTAAAGTAGGTTCTCGGTCGGCCCGGACGGGACGACCCCCGGCGGCAGCCGACCTGGCTGCCCGCCGTCTATTTCTTCCAATCGGCGTGGAGCCCGAATGAGCGATCCGAAACAAGGTGGTTACGGGGGCATGACCCTGGTGGTGCTGGGGGCGGTGCTGGCCGGATGGCTGATCGGTACCAGTACGCAGGCCTCTCCGGTCATGGCCCAGGGGACCTTTGACGGCCTCAAGGTGTTCACCGAGGTGCTGAGCCATATCCAGGACCGGTATGTGGAGGAAGTGGATACCGAGGAGCTTGTCGAGGGTGCGATCAAGGGAATGATGGCCACCCTGGACCCGCACTCATCGTTCATGCGCCGCCAGGATTATCAGGAACTCAAGGTGGATACCCAGGGCGAGTTCGCCGGGCTGGGCATTCAGATCGGGGTCAAGGACGGCAAGCTGGTGGTCATCGCGCCCATCGAGGACACCCCCGCGGACCGTGCCGGAATTCAGTCCGGCGACCATATCGCCGAGGTGGACGGCAAACCCACCCGCGACATGACCATGATGGATGCGGTCAATCACATGCGCGGCCGCAAGGGGACCTCGGTCACCCTGACCATTCTCCGCGCCAAGGAGGAAAAGCCGCTCAAGATCACCGTGGTACGCGACATCATCAAGCTGGAAAGCGTGCGCGCCCGCATGGTGGACGACGGCATCGGCTACCTGCGCATCACCCAGTTCCAGGACCGTACCGGCGAGGAGATGCGCAAGCATCTGGCCCGCATGGCCGATGACGGCATGGAGCAACTGGTGTTCGACCTGCGCAACAACCCCGGCGGCCTGTTGACCGCCGCGGTGGAGGTGTCGGAACAGTTCCTGGACGAGGGCCAACTGGTGGTTTACATCCAGGGGCGGAATGGCGACCGGGAGGAATACTTCGGACACGGCGGCCGCTACCGGGACATTCCTGTGGTGGTGCTGGTGAACGCCGGTTCCGCATCCGCATCCGAGATCGTGTCCGGCGCGCTGCAGGACACCGGGCGGGCCGTGATCATGGGCATCCAGAGCTTCGGCAAGGGTTCGGTGCAGAGCGTGCTGCCGCTGTCGGACGAGTCGGGCCTGCGCCTGACCACCGCCAAGTATTACACCCCGTCCGGACGGTCCATCCAGGGAACCGGCATCACGCCGGATATCGTGGTGGAGTTTGATCCCGAGCGGGAGATTTCCAACGAGCGCAAGCGGGCCTTCGTGCGGGAGAAGGATCTGGAAGGTCATCTTCCGGGCGAAAGCGAATCCATGCGCAACGCCGCCGAGCCGACCATCGGTTCCCTGACCGAAGGGGAGGAGGAGATTCCCCTCACCCCGGAGGAGGAGGCATTCCTGCGGGACAACCAGTTGCAGGAAGCGGTGGATCTGCTCAAGGGGTGGCGGATTATGGCCCGGCAGCAGGGCGAGACCCCGGTGGTGGCCGGGAACTGACCCGGTCACCGGAGCGGATGCTTCCCAGCACGCTGTTCCTGATCCGTCACGGCCAGTCGGAAGGGGCCGGAACCCTTTCCGGCCATTCCGATCCGCCGCTTTCCGCCGCCGGGCACCTGCAGGCGGTGGACGCGTCCCGCGCCCTGGAACGGGTGCCGCTGGTGGCGGTCTATTCCAGCGATCTGGCCCGGGCGCGGGACACCGCCCGCGCCGTGGCGGCCCCTCACACTCTTTCAGAACAGTTGGAATCCGACCTGCGCGAGCGCCACTTCGGCGCGTGGGAAGGGATGCGTGCGGCCGAGTTGCATGCGGCGGACCCGGATGCCGTGACGCGCCTGTGGTCCGACCCGGAATTTGCCCCGCCGCAGGGAGAGGCGTTTGCCGCCGTGGTGCGGCGGGTGAACCGCGCCCGCCACGCCATCACCCGGCGTCACGCGGGGTTTCCCGTGGTCCTGGTCACCCACGCGGGGGTCCTGCGGGCGGTGCTGGCGGACCTGCTGGGGCTGTCGGTGGCGGCCAGTATGCAACTGGAACTGGCCACCGGCCACGCGGTGGTGATGCAGACCTTTGCCGACGGGGGGGCGCACGTGGCGGGCATCAACCTGCCCCCGGTGGCGTGGGAGTCCGTGTGGCATGGTCTGGAAGCGGAGGACTTCCGCATTACCGCATGATCTCCCGGGCCTCCTCCGCCACCCTTCGCGGCGGGTGGAAGTTGGCACCATCGGGCTGTGGCGCTATAGTGAACCGGTGCGGGGGCGTGAGGGGCACCAACGCGGCCATGGCCAGCCGTTCGGAATGGCAGACCGTTTTTCGATGAGAGGCAGAGGGTACGTGACTGGCAACATCATGAGGCGCCGGACTGCGGCGTTTGTTCTTTCGGCGCGCATGCTGCTGGCAGCGGCGTGCATCTTTCTGCTGATCACCCCGGCGGCGGCCCGGGAGCGGCCGGTTACCTCCACCGAACTGGAGGCGATCAGCCGTACCTTTGTGGAAATCGCCGAGCAGGTGACGCCGGCGGTGGTGGGTATCTCCACCGTAAGCGTGGTTTCCGAAGGGGGAGAGACACCGTTCTTTTCCGACCCGTATTTCCGATGGTTTTTTGGCGACCGGACGCCCCATCCGCGCGACCATGAGGAGGAAGGGCTCGGCTCCGGCGTGCTGGTGTCGCCGGATGGGCTGATTCTGACCAACGCCCACGTGGTGGATGGCGCGGACCATATCCGGGTCACCCTGGTGGACCGGCGCGCCTTCAAGGCCACGGTGGTGGGGGTGGACAAAAAGACCGATCTGGCGGTGTTGCGCATCGACGGCGAAAATTTGCCCTGGGCCCAGTTTGGCGATTCCTCCGGCCTGCGGGCGGGGGAGGTGGTGCTGGCCATCGGCAATCCGTTCGGCCTTTCCCGCACCGTCACCATGGGGATCGTCAGCGCCGTGGGCCGGCAGGCGGTGGGCATTACCGACTATGAAGACTTTATCCAGACCGACGCGGCCATCAATCCGGGCAATTCCGGGGGCGCCATGGTCAACACCCGGGGCGAGTTGATCGGCATCAATACAGCCATCTTTACCCAGAGCGGCGGCTATGAGGGCATCGGGTTCGCGATTCCCGCCGACCTGGCCCGCAACGTCATGAAAAGCCTGGTGGAAAAAGGGCGCGTGGTGCGCGGCTGGCTGGGGGTTTCGATTCAGGAGGTGACCGCCGAACTGGCGGATCAGTTCGGCCTGGACAGCCCACGGGGTGCGCTGGTGACCGACGTGTTCAAGGACAGCCCGGCGGAACGGGCGGGGGTGATGCGGGGGGATGTGATCCTGTCCGTGGGCGGCAAGGAGATTTCCAAACTCACCGAGTTGCGTCTGCTGGTGGCCGCCACCGAGGTGGGGAGCAAGGTGGAATTGCAGGTACAGCGGGACGGAAGGGTCAAGCGCATGCACGTGGTGCTGGGTGAGTTTCCAGAGGAATCCGCCACCGCAAAAGCCCAGCCTGGAAAACCGGAACCTCGTTTTGACAACGTGTTCGGCGGCATCGAGGCCGCGGATCTGGATCGGGAACTGGCGCGCCGCTTTCAGGTGGAAGCCAAGGGCAGCGGCGTGATGGTGGTGGATGTGGATCCGGGCAGTGCCGCCTCCCGCGCCGGGTTGATCCCGGGGGACATGATTCTGGAGATCGACCGCCAGGAGGTGACCGGCATGGCGGACTACCGGCGGATCGCGGGCAAGGTCGGTCCCAAGCAGCGGGTGCTGGTGCTGATTTCCCGTCGCGGGCAGACCCTGTTTGTGGGAATTGAGCCATAAACAAAGTACACTGAAGAAGTATCGAGCGGTTAAACCGGTCGGGGTCGTGAGGGGATTCCGGCCTGATCGGGGGAGAACAGGATGGAGGAGCCGAAGCGAATCGCCTCTCTGGCCCAGGTGCGCGGGTGGGATGACACCATCCTGACCGAATGCTATGTGCTCGGCCTTGGGTTCTCAGGCTGTACCGCGTTGTCAGAGTTGTCCGTGCCCCCCGGCACGGCGGTTTACGTGGATTTCACCTTTCTAAATTCCAGTGGCGAGCCGGAGGCGGAAACCGTGTCCGCGTCGGTGGCCGCGTGCGACGGCAGGCAGGGCGGGTGGCGCATCGGACTGGCGTTTACCGAGGATCTGGCGCGCAAGGAGGGGTCGCGGCTGGCGGCCTTTATTCGCCGGGAGGAGATGGAAGGACGGGTAGGGCCCATGTCGCCGACTCGTGAAGCCGGGGCCGGAAGCGCTTGATGCCCATGTTATCCGGGTCCGGATGAACCCGGTTGGTGAGCAGCACCACCACCCATTCCCGTTCCAGATCCACCCACACGGAGGTTCCGGTGAAGCCCAGGTGGCCCACCGATGATTTTGAAAAGTGCGGCCCGGCGGTGGTGGGGGGGGGCCACGGCGTGTCGAACCCCAGGGCCCAGGACGAGCCCGGCACCTGATCGTTGCGCGTCATCCACACCCGCGCGGTAGCCCGTGAAATCCAGTCGGAACGGCCGTGCCAGGCGTCAAGCAACGCCTGCCCCCAGCGGCCCGCCTCCGCCGCCGGGCCGAACAGCCCCGCGTGCCCGGAAACCCCACCCATGGCGAAGGCGTTGTCGTCATCCACGGTGCCCCGGATCACCCCCCCCCGCCACGGCCGATGGGCGGTGGCCGCCACTGTATCCGCCGCCAGCCAGTGGGGATCGTTGCCCCGGTTGTAGGCGGTGTCCACCAGCCCGAGGGGGGAGGCCACACGTTCCCGGAACAGTTGATCCAGGGGCTTGCCGCCCAGGCGCTCCAGAATTTCTCCCAACAGAATAAATCCCAGGTCGCTGTATACGCTTTTCTGTCCGGGAGGAAGCTCGGGGGGTTCGGCCATGACCCGCTTCAGGATCCAGAGGCGGCAGCGGGGGCTTCCGATGGAGCCGGCCTCATCCGCGTGTTCCCGGGCCATCTCGAAAAATGGTTTCCATGCGGGCAATCCGGCGGAGTGGGTGAGCAGGTGAAACAGGGTGTGCCGCTGGTCCGCCCAGGTCAGTTCCGGAAGCAGGCGGGAAAGCGGCGTTTCCGGGTCCAGCAGACCCTCCTCCGCCATGTGCATGGCGGTGCTGGCGGTGGCCATGGCCTTGGTGACCGAGGCCAGGTCAAAGCGCGTGTCCGGCACCACCGGAAGTGCCGCCGGGGAGCAATCCAGGGTGCCCACCGCAGTATGCTGGACCAGTTTTCCTCCCGCGGCCACCCACAACACGCCGCCAGGGAAGGTGCCGTCGGCCACCCCTTCGCGCATGATGGCGACCGGGTCGGCGCTGGATTTTGGGGGCGAATTCATGCGGCGGGGGCCTGCGGGTAAAGGTTTTGCCGGATTTTGGGGGGTCGTTTGATTGACCCGGCCAGTCGGTTTATCGTACTATCCCGGACCAAGTCAGCGTATGCAAGTCTCAAGCGATGCGTCCTGGAGGTTCGGGCCGCTCAGTTCTTATATCCTCACCACTTGTAACAAAGGGGATTGATCCATGGCATTGATGATTACCGAAGAGTGCATTAACTGCGCGGCGTGCGAACCGGAGTGTCCGAATGAGGCCATTCACGAGGACGATCCCGTGTACGTGATCGAGCCGGACCTGTGCACCGAGTGCATCGGGTTCCACGAAGAGGCCCAGTGCGCGGCCGTGTGCCCGGTGGATTGCTGTGTGCCGGACCCGGACCACGAAGAGACCGAAGAGCAGCTGCTGGCCAAAAAAGACCGGATTCATCCGAACGGCTAGGTGGCCTTGCGGCGGCCGTACCGGGAGGGGATCCGGTATTGCCGCGACAAAAGTTCCGGGGGCCCGCTGTCATGGCGGGCCCTTTTCCTTTGGGGAGTGGGGAGGGGGACATGCACACCGAGCAGAAGCGACAGGTGGTTCTCGATACCGAAACCACCGGCCTGAGTCCTTCCGAGGGACACCGGGTCATCGAGATCGGCGTGGTGGAGATGATCAATCTCCACGTGACCGGCCGCACCTTCCATCACTACATTCACCCGGAACGGGAGATCCCCGAGGACTCCATCCGCATCCACGGCATCACCGACGACAAGGTGGCCGACGCCCCCAAATTCCGGGAAATCGCGGATGCGTTTCTGGAATTCATCGGTGACGCGCCGCTGGTGATTCACAACGCCCCCTTCGATCTGGCGTTTCTCAATAATGAACTGATCCTGTGCGGGCGGCGGACGCTGGATTCCCACCCGGTGGTGGATACCCTGGTGGAGGCCAAACGCCGCCATCCCCGCCAGCGCAACAACCTGGACGCCCTGTGCAAGCGGTATGGAGTGGAAAACGGCCATCGGGAACTGCACGGAGCGTTGCTCGATGCGGAGATCCTGTCCGACGTCTACATCAGCATGCTGGGGGGGCATCAGACCATGCTGGACGGGCTTGCGGAACGGTGGGGCGGCTCTGCGGAGACCTCTACGGCCCAGCTTGCGGGCGCAGGGTCCCATCTTGGGCTGATTCCCGTGGGCGCCACCCTGCCCGCCGGGCGCAGCGCACGCATCGTGGATGCGCATCCCCAGGAGCTGGAAGCCCACCAGGCGCTTCTCGAACGGCTCGGGGATGGTCGTATCTGGGCCACTGCCTGACCCGCCCGTGTGACGGGTGCACCTGTCCCTGACCCCTTGCGGCCGGGTGGTTCATGTTTGATGGCAGTGGGGACGCGGGCGGCGGGTTTTACAGGCGGTTCTTGAAATACAGAACCAGGTCGCGCACCGAGAGGATGCCGCACACCGCGCCCTTTTCGGTCACCACCAGGTGGCGGATGGCCTTTTCACTCATGATCTCGTTGGCGTCCACCACGGTCTGCTCGATGTCGATGGTGATGAGCGGGGCGCTCATGATCTTCTCCACCGGACAGGTCTCCGGGTCGATGCCCTGGGCCATGGCGCGGCGCACCAGGTCGGTTTCACTGACGATGCCGCAGTATTCCCCGTTCTTTTTCACCAGCATGGCGCCGACCCGGCCTTCGGCCAGGGATTCCGCCACGCTCTTGAGGGTGGCGTCGGCCTCCACGGAGCGGATGTCGCGTTTCATCATTACGGCCAGCGGCATCATGAGTCGGTCCTCCAGAAAAACCCGAGAAGCCCCCATAGTAGCACCGCCCGCAAACGGCGTCCATGGGCCGGAAAAAAGGCCGGTTTTGGTCTAGCGGAGCCGGCGGCGCAGGGCGAGGGGGATGGCCACGGCCAGCCCGGCACACAGCACGCCGTTGGCAAGAAG
>JAOUMB010000123.1 GCA_029881725.1 Nitrospirota bacterium
GGTTTTCTCCTACACCGCCTTGATGGACATGAACGCATCGATCTGGATCGGCACCGGCAGCGGCGCCGACTGCACCATCACGAAGCGGGCCGACGGGTTCGGCTGGGTCCAGCTTTTGGGGAAGTAGCGCACCGACGCGGTGCCCACCTCCAGATCCTGGATGGCCCCGTAGTGCATGGCCGCCCGGCTGTTGGGGTTGCCCAGGAAGATGCGGTCCACCGGCACCATGGGGCTGGTCGCCCCGGCGTCCTCGAACCACTCGTTGTAGGCGTAGAAGCTGAGTTCCTCGATGGTGCCGATGTAGGAGGCCCCCATGGCCGACAGGTGGCTGGTGTCGATGGCCCCCATCACCAGGCGGCGGTTGTCCAAGACGTTGCGCACGTCCGCGTGGGACAGGAACGCGTCCACCACGTTCTCCCCCATCACCGCCACCGTCGGCACGATCCCCGAATCCTTGGCCACGGTGCGCTTCCAGGCCCGCAGGTTTTCCAGCGGGGTGGAGTTCGCCGTGTCGGTCCAGAGGGCCGTGCCCGCCAGGGTCACCTGGTGGGTGGGATCGAGTCCGAAATCGAGGGTGTCGTTGATGCCCTCACCGGTCACGGTCAGAGTGCCGTCCAAGAGCAACTGGGCGCACATCCACTCCTCCCGGCGGACGATCTCCTCCTGCAACTCGGACAGATCCTTGCCCAGTTCCGCCGCCGCCCGCTGCGCCGGGGTGGCATTGCCCGCGTAGACGTGGCTGCCCATGGGCCGCTTGAAGATTTCCTCCGCGGCGGTGGTGCGGAACGGCTTGATGTAGGGCGGGGCGTAGGTCTTGGTGGTGTAGCCCGCCCGGTCCAGGGGCTTGCCTTCGTGCTTGGGGCTCACGAAGGGCGCCATCTTGCGCTTGCCCTTGCGGATGTCCACGTCCACGTACTTGGTGTTGGAGGTTTCGACGCCACCGAAGAACGTGTCCCGCAGGAAGGTCTTGGGCGGAAAGGTCTCCTCCAGGGCTGCCATCATGGTGCGGCTGTCAAACAGGTCGATTGCCATTTTCTTGTCCTCGATTCTTAAGCACGAAAAAGCCCACCCCGTGGGTACGAGGTGGGCTCATTCCGAAGCGGATGTGGTTTTCGCTTACGCGGCGCGGGTGGCCTTGAGGAAGATGCCCCGGTCGCGCAGGCCGTCCTTGATGGCCGCCAGCGTGTGACCGACCCCCAGGGTCAGGGCGCCCTCGGAAAACTCCCCGGTCTTGTAGGCCACGCACGGAGAATCTCCGGCGGTGGCATCGGTATCGGCGGCCAGGATGGCGTAAGGAATTTCGGACCCATCGACCGCCGCGGCGGCGGAAAGGGTCAGCTTGCCGGAGACGGTGATCTTACCGACCACGGCGCCCCGGACCAGGTTCTGGCCGGCGATGAGGGTTTCCGCGTCGGTCACCAGGGGAAAGTCTCCGGCGATCAGGTTGTCGCGGGTGGTTGCTTGGGTGGTAACAGGCATGTGCTAGTTCTCCTTCTTGCGGCCGGTTCCGGCGGCCATGGCGCCCACCAGGGCGGCGCGTTCCTGTTCGTCGGCATCGTCGGCGCCGGGGTGGGCGGCGCCGGCCAGCTGCGATTCGGCAGCCAAGCCATCCAGGGAGACGCCCCGCGCCTTCTGGGCCTTCAGGATCGTCATGGCCACCTCGGGCCCGGTGGTCTTGCCGTCGGCGATGGCGGCGGTGACGGCGTCCTCGAAGCCCTCCACCTGCACCTCCAGGATCGACTGGATGCGCTGGCGTTCCGCCTCGGCGCCGGTGTGGGCGCCTTCGTCCAATCCGGCTTGGTGTCCCTCCGCCAGCACGGCGTCGTAGATGTCCTTGTGGTCCGCCTTCAGCGACGCGGCGGTGATGTCATTGCTCATGCCCTGCTCCTTCGTGTTGATGAGTTCCTCCAGGGTGGCGGTTCCATCCACCAGCCCCGCGTCGATGGCCTGCTGGCCGATGAACACCCGCCCGTCGGCCATGTCTTTGAGTACCGTTTCCACGGGCACCCCGCGGTGCCTGGCCACGGTTTCCACGAACACCCCGTACAGGTAGTCGACCTTCTGCTGGATTTGATCCTTACCGTCCTGGGAGAGGGGGGCGTGGCTCGAGGCCAGGCCTTTGTATTTGCCCGCCGCAATCTCCGTGACCCGGATGCCCTGCTTGGCATCCGCCTGGGATTGGTCGATGTGGGTGGCGATGATGCCGATGGACCCGACCTGGGCCGTCGGTCCCGAGATGAACACGGAATCCGCCGC
>JAOUMB010000077.1 GCA_029881725.1 Nitrospirota bacterium
GCGGCAGCTTAAATCCGTCGAGGACCGGTGGCGCCAGAACCAGGGGGTGGACGCCTACCTGCACGCGCTGCTCACCAATCAGGCCACCGAATACCTGCGCCGTTTCGACACCCATCAGCAGGAAAATCCCGGCGAACACCTGCTGATCATGGCCATCGACAACAAGGGCGCGGTGGTGGCCGCCACCCGCCGCCCGGACCGGTACGACTTTTCCGCCGAACCGTGGTGGTCGCTGGTGATGGAGAAGGGGGTCACCTATTTCAGCGACATCGAGCTGGTGGAGGCGGAAAACGCCTATACCTTCAGCGTCGCCTACCCGATCCGCAGCCACGACAAAATCGTCGGCGTGCTGTACACCCGCCACGACGCCCCCGCCCTGTTCCGGCTGGTGACCGACATGAAGGTGGGCGCCACCGACCACACCATGCTGGTCAGTTCCGACGGCCTGATCCTGTTCTGCCCGATCCTGCCCATCAAGGCCCACAGCCTGAGCCCCGGCCTGCAAAGCCTGGTGCTGCGCGAAAACTCCGGCTGGGTGTCCAGCGCCCAGGACGTGCACTACCCCGGCAAGCTGGCCATCAACGGCTTTGCCCCGGTGCGCGCCACCTTCACCACCGACGAGCACAACTTCGACGGCAAGCGGTGGTATATCGTCACCAGTCAGGACCCGGCGGAGGCGTTTGCCCCCATCTACGGCCTGCTCAAGTGGGTGGCCGTAACCGGCCTGCTGGGCGCGGTGATCATCTCCCTGCTCGGCTCCATTGCCGCCCGCCGCATCATCGCCCCCATTCACACCCTGCGCGAAGGGGTGGAGCGGGTGGCCGCCGGCAACCTGGACCACACCATTCAGGTGGAAACCAAGGACGAAATCGCCGATCTGGCCAGCGCCTTCAACGAGATGAGCGCCAAACTGCGCGCCTCCTATTCCGGGCTGGAGGCCAAAATCGCCGAGCGCACCCGCGAACTGGAAGCCAAGAACCGCGAGCTGTACGCCCTGTACGCCATCGTTTCGACCCTCAATCAGGCGGCACCCACCCGCGAGGGGTACACGGACGCGCTGACCAAGGTGATGGTGACGGTGCGCATCGACGGCATCGTGCTCACCGTGTTCTCCGGCACCGACCGGCTGGCCCGCTATGGAGCGCCCCGCTCCCTGATGGACAAGAAGGGCGCCCTGACCGCCCTGGACACCCTGGAGGAGAGCGTCACCGCCGACGGCGCCTCCCTGATCGTCGAGGACCTGCGCGGCAACCCCCGCTTCAACCTGCTGGAAAAAGAACTGGGCTATCTGGGCGTGGCCTGCATGCCGGTGATGGTGCAGGACCGCATCGCCGGCGTCCTGCACCTGCTGAACCGGGAACCGCGCCTGTACACCGCCACCGAACGCACCCTGATCAACTCCATCGTCACCCAGCTCGGGGCCAGCATCGACGCCCTGCGCGCCGCGTCGGCCAAGTAGTTCGTAATTCGCTCACAAGTCGCTCACAAGTAGACCGGGGGACCGTCGTATGGGGATGAAGGGGCACTTCCAGCGCGAGGCGCGGATCATGGCCCTGTTTCTGTTGGGTCTCCCCGGCGGCACGATTCGGGTCGCCCGGGTGGGGCCGTCCCTGAAAGCGCTCTTCAAATAAGCGTCCGGCGGCGCAGCGCCCCGCGCCGCCACAGCACCGCATACACCACGCCGTTGACCCCCACCACCACCGCCCCCATGGCCAGTTGCAAGCTGCGGGTGATGCCGTGCGGATAGAGGAGCGGCGTCAGGTAGTGGGCCACGAAACCGCCGCTGTAACCCGCCTCGCCGCCCAGGGCGCGCAAGGCGTTTTCCAGCGGGGTGAGCGGGCAGATCAGGGCGAAGCCCATCACCAGGGCCGCCCACGCGCAGGCGGGCAGGTGCAGCCACACCACCCGTGGCCAGCGCAGGGCCAGCAGCCCGCCAGCCACCGCAAAGGCCACGAAGGCCAGGTGCAGCAGCACCACCAGGTCCGCCAGCAGGCGCCAGATCATCCCCCCTCCCCGCGCCTCACTTCAGCAGCGGGGCAAGGGAGATGTACAGCCCGGCGGCGGTGCCGAAGGTGATCAGCAGCTTGGCCCACCACGGCAGCGAGGCCAGCCAGTCGCCAAATGAAGGTGGTTGCCCCATGCCCCGCATGGTAGCCAGCGCCAAGGGCGGCAGGCAAGAAAATCCGTGAACTAAACATAAGTTCTCGTAAAACCGTCCGCGCCATGTGCCGAAAAGATACGGTAATGAGGGAACGACCTTTCAAGAAACCGACCGCGCCGGACCGCCGGGCACGCCGTTACCCGGTGCAGGGGGGCGGGCTGGACAAGCGGTTCCGGCTGATGATCACCCGCCTGGATACCGGCGAGATGACCCACGGCACCCCGGTGGTGCTCAACGCCGAAGGCATGCTGGCCGAGTGCGATCACCTGTTTCCGCTGGATACGGAGGTGACCATCAACGCCCTGGCCAACGAGGGGGCCTCCGCCCTGCGCTTTTCGGTGCGCGCCTGGGTGGTGTATCACATCGACGGGCGCGCCGCGTTCCAGTTTGACGCCATGGACGACGCCACCCGGCAGGCGGTGCGCGGCATCGTGCACCTGTTCCACGCCGGACGCGGCGAAATCGTCGATCACAAGCTGTAGCCCCTCCCGGCGCGCACGCGGGGGACCGTTTCCGGTACACTCGCCCCATGCGCCGCATCGACCGCATCGAACCGTTCCGCGTGATGCAACTGCTGGAGCGGGCCCGCGAACTGGAAGCCCAGGGGCGCTCCATCGTGCACATGGAGATCGGCGAGCCCGATTTTTCCTCCCCTCCCGCCGCGGCGGACGCCGCCCGCGCCTTGCTGGACTCCGGCGACGGCTCCTTCTATACCCCCTCCACCGGCATCCCGGAGCTGCGTTCGGCCATCGCCCGCTGGTACGGAAGCGAATACGGCCTAACCATCTCCCCGGAGCGGGTGCTGGTCACCCCCGGCGCCTCGGGCGGGTTTCTGGCCCTCTACCTGGCATTGGTGGAATCGGGGGAACGGGTGCTCCTGCCCGATCCGGGCTACCCGTGCCAGCGCCATTTCGTGCGTCTGGCCGGGGGCGATCCGGTGTCCGTTCCGGTGGGCCCCGGCTCCCGCTACCACCTGACCGCCGAGCACGTGGCGGTGCACGGCAAAAACGGCGTGCGCGCGGTGGTGGTGACCTCCCCCGGCAACCCCACCGGCACCGTGTGCCCGGCGGATCACCTGCGGCGGCTGGCCACCGCCTGCCGCGACAAGGGGGCGGTGCTGATCTCGGACGAGATCTACCACGGCCTCACCTACGGCGTGGACGCCCCGTGCGCCCTGTCGGTGGACCCGGAGGCGGTGGTGGTGAACGGCTTTTCCAAGCGCTGGGCCATGACCGGCTGGCGGGTCGGCTGGCTGATCCTGCCGGAACCCCTGATCGACCCGGTGACGCGGGTACTGCAGAACATCTTCATCGCCCCCACCACCCTGTCCCAGCATGCGGCGCTGGCGGCCCTGGGGGCCGACACGGTGGTGGCGCAAATGCGCGCCGCCTATGCGGAGCGGCGCGCCTTTCTGCTGACGGAACTGCCAAAACTGGGGTTCCGCATTCCGGCCACGCCGGATGGCGCGTTTTATATCTATGCCGACGCCGGGCGTTTTACCGACGATGCCCAGCGCTTCTGCCAGACCCTGCTGGAAGCGGCCGGGGTGGCCATCACCCCGGGGGCCGATTTCGGCACCCATCAGGCGGATCGCCACGTGCGCTTTTCCTATGCCACCTCCCTGGAGCAACTGCGCGAAGGGGTGGCGCGGCTGGGCCGGTATCTGGCTGAGTGACCCGCAGGGCAGTCTGCCCACCGGCATGTGCTGTCCTGGCGCCAGGGCGGCTTATTTCTCCCGCCTCCGATGGACGGGCCATTAAAAAACGCCTTACAATCCCACTCATGAGCAGCTTCAACCTCATCCTCCAGCGTGCCTTCATCGACGAGGATCCCGCCGCCCGCTTCCGCATGCTCAAGGATGAACTGGCCGCCCGGCTGGAAAGCGTGCGCGCCATTCATGACGAAGGCGCCCCCGGCCGCAAGGTGCTCAAGCTGGTCACCAAGCTGGTGGACGAACTGCTGGTCTCGCTCTATTCCGACGCGGTGTGGCGCCACATGGACTCCAACCGCCCCACCCGCACCCCCGGTCTGGCGCTGGTGGCGGTGGGCGGATACGGACGGGCCGAGTTGAACCCCCATTCCGACATCGACATCCTGATCCTGTTCGACCCCAAGGCCGAAAAAACCGCCGCCGCCGTCGCCAACGAGGTGCTCTACCCCCTGTGGGACCTGCGCCTCACCGTGGGCCACAGCGTGCGCACGGTGGCCGACTGCGTGGAGATCGGCCAGGCCGACCTGTCCGCCCAGACCTGCATGATGGAATCCCGCCTGCTGGCCGGCGACAAGGAACTGTACGACCGGTTCCGCCGCGAGTTCGCCGCCAAGGTGGTCAACAAGGACGTGCCCGCGTTCCTGTTTCAGAAGGCGGAGGAGGCCCGCGGCCGCCACACCCGCTTCGGCGCCACCGTGTTCCTGCAACAGCCCAACATCAAGGAAAGCCCCGGCGGCCTGCGCGACATCCACTACCTGATCTGGATCGCCTACGCCCGCTACGGCACCGGCGACCTGAAGCAACTGGTGGACGACGGCACCCTGGCCGAGGACGACTACCGCGCCCTGACCCGCGCCCAGGCCCTGTTGTGGCGCATCCGCAACGAGTTGCACTTCGCCCACGGCAAGCGCATCGACACCCTCACCTTCGACGAGCAGTTGCGCATCGCCGAAAAATTCGGCTATCAGGACACCGGCCGCCAGCGCGGGGTGGAACGCTTCATGCGCCGCTACTACACCCTGGCCAGCCAGATCCTCGACATCTGCTCCCGGTTTGTGGACCGGGCCACCAGCCGCCCCCTGAGTCAGGCCATCACCACCATGCTGTTTTCCCGCAAGGTGGCCCCCTATTTCACCCTCACCAACCGGGAGATCCGCGTGGACCCCGGCAAGGAGGAGGCGTTTCTGGAGGACGGGCCGGGCATTCTCAACCTGTTCCACCTGGCCCAGATTCACGGCCTGCGCATCCATCCGGACACCATGGAATCCCTCAGCCATGCACGGCTGCCGGGCAAATCCCTCCGCTCCCGCGCGGCGGCGGACGTGTTTCTCAAGATCCTGCAATGGGATTCCGGCATGGCCGAAACCCTCAAGCGCCTGCACCGGCTGCGCATTCTGGGGCGGATCATTCCCGAGTTCGGCCGCGTGGACCGGCTGGTCACCTTCAGCCAGTACCACAAATACACGGTGGACGCCCACACCCTGTATGCCCTGGAACTGACCGAAAACCTGCGCGCCGAAAGCGGCGTGTTCGCCGATGCCTATCACGAGGTGCGCCGCAAGGACCTGCTGCACCTGGCGGTGCTGCTGCACGACGCGGGCAAGGGCCGCCACCGGGACCACTGCGAGGAAGGGGCGGAACTGGCCGCCATCGTGGCCCAGCGCATGGGGCTGTCCGAGCGCGAGCGGGACCTGCTGGTGTTTCTGGTGCGCCAGCACCTGCTGATGACCCACGTGGGGTTCCGCCGCGACCTGTCCGACCCGGCGGTGATCGCCCGCTTCGTGCGCGACATCGAAACGCCGGAACGGCTCAAAATGCTGTTGGTGCTCACCCACGTGGACATCCGCGCGGTGGGCCCCGACACCTGGAATTCCTGGAAGGAGGGGCTGCTCACCGAACTGTTCGGCATGGCCCTGGAAATCCTTGCCGGGCGGCCGCTGGTAAAGAACAAGGCCGCCACCATCGCCCGCGTGCGCGGCCTGCTGGCCGAAAAACTCGGCCCGGAGGCCGTCCCCTGGCTGGACGCGACCCTGGACCGGCTGCCCGGCCGCTACCTGCTGGGCAACCGCATCGACGAGATCGTCCATCACCTGACCCTGATCCGCCAGTTGCAGAACCACACCGCCCAGGTGGAGATTGTCCCCGGTGACGAGGGCCATGCCGAAATCGTGGTGTGTGCCTACGACAACAAGGTGCCGGGCCTGTTCTCGCGCATTGCCGGAACCCTCACCGCCAAGGACCTGGAGGTGCACGACGCGCGCATCACCACCTTCCGCGACGACGTGATTCTGGACGTGTTCCGCGTGCGCGACCCCACGGCCACCGGCTTTGTGGACCATCAACGGTGGGCGCGCATCCGCACCGCCCTGATCGAGGTGATCGAGGGCCGGGTGCAGGTGGAATCCCTGTTTGCCGGCGGCCACGGCCGGGTGGACAACGAAGGGGTGCCGTTCACCAACACCGAACCGCTGGTGCGCATCGACAACGAAACCTCCGACTCGTTCACGGTCATCGACGTGTTCGCCGCCGACCGCCAGGGGCTGCTCTACATCCTGACCCGCACCCTGGCGGAGCAGGGCCTGTCGATTTTCTTCTCCCGCATCGGCACCAAGGCCGATCAGGTGGTGGACGTGTTCTACGTGAAGGACAGCAACGGCGGCAAAATCGTCGAAGAACGCGACATCCGCCGCATCCGCGCCGCCCTGCTGGAAGTCGCCACCCACCACGAAAACCTCGAACCCACCCCCCAGCGGTGAGGCCGTAACAGGCCACGCCCCGAAAAGCGGGGCCCATCGGCCCTCGCCAATCCAACACGCAAGGCGGCTGACGCCCGCCTGCGCGGTCAGGGCGCCGGGTCGGGAGGCGGGAGCGCGGCGGGTGGCTCCGGGGTCTCCAGTTGCACCAGCCAGTTGGAAATGTCCCGCCACACCTTCTGGCGCTCCGTCTCCACCAGAATTTCGTGATACATGCCCGGATAGCGGATCACCGGCACCCGGCAGGTGGTGAAAAACGCCTCGGCCACGTCCGGGTCCACCACCGGGTCGAGCCCCGCCAGCAGGGCCAGCACCGGCACCGGCAGGGGCCCCGCGTGGGCGCGCACGTGGGCCATTTCCTCCTGCACCTCCGTGTACCAGCGGGCGTTCACCTCGCGGAACACCAGCGGGTCCTCTTCCTTGGCCCGCTGTTGCAGGGGGTCGCTGGTGCTCGGATAAGACGGCACCCCGGCGTCCAGTGACAGGCCGGGCACCAGCCGGCTGGCCACGCGCCCCAACAGGGTGCGCCACCTGGGCGGCTGCAGGCGGATCGCCAGCAGCGGGCTGGTGACCACCACCCCGCACACCCCCAGCGCCGCCAGTTGCTCCGGGCGGCGGATCAGCGCCGAAAGCACGGTCAACCCGCCGGTGCTGTGGGCCAGAAGCACCCAGCGTTTGAGGCCCGACTGGGTGACCGCCGCTTCCAGCGACGCCTCCAGATCGTCCAGGTATTCGCTAAACCGGTTCAGATAGCCGCGCTTTCCGCTGGAGCGCCCGTGGCCACGCGGGTCCATGCCCCACACCGGATGCCCGTGGGCACGGAACCAGTCGAAGGTTTCGGTGTAGCGGCCGATGTGGTCGGTGTAGCCCGGCACCAGAAACAGGCCGGGCAGCGGATCGCCGGGACCGCCCGCAACGTGCAGGCGCGCGCCCCGGGCATCAACGGTGAGATGGGTGACGGAATCGGGAAACGGTTCGCGGAGGGGGGCCTCCACGGGGTTACATCCGGGTCAGAACGACCGACCCACGCCCCGGTTCGGAGCGTCCCGCCTGTACCGCCTGGCCGCCATGCGGCGCCGTTTCGGTCGCGGCCGGAACCTGTGCCGGAGCCTGGGCCGGGACCACCGCGTCGGGCTGGCGGAACGGCACCGCCGGGGTTTCCCCGGGTTCCCGCTCCGGCGCCAGCGCCACCACCTGTCCGGGCCGGCCCGGCTGGCCCGGCTCCCGGCGCAGGCCGAGCAGCACCAGCCGCACGTCGTCCCACGCCACCACAAACTGCGGGTTGGTGGTCAGATCGATGGGGTCCAGCACCGGCGTGTAGTCCAGGGTGAGCGGGTCCACCGCGCGCCCGTGCTTGTATACGCCGTAGTGCAGGTGGGTGCCGGTGGAGACGCCGGAGTTGCCGACGAAGCCGATGGTCTGCCCCTGCTTCACCCTGGCGCCACGCTTGATGGTGGCGGGAATGCGCGAAAGGTGCGAATAGACGGTGCGGTACACGCCGTTATGGCGCACGCTGACCATGTAGCCGTTGTCGCCCTTCCAGCCCGCGAAGTTGACCACGCCGTCGCCGGCGGCGCCCACCGGGGCACCCCAGCGGGCTGCGAAATCCACCCCGTGGTGCGGACGCACGCGCCCCAGCACCGGGTGCATGCGGGCCTCGGAAAAGCGCGAGGTCACCCGCACCGGGCCCACCGGGCTCGGCAGCAGGGTGCGGCGCAGGCCCACGCCTTCGTTGTTGTAAAACTCGCCCTCGAAGTTGAGCGCCTCGTGGGACTCACCGGAAGCCACCAGCTGCACCCAGCGAATGGCGCCGAAGCGCTCGAACTCGCCGTCGCGGCGGATCTCGTCCACCAGCATTTCGAAGCGGTCGCCCGGCTGCACGTCGCGCTTGAAGTTGACCTCCCAGGCGAACATCTCGTGGGTCTGCCGGATCAGGTCGCCGCCGCCCTTCTCGCGCATCAGCGAGGCGAACAGGGCGCCGCCGTCCGCGCGCCCGCT
>JAOUMB010000033.1 GCA_029881725.1 Nitrospirota bacterium
ACTTCTCCATTTGAGTGCCACTCTCCCCCGGGAGGGTTTTCGTTGTGTATAATTATCAATCACTTTTTGTTTTGTAGAGCCTGACATGACCCACACCATCGCCCCCCACGGCGGGGAACTCATCAACCGCATCGCCACCGGCCACGAACAGGAGGCGCTTGCCAAACACGCCGCCACCCTGACGCGGGTGCCACTGACCAGCCGCGAGATTTCCGATCTGGAGATGATCGGCACCGGCGCCATGAGCCCCCTTACCGGCTTCATGGTCAAGGACGACTACGATCAGGTGGTGGACACCATGCACCTGACCTCCGGCCTGGCCTGGTCGTTGCCGGTCACTCTGGCGGTCACGGACGAAATGGCCGCATCGCTCCAGGTTGGCCAGGAGGTGGCGCTGGAGGGCAAGAACGGCCAGTTGCTGGCGGTGATGGAGATTGCCGACAAGTTCCAGCGCGACAAGCGCAAGGAGGCGCTGGAGGTGTACCGCACCGAGTCCGGGGAACACCCGGGTGTGGCCAAGGTATATGAGCAGCACGACTGGCTGGTGGGCGGCCCGGTGATGCTCTTTGCGCGCCCGCCGCACGACGATTTTCTGGAGTTTCGCCTGGACCCCGCGGAAACCCGCGCGCTGTTCAGGGAGCGCGGCTGGAAACGCATTGTCGGCTTCCAGACCCGCAACCCGATCCACCGGGCCCATGAGTACATTCAGAAGTGCGCGCTGGAGACGGTGGACGGCCTGCTGGTGCACCCGCTGGTGGGCGATACCAAGAGCGACGACATTCCCAGTTTCGTGCGCATGGAGTGCTATCAGGTGCTGCTGTCCCGCTACTACCCGAAGGACCGCACCGCCCTGTCCGTGTTTCCGGCGGCCATGCGCTACGCGGGCCCGCGGGAGGCCATCTTTCACGCCCTGGTGCGCAAGAATTACGGCTGCACCCACTTTATCGTGGGCCGCGACCACGCCGGGGTGGGAGATTACTACGGCACCTTCGACGCCCAGCTCATCTTCGACGAGTTCGACGCGGACGAACTGGACATCACCCCGATGTTTTTCGACCACTCGTTCTACTGCAAAGCGTGTGAGGGCATGGCCAGCTACAAAACCTGCCCGCACGGGGGCGACGATCACGTGATCCTGTCCGGCACCAAGGTGCGCGCCATGCTGCGCGACGGGGTGGTACCGCCCCACGAGTTCACCCGCGAGGAGGTGGCCGAGGTGCTGATCAAGCACATGCTGAA
The DNA here is from genome assembly GCA_029881725.1 of Nitrospirota bacterium. Lineage (GTDB taxonomy): Bacteria > Nitrospirota > JACRHL01 > JACRHL01 > JACRHL01 > JAOUMB01. The sequence continues at coordinate 1,240 of JAOUMB010000033.1, forward strand.
ACCGGCCGGATAACCATCCCGCTGAAGTTCCGCGCCCTTTTTAATCGTAATGGCGTGGTCGGGCGGACGGTCATGGTCCTGGAGAGGCCCCGGCCTGCAGATCAATGAGGTACACGCCGGGGAGGATCAGGGCACCAGCAGGCGAGGCGGCCAGTTCGGAAAGCCATTGATGGAACGTGATATTGGCCACACTCAACCGGCGGTAAAGCGGGAGCCAATAATATTTCTGAAACGACTGATTGTGTGCCTGATTGGTCTTGATCGCCCGCCCGCTGGATTCCCACAGCACATACCGGACGCCCATCCCGGTCAGCCATTGGGCGAGATCCCCTGCTTTGTTGCGCGGTCCTAGCGGGATGGCCGGGTTGACCAGTCCCGGATCGGAAGCGAGAAAAATGTGATTACGCTTGAAATCGGCGCAATAAGGGGTGGAAATCCGCACCAGAATTCCTTCGCCGGCCACGGTTTTTTCCTGAATGTCGCGCCAGGCCGCGCAGTGCGCGCTGCTCAAATATTCCTTGGAAGTCTTGGCAAACTGTTCTGTCGGTGGAAACGAGACCGTCGTGTGCAGGGTGGACATCCGGATCAAATGCTTACCGGTAACGGGCAAGAACAGCCAGAAGAGCACCAGCGCCAGCACCAGCGGAATGCCGGAACCGGGGAAGGACCGGATCCGTACCCCACGCAGGGAGACCAACCCCATAGCAAGGCAAGGCGGCGCGATTCCCACCAGGACCGGAGCCACATACCGGATCGCGGTCGCCACGTCGATCACCATCGGCAGGGTGAGATACAAAACGGTGGCCGGAAAAGCCAACGCTGCAATTGGCAACCCCTGACTCCAGGACTTCCCGGAGTCGTTTCGCGCCATCCGCAACACTGCCCATCCCCCCGCTGCAAACACGGTGAATGCTAGCAGGTTATACATTGGAACGGACCCTCCCCAGACCAGCGGTGTCCACGCCAGGAGGCTAGCCCAAGCAGGAGGGTCCCTGACCAATGGCACAACAACATCCCAATCCGACCGCGCGCCAGACAGGGTGAGGGAGATGCCCGTCAGCAGGTTTTCGTGATGCACCAGCACCCAGGGGAAAATGGCTGCCAGTGCCACACCCGCGACGGTCGCGACGGCAGTCAGTCCAGTGCGCATTCGCCCCCGGGAAATCCAAAGCAGACCTCCTGAAAGAATGCACCAGAACAGTCCAGCAAAGCCCCCGGCAGTACTTTTTTCCGCTACCATCATGGCCAGCAGCAATCCGGGGGCAACTGCGGCCCGGATTCCCGCGCCGGGTTCGCCTGTTTCAATGGCCCCGATCAACAGGCAGGAGGCATACCATAGCGCCAGCACCAGCATGACCAGCACATAGTCAGCGGAAATATTGACTTGCTGGATATGAAATAATGGCACTAGCAGCATGACCACGACTGCCTGCCATGGGTGGCAACCCGTACGCCGGGCCACTTCCACCGCCAGCGCGATGGACAGCACCAGACACAACACGGCGTCAAATGCGTTCAGGTAATCCAGCGGAAACAGCAGCAGACCGAATGCTTGGAAAAAAGCGTGTGCCCCCAAACTGTCCACTCCGATCAGCGTCAGCGGTCCGGCGCTCAGTGTACCGGTGGCGAGCATGCTCACAGGCCGCGCGAAATACGTATGCAGATCGTCCCAAACATTAAAAATTTCGGACGGCAACAGGGCCACGGAGAGAAAAACCAGGGCCACCAGCGCCGGAAACCAGGTGAGCACCAGCCACAGGCCATCCTTGCGGTTCGAAAGCGGAAAAGGGGAACGCCACCTGCGCACTGCCTCACTTCCGGACAGCACCATCCCGGCCAGAAGCAGCCCCCAGAGAAACGGCGGGTGAGCAATGCTCAGTGCGTTTCCGAGCCCCCCGAAAACCGACAGGACCGCCAGACCGAGGACGACCGAATACGCCTCTCCCCCGACTTCCTGCCGAAGCCCGGACTGCAGCGCCCTCCCCCACCCCCAGGCGGAGACACCAAACAACAGCAGGAAACACACAGCTGCGATCGAATTCATCCAATACACTCTTTCAATTGGGCCGGGACTCCCGGCGGAACCGGGGTTACAACCGGTGGCAGGTGTTAATCTCCGCCGCTTCCTTCCAACCCTTTCTCCGTCTTTTTCCGCAACTTTCTAACCCCGCGATGGGCCACATACCAAGCTACTGCCGCGGCAACGGGAATGAACAATGCGGTTGGCAGGGTGGCGCTTTCGATCACCTGCTTTTTTTCCAGCGCCTTGAATACATATCCCGCCAGCCCGGTCAGGTAATAGGAGATGACGATCACACTCAGCCCCTCGGCCATCTCCTGCAACCGCAACTGGATGGCTGAGCGCACGTCCAGGTTCTGCAACAGTTGGGTGTTCTGGGCCTCCATGCTCATCTCCACCCGGGTGCGCAGGATCGCCACCAGATCGGAAATTTCGCGTTCCATGCGGTCCAGCCGGGCGGAAAAGGCACGATACTCCTCCACCACCCCGGCCACCCGCTCCAGGATCACCGACGACAGGGAGGAAAATCCCTCCACCGGCTGCTCCTTCCAGTCGGAAAATCCGCCGCGTACCCGCTCGCTGTAAGGGAACGATGCCGACAGCACATGGTTGAACCGGGCCGACCAATTCACCACCCGGGCCAGATCGACGGTCAGATCCTTGAGCCACCCCTCCATTTTTTCCGCCGTGGACCCGGCGATCGCCTCGGTAATCGCCTTCATGCGGCCGTGCAGCGACTTTTCCAGCCGGTGGGCCTCCTGCACCGCGTCCCGCACCTCGGTACGAGGGATCATCAACAGGTGATAGTAATTCTCGATCTGGCACAAATTGGCCACCGCGAACGCGCCGTGCTCACGGATCGTGTCGGGAGGGCCCGCCACCACATACCGTTCCCGGCCGTTGACCGGCTCGTAGTTGGTATACAGGCCCAGGTGACCATCCAGCACGCGGGCGCCGAACTTGTTGCGGCACACGATCCAGTCGCACACTTCGTCGGTATTCATGGGCCGGTCGGACACCATGATATCCAGGCAGGTCAGCAGCGGCGGGGTGCCAAAGGCCTGCAGGTGAGGCACCACCGCATCCAGCAGCTTCTCGTCCGGGATCTCGCCATCCCGGCTTAAAATGGCCCGCACGAAATAGTATTCCGTGTGCAGTTCCCAGGCCAGTTGCAGGGATACCCGGTCGGTACCGGGAACCGTGCCCCAGGCGTGGCCGCGAATCTCGCCGTTGGTGCGCTGCCCGGCGGGAAGGCCGAGTTGATCGCACAAGGCGTGAAAGCGGCTGCCCATCGCTTCCTCGTCCTCGTCCTCGGCGCGCAGGTACGACACGTGGTGAACCCGCGCCGGACCGGACACGTTCTCCGACGGCACCACCCCCAGACCGGCATGCACCTCTTCCACCAACGAAAAGACGTGCGGCGTGCACACCTCCACACAGATCTGGCACCCCTCCGGACAGCGGTCCGTGTGGGTCATCATGATGCGGTTGCCGGAAACCGTCAGCACCTGTTGCGGACAGGCGGGGATGCAGGCGGGGTGGCCGCCGCACAGGTCGCAGCGTTCCTTGTGAACGCGAATCGGAGTTTCCATGGGTTCCCCTTGGAAAGGTTGGGCGCTACGCTACAACCCGCACATTCCGCCGGAACAGCCGCCGCCCATGGGGCCGCAGGCGCCACCGGGCACCGGACCGCACCCGCCGGTCGGCGCGGAGCCGGATGCCACCGAGGGGGCAAACACGCTCAGACGCCGGGTGACCTGGTGACTGCCACACTCGGGGCATGCGGTTTCGCCGGGCTGAATGTTGATGGACTGCAACAGGGTGAAATCATCCTGACAGCCAGTGCAGGTATATTCGTAAAGGGGCACGGAACCTCCTGCAATAAGTGGAGAATGGGAAAAAATACTAGCACGGCGGCAGGTTACGCACAACCGAAGTGCCACGCACCGGCATCGATCAGGTACACTAGGCGGCTTGGGGAAATGTTCCCCAACAGCGTACCCCCGGCCCTCTAGCCCAAGGAGAGGCGGCCTCGCCGCCCGCGCCCGAACCGGATGCAGCAAATTCCCCTTACCACCATCCGCGAAATTCTCCAGGCCACCGTTCAGGACATTCCGGAACACGATCTGGACGAAATGGCCATTCCGTCCTACACCCACAGCAATCCGCTGATCCGCTGGCTCATGTGGCGGCGCTACCGGGTCATCGAACGCATGGCGGAACTGGCGCCAGACGAAAACGTGCTCGAGTTCGGCTGCGGCATCGGCCTGTTTCTGGCCACCCTGTCGGGGCAGGGGCGTACCGTTTCGGCCATTGACCTGTTTCCGCAGTTCGCCCGGACCCTCGCCGAACGCATGCAGTTGCAGGTGGCGTTTCCAGCCACGCTGGATCAGGTGCCGGACGCCTCGCTGGACCTGATCGTGGCCGCCGATGTGCTGGAGCATGTGGACGATCTGCCCGGGTGGGTGCGCAGGTTTGGCTCAAAACTGAAACCGGGCGGACGCATGCTGGTCAGCGGCCCCACCGAGAACATTGCCTACCGCATCGGGCGCTTTGTGGCCGGGTTTTCCGGCAAGGGGGACTACCACCACACCGACATCGACGACATCCGCCGGGTGTTCGAGGAAAATGGCCTGCGCGCGGTACGCGGCGTGAATCTTCCGTTTGCGGTTCCGCCCCACCTGTTCAGAATTTTCCGCTTCGAAGCCGGGTGAACCCCGGGGCCGGGCATCCGCTCAGGCCACGGTGATCCAGATGCCACCCATGATCAGCCCCACCCCCAGCCAGTAGTGCATGTCCACCCGTTCCCCCAAAAACAGCACACCCACCAGCGGGACCAGCAGGAAGGTCAGCGCGAAAAACGGATAGGCCGCCGTCAGCGGCACCTTGCGCAGAATCCATACCCACAGCAGGGTGGCGCCGCCGTACAGCACCAGGGACAGCAGAAACCAGGGGTAAAGCGCCAACTGGAGCAGCCCCGAGATGTCCTGCGCCCCGGCCACGTGGCGGGCCGACAGCTTGAACAACACCTGCCCGGCAGCCAGTGCGGCCACGCACAGCAACGTCATGCCCAGATAGACCGGATTCATGCCCCGGCCCGGCGGCGTGGGGCCGCGGGTGTCGCCTTCAGTTCGCCGGAAGGCTCATGCGCGGGCAGATCCTCCTGCTCGCGCACCCGCTTGATCAGTGGAACGCGGGGAACATTGGCGGCATCGTAGCCCAGAAAATTAAGCAGCAGTTGAAACCCGAGGATGGTCGGCAGGGCCGACAGCATGACGGTACCGCTGGTGGCGGGAATACCGGTGTGAATACTGGCCATCCAGGAAAAGGCGCCGAATGTGATTCCGAACAGGAACAGTCCCAGTCCCCCGACCAGTTCAAACGTGGCCAGTGAGGTATCCCGCAGGAAGTAATTGTAGAGGATGCGCTTGATGCAGATGCGGAGGTTCTTCCACAGAAACTCCACGGCGGCACTTCGCACCTTCAGGTTGCTTTCCTCGTCGCCGTATACCGCCGTCATGGGGATATCCAGCACCACGGCACCGATGGTGTTGAGGCGAAACAGCATGTCGGTTTCGAAGAAATATCGCTCGCTGAGCTTGTCCAGCGGCAGTTCCCGCACCACCCGGGTATGGATGGCGGTATAGCCGTTGGTGGGGTCCAGCAGGTTCCAGTAGCCGGTGGAGAATTTGGCCAGCGCCGACAGCCCCGAATTGCCGAACAGACGCACCTTTGGCATGGACGACACGTCCTCCGGATGGTAAAAACGGTTGCCCTTGGTATAGTCCGCATCCCCGGACAGCAATGGCCATACGAAGCGGGGAATCAGCTTCGGATCCATCTGCCCGTCCCCGTCCAGCTTCACCACCACGTCGATGCCGTCCGTCACTGCCTGCCGGTAGCCGGTGATCACCGCGCCACCCACCCCCTTGTTGGCCTCGTGACGCACCACGCGGACGCGCGGGTCGGTCACCCGGGTCTCCACCAGATCACCGGTATTTTCGGGACAGCAATCGTCCACCACGTAGATGCGCGAAACTTCCGGGCCGATTCCGGCAATCACCCCCTGGATGTGGGCGGCCACCCGAAAGCAGGGGATCACCACCCCGATGCTGTTTTTCTCTCTCATGGCCACCGTTGTTCCGGCATCCGGTTCCTTCCCTGGAACGGTTTCAGACATTTTCAGCACCCCTTCGCGCAATGCCTGGGCGGATTGTACCGCAAGCCGCGCCGTGTGCCGCGTTCCCCTATCGGCTGATTTTGCCGCCAGCCACAGGCACCGGTCGGGAACCTTTCTCGCCTCTGGCGCCGGAAGTGTGTGCTCCACGGCTCGCCAGAGGTTAAAATAAACGGATGGACGATATTGTTTCCGTCACCCAGCACGGCATTGACCGTGCCCTGAAAGATGGCCTGCTCCTGTTCGACGACGGTCACTACGAAGAGGCGCTGGCGATCTTCGAAAGCGCCCTTGAGCGGTTCGGCCCGAACATGGACCTCTACCACTGGAAAGGGGTCACCCTGCGCAACCTGGGCCGCCTTGGCGAGGCGGTGGCGTCACTGGAAAAAAGTACCGACGCAGCCAAACCGGCGGGCTCCCTTTACGAACTGGCGGTGCTGCTGATCGAGGAAGGGGTGGACGCGGCGCGCGGCGACGGCATCCTCAAGGAGCTTTCCGATCAGGGTGACCTGCCGGCGCGGGAATACCTTGCTCACCGCGCCTACGAGGACGGTGAATTCGATCAGGTGGTGGCGCTGACCCGCGCCGAACGCGACCCGGAAATGGAAACCCAATGGCCGGATGCGGTGGAGTGCCTGGAGACTCTGGAGGGCATCGCCCTCACCGAAATGGGCCAACTGGACGAGGCGCGCTTCCACCTCAAACGGGTGGCCCGGAAAAACCCCGGCTGCGCCAGCCACATGACCAACCTGGGACGCATTTATCAAATGGAGGAGCGTCACAGCCGCGCCCTCAAGTGCTACCTGCGCGCCGTGGAACTGGACCCGGACGACCCGGTCCCGCAGATCAACCTGGCCCACCTGTACGACGAAATGGGGCGCAAGGACGCGGCCAAAAACGTATTTCAGTCCCTGTACGAAGCGTTTGGAACCGACGCGGCGGTGCTGGAGGATTTCGCCCGGTTCCTGGCCAAAAGCGGCGACCTGAAACGGGCCTTTTCGCTGGTGGAGCGCGCCCTGCAGGACGCCGTGGAGGGACCGGAAACCGACGATCTGGCCGCCTTCATGGGATGGCTGGCCATGGACGCCGGCGACCATGACCGGGCGATGGCCATATGGGAGGGACTGATCGCCAGCAAACCGGAGGCGTTCGCCGCCCGCCACTACCTGGCCGGGCTGTTGTCCGAAAAGGGCGAGATTCCCCGCTCCCTGGATCTGCTCGAGGACGCGGCGCGCATCGACCCGACCGCCGCGCGCAACTGGTGCGTGCGTCCGGACGGCGAGGTGGAGGAGTGCTTCAAACCCATATCCGGAGAAGCCCGCTTCCGCACCGTGGCCGGGTTGCCGGAAGGTGGGGCCTGACCCTCTCCCCCGGCACCCCGTGAGCCACCCGCAACCGCCCATCCTTTCCCCGCAACTGGTGGAAATGGCCTACCGGCAGGGGGCCTTCCCCATGGCCGACGGCGAGGGCGAAATCGGATGGTATGCCCCCGATCCGCGCGCCGTGTTCCCGCTGGATCGCTTCCACATTCCCAAACGGCTGGCCCGCACCGTGCGTTCGGGAGTTTTCGAGGTACGGATCAACGCCGACTTCGAAGGCACCATGCGCGACTGCGCCTCCCCCGCGCCGGGGCGCATGTCCACCTGGATCAGCGAGGAACTGGTGCGTATCTACTGCGACCTTCACCACCAGGGCAAGGCACACAGCGTGGAAATCTGGCGGGATGGCCACCGGGTGGGGGGACTTTACGGAGTCGCGCTGGGAGGCGCCTTCATGGGGGAATCCATGTTCAGCCGCGAAACCGACGCCAGCAAGGTGGCGCTGGTGCATCTGGTGAACCGGCTGCGGGAGCGGGGGTTCGTGCTGCTGGATACCCAGTTCATGACCGGGCACCTGGCACGCTTCGGCGCAGAATACATTCCGCTAAGTGAATATTTGCGGCAATTAAAAACGGCGCTGACGTTGCCGTGCCGTTTCGGATAACCGCAAGGGGTGCGCTTCTACCGGCGGCGGCAGCGGCCCCGTTCCGCACGCACCCGCACCCGTACCGGGCGCCGGGCACGGGCCATCATCTCCACCACCATCAGCATGCCCGCTCCCACCGAGAGCACGGTAATCAGTCCGGTCATCTGTTTCCTCCGAAAGGCGCCCTGAAACCGGCGCAAAACACCTCGCACGTTTATTTATTAACCACTAACGCCCCCCTGTCAACTATCGGTACCCATTCTGGAACGGGCCTGCCGTGATTTACTGTTCGATATAATGGACGGGCGCCCCCCGCCGGGGCCCCCTGAAAACCGCTGAATTGGAGGTGTGAGCCGATGCCGCGCGTCGTTGTCCTGCTGTTTTCCCTGATGCTGTTTTTCCCGTTCACCGGCAGCCCCGCCCGCGCCGCGCTGCCCGTGGTGGACAGCCAGGACCAGCCCCTGCCCACCCTGGCTCCGATGCTGGAGGACGCGACCCGCGCCGTGGTCAACATTGCCACCCGCGCCCACTCCCCCCGCCAGGAAAACCCGCTGCTCAACGACCCGTATTTCCAGTGGTTTTTCAATCTCCCCCGGCCACAGCAGCAAAAACCGGCACAAAGCCTCGGCTCCGGGGTGATCGTGGACGCCGAGGCCGGACTGATCCTCACCAATCACCACGTGGTGAAGGGGGCTGCGGAAATCGAAATCACCCTGAAAGACGGCCAGGCCCTGCCCGCCGAACTGGTGGGCGCCGATCCGGACACGGACGTGGCGCTGGTGCGCATCCCCGCCGCCGATCGCCGCGGCGTATCCCTCAGCGCATTGCCCCTGGCCGACTCGGACCGGGTGCGGGTGGGTGATTTTGTGGTGGCCATCGGCAACCCGTTCGGGCTGGGGCAGACCGTCACCAGCGGCATCGTGTCCGCCGTGGGTCGCTCCGGCCTGGGCATCGAGGGGTATGAGGACTTCATCCAGACCGACGCGTCGATCAATCCGGGCAATTCCGGCGGCGCCCTGGTGGATCTGGGCGGCCATCTGGTGGGCATCAACACCGCCATCATCGGCCCTTCCGGCGGCAACGTGGGCATCGGCTTCGCCATTCCGGTCAACATGGCCAGGGACGTGATGGAGCAACTGGTCGAATACGGCCGGGTGCGGCGTGGACGCCTGGGGGTGGTGGGGCAGAACCTGAACCTGGCGCTGGCCCGCACCCTGGGTCTGAAGGACACCCGTGGCGTGCTGGTGGCGCAGGTGGTTCCCGGCTCTCCGGCGGAAACCGCGGGCCTTTCCCCCGGCGACGTGATCGTCGAAGTGGCCGGCCGGCCGGTCAACGGCCTGCACGACCTGCACAATCGGCTGGGCATGCTGCGCGTCGGGGAAAAAACCCGCACCGAAATCATCCGCAACGGCAAGCGCACCCACCTCACCATCGCGGTATCCGACCGATGGGGCGAGCAGGTGGAGGGAGAACGCATCTCTCCCCTGCTGGCAGGGGCCTCCCTGGGGCCAGCGGAGGGCGCCGGGGTCGTGGTGGTGGAAGTGGCGCGCGACACCCGTGCCTGGCTGGCGGGACTACGCACCGGCGACCGGATCCTGTCGGTGAACCGGCAGCCGATTGCCAGCGTCGAAGCCCTGCGCCGCATGCCACTGGTGGATGGCCGCCCGCTACTGCTGCTTATTGCCCGCGAGGGGGAGGAGGCATTCCTGGTGGTGCTTCAGTAGTGTGACAACCTGCCCGTTTTCTGATACAAATTGAACCGCACTGGGCCGGATCGTGGCCGCGGGAATTCTTCCGGAACAAGGAGAGGGAACCATGGGCAACCTGAAGGTGCGCCGCATCGCGGTACTGGGGCTGGCGGCGTTGCTGCTCTCGGCCTGTGCGGGGAATGGTGAGTTCCGCCAGTCGACGGTACCCGTCCCCCCCCCGGCCGACCCGGTAAGCTCGCAACTGCGGACGGTATTGGAGCACACCGATCTGCTGGTGTTTTCCCACCCCATCCCGGAAGCGAAAATCATGCAGCCGGTGAGCGGCAAGCGGGCCGGAATCGTCGAGGCGGCCTCCGCGATCAACGACGGCGAGGTTCCTTCCATGGTCACCCCGAAAGGATGGTATGCCTGGCTGGGCGGCATCGCCAGGGGGACGGGCCAGGCGGAGGGCGCCGATGCCACCGCCGCAGGACATGAAACCGCCAGGAGCGTGCTGGGCGACCCGGACCTCCCCGCCAAGCTGAGTGCCCGTTTCACCCGCGAACTGCGCGGCGAGGGTCTGCGCGCCTAGCGGATCCATGCCGATGAGGTGGTTTCCCGCAAGGACATGGTGATGCTGGTGGAGGTGGAGCACGTGGCCCTGGAAGGAGATGAAAGCACCCTCAATCCGCAACTCCGCCTGCGGGTGTGGGGCCATGCGGCCCTGGTGGGGCCCACCCGCCACGTGCTCAAGGACCGCTCCTTCGACTACCTGAGCGGGGAGCAACTGCGCCTTGCCGAGTGGACCCGGAACGACGGCTCCCGCCTGAGCGCGGAAGTGGATGCGGCGTTGAAGGACATTGCCCGTCAGGTAACCGGCTCCATGTTTGCCACCCCCGCACCGCAACCCGGCACCGACCTGACGCCGGAAGGGTAACTCCGGCCTGAACGGCCATCAACGAATCCGGAGAGAGCATGTCCATCCAGTCCCTCAGCGCCTTGCGCGTGGCCGTAGCGATGCTGTTGGTGGCCGGGTGCGCCACCGGCGGTGCCATGACCGGCCTCGCCCCGGACCAGTTGAGCCGCGTGGAAAACCTGCGGGTTTCCGTGTCTCCCCTGCCGCAACCGGGACTCAAGCTGCCCAGCACGGATGCCGGTAGCGGCGCCGCCCGGGGCGCGGTGGCCGGGGCCTCCACCGCACTGGAAGCAGGCATGGAAAGCGGCGACGGCTACGGCATGATCCTCGGACTGATCGCCGCCCCGGTGGGACTGGTCATCGGCGGCGTGGCCGGCGCGGTGAGCGCCGAAGACGAACAGGCGGTGGAACTGGGCCGCCGGACGGTGGAACAGATCACCGCCGACCCGGCCATTCCCCACGCGTTTGCCGCCCGTATGACCGGCGCGGTGCGCAGCCGTGGCCACCGGGTATCCCCCGCATCCAGCGCCGACCCCGCCCAGGGTGCGCACATGCGGGTGGCCATCACCCGTTTTGATTTCGATTCAAAAGGCGGCGCCAATCCACAAATGCGCCTGATTCTGTCCGGCGAGGCACGCCTGACCGCCGATGGTGAACTCATTGCCAGCCAACCGTTCGAATACCGCAGCGTCACCTCCCGCCGCTTCACCCAGTGGACCGACGGCGACGGGGCGGTGTTGCGCGCGGAACTGAATCAGGCCATCAACGCCATATCCGAACAGGTGGCGCGCGCCTGGTTTTAAGGGTGTGAGTGCCGCACCGCCTGCATAATCAGCATGAGCGTGGGCAGCATGGTCACCGCCAGCGCCTCCCAGCAGACCTGGCGGGAGATCACCGTCTTGAGCGCAAAATAGAGCCAGATCACCGCCAGCAGCAGCACCCCGATCGCCACCCGGTAGATGGTCAGGCCGATGGGTCCGAGCAGGAGCCCCACCGGCAGCAACAGCAGCACCAGCACCCCCATGGCCAGCTCGGTTTCGGAGAACGGAAACGCGTAGGCACCACTGGTTCCGGGAAGCAGGCCGTTGAACACCAGCCATCCCAGCGGAATTTCCAGCGTGAGCAGCAAACTCAGGGCGGATACCAGTGCCGCGGGCTCCGAAAACGCCCCCACCGCCTGGCGGAAGGTCCACACCGTCAGCAACGCCGGTAAAAACGAATAGAACATAAACGCCACCACCCGGCCGATGCCGACGGCGGTCAGGTATTCATCGCGGCCGTCGATGGGAATCACCGGCGGCACGCGCCCTCCGTGACCGGCCTGTTCGCGCATTTCGCGGCGTGCCTTGCGGGTAACTTCCATACGCGGCTCCCAACGGTGCGGATCAAGGTGAATACACTCCCTTTTTCCCTTATCGGATGGGGCGGGATGTGTCCCAAATTTCCAATGAATGCGGTACCATGCCGCCATGATCCGGATGGGGAAAAGATCCACTCACCTGCTCGCCCCCCTGCTCTCCCTGCTGATGGTGCTGCCGTTCGGATGCGCCTCCGGGCCGGAGCGCAACCTGCTGGGGCCGGTGCCGGACGCCACCCGGCAGGCGCTGGGTACCGTCGGGCTGGTAACGCGGCAGGCGCCGCCCTCGGTGATCGTGTCCCTGCCGGAACAGCGCCTGCGGGAGATCGGTGCGGAAGTGGCCGAAGGGGCCAGTGCCGGGGCGGAGATCGGGTTCCGGATCAGCTTCGGAACCCTGGAGGCAATGAGCGTTTTCGACTGCGCCGGCTGTGACGGCGAGGCCTTTGCGGCGCTGCTGCTGTTCATCCTGGCGCTGGCGGCGCTGGGGGTGGTGATCGGCATCGTCGGAGCGGCGGTGGGGGCGGTGGCCGGACTTTTCGGCGGGTTGTTCAAAAAGGGCCAACCCGCCGCCCGCGCGCAGGTGGAAAACAGCCTGGACGGCAAGCGGCTGCAACGGAATTTTGCCGATCACATGCTGGCCGCGGGGTCGGCCCGCGCGCGCCACGGGGGGTTGGTCCCCCTGTCCGGCCTGAACGACCCCACACCGGCGGACACGGTGCTGACCGTGGGCATCAGTCAGGTGGAGTTGATCGGCGACGGGGATCTACAAAAACCGCGCCGGTTGCGGGTGGTGGCTTCGTTCACCCTCACCGACCGGGCCAGCGGGCGGGAACTGCACCGGGGCATCCGCGTGGCCAGGGGGAGGAAAATGCCCCTGCGGGACTGGCTGTCGGATGGCGCCTGGATGCTGTCGGGGGAGTTGAACAAGGCCAGTCAGGCGCTGGCCGAGGAGATCGCCCACGAGGCGCTGCCGGGCAAGGTTCTGGAAAAGCCGTTGCCAAAGGCCGCCTGACGGGCCCTACCCCCCGAACAACCGCCCATCCTCCACCGCCGCGTGCAGGCGGGTGGCATACAGGATGTACAGGGCGCGGAAGGTGGGGGCGAAGTGATTGGCCGGATCGGCGATCAGGTCTTCCACCTCGTTCAGGGTGTAAAACGCGCCGTGGGCCACCTCCTCGGGGTCCGGGGTGGGTTGGTGCCGGGTGCGCGACACGAAAAAGCGCACGTGCTCCCAGCCGTTGTCCTCCCCCGCCTCCAGTTCGCACACCTGCACCAGCTCGTGCTGATCGGCGGCAAGGCCCAGTTCCTCCTCCATCTCGCGCACCGCGCACACGGCGTAATCCTCCCCCGCGTTCACATGCCCGGCGCAGGAGGAATCGTGGGCACCGGGGAAGGTTTCCTTGGTTTCCGCCCGTTTCTGGATGTACAAACGAGCGTCGTGATCCACCAGAAACACATGCACCGAACGGTGCATCAGCCCCTGCTCGTGGATCTCCCGGCGGGTGGCCTGACCGACCACGTTGTTGGCCGCGTCCACCACGTCGAGAATCTCGTGGTCGGTGGGGAATACAGGGCGCTGGTGCATACCGTGTATTATGGCCCGTGGCAGGATGAAGGGGCAATCAGATGGGGAATTCACACAAGATGCCCAATCGTTTTCGATGGGGGCTGCTGGCGCTGCTGTCACTGAATTTTCATGGGGCGCCCGCGTTTGCCACCGACCTGGACGGCGAGGACTGGCAGACGGCGTATATCGCCTTTGAGCAGGACCTCCAGAGTGACGGGTGGGCCGTGTCCGCCTCCATACGGCAGTTCGGAAGTCGTTTCGGAACGGTGGGCATGAGCGTTTTTCTATGTGTAGACGACGCAAACACAGAAGTGTGGTACGGCGGAGATGCCGCCATCGGAGCGGTATTACCGTTCCCTGTGACCCCCTATGCCGGGGTGGGGATCACCGCCGCGGCCACCGACGACCCCACCAATCGGGATGCCGAGATCGTCGCCTTGGAGGCGTTTGCCGAATGGGGCGCGATGCTTCGCATTCCAACCGGACGCAAATACTCCCCCTGGGCCTTTCTGCTGCGCCGAAATTATGTCGGCCATAACGGGATACAGCGCGGCGACAAAACCGAAACGGTCGCGCTGGGGCTTTCTCTTAATTTTTGATGGGTGGAAATAGGACGATGCGACATGGATGGGAGGAGGAGTGGCTGGAGTTTCTGGACGGCTCCGCCTCCCCCTCCGGCGTTGTGGTGCCGGCGACAACCAGTGAGTTTGAGTCGATCCCTCGCGGTTCCGCAAGGCGAGCGAGGTTCCGACCGACGGGCTTTCCCTGGATCGGGTGAGGGGAGCCATTCTGGACAGGCTCGTGTACACTGATTGAATTACATAGAAGGCGATGGATGCGGCCGCTTAAACAAGAGGTGCAGAGATGGGGTGGCTTTTCAATATGTTACGCAGGGGCTTAGATGCTGCGCCCGCCCCCTCATCGGGGCATTACATTTCGTCCCGCGACCTGGAGACGGTCGCGTGTGCGGTCGCTTCAGCCCGCGAGTCGTTGCAGCGCGTGATCGAAGAAGACCCCCCTGAATTGGCGTTGCACATGAGGGATATGTATCGGGATGCGGGCCAGTGCGACCGCGCGACGGCGGTGCTGGCAAGGTATTTTCCCCTCCCCGCCACACCCCCTCTCCCTGTCACGCCTCCCGCGCAGCCAACCCGCCAGTTGGATTGAGTGAAGCAATGAGTGACGGGTAGATTCCAGGCAGGGAGGCCAGGGGGGAAGGGCCCCTAGAACAACCCCACGATCCTCCCGTTCTCGTCAATGTCCACCTTCTCTCCCGCCGGGCGGCTGGGCAGGCCGGGCATGGTGCGGATATCGCCCGCCAGGGCGTACAGGAACCCGGCCCCGGCGCTCACCTTGATGTCGCGGATCGGGAAGGTGAAGCCGGAAGGCGCGCCCAGCAGCTTGGGATCGTGGGACAGGGACAGGTGGGTCTTGGCCACGCACACCGGCAGGCTGTCAAACCCCCGCGCGGTCAGTTCCTCGATGGCCTTTTTCGCCTTGGGGGCAAAATCCACCCCGCGCGCCCCATAGATGCGCGTGGCCACGGCGCGGATCTTTTCCTCGATGGAATCCCCCTCGCTGTACAGGAACTTGAAATCGCCCGGCTTTTCCGCCGCCTCCACCACGGCGCGGGCCAGATCCGCCGCCCCTTTGCCGCCCTCGGCCCAGTGGTTGCTGGTGACCGCCTTCACGTCCACCTGCGCGCACAGGCGCTGGATGGCCGCCACCTCGGACGCGGTATCGGTGGGGAAGCTGTTGATGCACACCACCGGCTGCACGCCAAACTGCTTCACGTTTTCGATCTGCTTGAGCAGGTTCTGGCAACCCGCCTCAACGGCCGCCACGTTCTCCTGCAACAGCTCCTCGGCCAGCGGCTTGCCGGCCACGATCTTGCCCACCCCGCCGTGCATCTTCAGGGCGCGGATGGTGGCCACGATCACCACCGCGTCGGGAACCAGCCCGGAGTAGCGGCACTTGATGTTCATGAATTTTTCGCACCCCATGTCCGCGCCGAAGCCGGACTCGGTGACCACGTAGTCGCCGCATTTGAGGGCGATCTGGTCGGCCAGCACGCTGCTGTTGCCGTGGGCGATGTTGGCGAACGGCCCGCAATGCACGAAGGCCGGGGTGTTCTCCACCGTCTGCACCAGATTGGGCATGATGGCGTCCTTGAGCAGCACCGCCATGGCCCCGGCGCACCCCAGATCCTCGGCGGTCACCGGCTGGCCGTCGATGTTGCTGGCCACGATGATCCGCCCCAGCCGCTCGCGCAGGTCCTTCAGCGACGTGGTCAGGGCCAGGATGGCCATCACCTCGCTGGCCACGGTGATGTCGAAATGGTTCTCGCGCGGCACCCCGTCCACCTGCCCGCCCAGCCCCACCACCACGTTGCGCAGGGCCCGGTCGGAAATGTCCACCACCCGGTTCCAGGTGATGGAATGGGGGTTGATGTTCAGCCGGTTGCCGTGGTGCAGGTGGTTGTCGATAAACGCGGACAGCAGGTTGTGCGCGGCGCCGATGGCGTGGATGTCGCCGGTGAAGTGGAGGTTGAAATCCTCCATGGGCACCACCTGGCTGTAGCCCCCGCCGGCGGCGCCCCCCTTGATGCCGAACACCGGCCCCAGGGACGGCTGGCGAATGGTGATGACCGCGTTCTTGCCGATGTGGTTCAGGCCCATGCCCAGCCCCACCGTGGTGGTGGTCTTGCCCTCGCCCAGCGGCGTGGGGGTGATGGCGGTCACGTCGATGTACTTGCCATTGGGCTTGGTTTTCATCCGTTCCAGCACATCCAGATGGACCTTGGCCTTGGTGCGCCCGTACAGCTCCAGATCGTCCTCGGAAAGGCCCAGCCGGGCGGCAATTTCCTGAATGGGAAGCAGGGTCGCCGCCTGGGCGATATCGATGTCGGACGGCACGGCCATGGGGAAACCTCACACCTGGTAGAGATCGTTTGTCTGGGTTGCACGCCGACGCAGCCGCCGACCCGTCGGATTGTTGCGTCCCCGGTCGGAGGTGTCAAGTTCGCCGGATCCGCCAAAGCCCTAACCCTCGCACCCCCGAGCGCCGATAAGGAGGGTATCGCGGGGCACATTTTTTTCAAGCGGCCACGTCCGCGCAGCATAAAGTGGAAGGGATGCCATGGGCCTGAAGGGAACATTCAAGGATTTCTCCGTTTCCGACATCATCCAGTTGATCCACTATCAGAAAAAGAGCGGCCGCCTGACCGCCCGCAAGGGGGACAGCGTGTGGGTGCTCGGCTTCGAGAAGGGCAAGCTGGTTCACGCCTCCACCGATGAGCGCGGCATGCCGCGTCTGGGCGAGATTCTGCTGCGCCAGGGCTACATCGACCGTGAAAGCCTGGCCGGCGCCCTGCGCGAGCAGGACGAAAAGGGCCTGCCGCTGGGCCAGATGCTGGTCAAGATGGGCAAGATCCAGGAGGAGGACATCGGTCACGCCCTCAGCTTCCAGTTGCAGGAGACCGCCCTCAACCTGTTTTTCCACCAGGACTCGGAATACATGTTCGAGCGCCTGCCGGTGAAATACGACCCAAGCCTGATCACCCCCATCAACACCGAGTTCATCCTCATGGAAGGTTCCCGGCGACTGGACGAATGGCCGGCCATCGCCGACCGGATCAACGGGGCCGACGCGGTGTTCGAGCACAACCCGGAAGAGAAACCCCGCCGCAACAGCAGCACCGATTCCCATAACCGGATCTTTGAACTGGTGGACGGCACGCGCACCGTGGAAGGGCTGGTGCGCAACAGCGGCATGGGCGTGTTTGAAACCGCCCGCCTGCTGGGCGATCTGGTCATGGACCGGGCAGTGGTGCTGGCGGTGGAAGGCAGCGCCAGTCTGCGCGACCCGGTGACCGGCAACATGCTGGACCCCCGTCCCCACAACCCGCAGCCGGTGGCCAGCGGCGCCGGTGGTGGCGGTGGCGACGACCCGGGCGGATTGCCCTGGTAGCCCGCCGGGTTTCCACCCGGCCCGAAAGCCCCCGGCACCGCTTCGCGCACCGGCCCATCCGGCGGGGCGCATTACCGCGTCGTCATTGACAGTCCGCACCATCGCCCCCTACACTGGCGTATTTCCGTAACGGTACGTGCGTCAGGCTCCGCAAGGGGCCGGCGGGAGCAGCAGGTGAGCGAAACCCCCTTCAATACCATTGAGGAGGCCATCGAGGCCATCCGCAACGGCCAGATGATCATTCTGGTGGACGATGAAGACCGCGAGAACGAGGGCGATCTGGTGCTTGCAGCCCAGGACATCACCCCGGAAGCGGTCAACTTCATGGCCACCCACGGGCGCGGTCTGATCTGCCTGTCCCTCACCCCCCAGCAGGTGGAACGCCTGCACCTGGGGCCCATGAGCAGCACCAACACCAGCCCCTTCGAAACCGCGTTCACCGTCTCCATCGAGGCGCGCGAGGGGGTCACCACCGGTATCTCCGCCCAGGACCGGGCGGTCACCATCAAAAAGGCCTCCGACCCGGAGTGCCTGCCCCACGAACTGGTGCGCCCCGGCCACATCTTCCCGCTGCGCGCGGTGCAGGGGGGCGTGCTGCGCCGGGCCGGGCAGACCGAGGGCTCGGTGGATCTGGCGCGGCTGGCGGGCAAAACCCCGGCCGGAGTGATCTGCGAGATCATGAACGACGACGGCACCATGGCGCGGGTGCCCGACTTGGCCGTTTACGCCAAAAAACACAACCTGATCATGGTCACCGTCAAGGACCTGATCGCCTACCGGGTGCGCACGGAAACCCTGGTGCGCCGCTCCGCCGAGGCCGTGCTGCCCACCGACTACGGCGATTTTCGCGCCATCGTGTACGAAAATGAGGTGGACCACCAGAACCACGTGGCGCTGGTGAAGGGCGACATCTCCACCGGCACGCCGCTGGTGCGGGTCCACTCCGGCTGCCTCACCGGCGACGTGTTCTCCTCCCGCCGTTGCGACTGTCAGCCCCAATTGCATCACGCCATGCAGAAAATCGAGGAGGCGGGACAGGGGGTGTTGCTGTACATGCAGCAGGAGGGCCGCGGCATCGGGCTGATCAACAAGATCCGCGCCTACAAGCTGCAGGACGAGGGCATGGACACGGTGGAGGCCAACGAAAAGCTGGGCTTCAAGGCCGACCTGCGCGACTACGGCGTGGGGGCGCAGATTCTGGTGGACTTGGGGCTGAACAAGATCCGCCTGATGACCAACAACCCGCGCAAGATCGTGGGCCTGTCCGCCTACCACCTGGAGGTGGTCGAGCGGGTGCCGGTGGAGATCACCCCCGGCAACGACAACGCGGGCTACCTGAAGACCAAGAAGGACAAGCTGGGCCACCTGCTCAACAAGGTGTAGCCCGCGCCGATTTTTTGTAACGGAGGCGCGTGTCGCCCCCGCCGGACAAGCCGGAACGCTCCGGTTCCACCCGGCGCAACACCCCAGAACGGAGTTGGATAAAAACATGCCGAAGTTCGTGGAAGGCAAGCTGACCGGCACCGGCCGCTACGGAATCGTGGTGTCGCGCTTTAACAACCTGATTACCGAGCGCCTGCTGGAAGGGTGCCTGGACGGTCTGCAGCGGTCCGGCGTGGCCGATGGCGACATTACCGTGGTGCGCGTGCCCGGCTCGTTCGAGATGCCGGTGGTGGCCGGCGCCATGGCCAAATCGGGCAACCACGACTGCATCATCGGCCTGGGCGCGGTAATCCGTGGCGGCACCCCGCATTTTGACTACGTATCCGCCGAGGTCACCAAGGGCCTGGCCCAGGTGTCCATGGATTCCGGGCTGCCGGTGATCAACGCCGTACTCACCACCGACACCATCGAGCAGGCCATCGAGCGGGCCGGCACCAAGGCCGGCAACAAGGGCTTCGACGCGGCCCGCGGCGCGGTGGAGATGGTCAACCTGATGAAGCAGCTGGGATAACATGGGACTGCGCCGCAAAGGCCGTGAACTGGCGCTGCAAATGCTGTTTGCCCAGGACCGGGAAACCATGCGCGAATCGGCCATCGAGGCCTTCTGGGAGGCGGCCGAGGCCCCGTCCGACGCGCGCGCGTTCGCGGAACGCATGGTGGAACTGGTGACCGCCCACAAGGCGGAACTGGATGCGGCCATCAGCCGCAGCGCCGACAACTGGACCGTGGACCGCATGAGCCGGGTGGACCGCAACCTGCTGCGGCTGGCCGTGTGCGAGTTGCTGTACGTGGACACCCCGGTGAACGTGGCCCTGGACGAGGCGGTGGAAATCGCCAAGCGGTACGGCGGGGACGAGTCCAGCCGTTTCGTCAACGGCGTGCTGGACCGGGCCGCCCGCGACCTGCCCGCCCGCCCGGAAAGCAACACCCCCCCCGCCGCCTAGACGCAACCGGTTTTTCTGATGATTCCCCAAGCAACTGGAACCACCCGATGATTGAACGCTATACCCGGCCCCGCATGGGCAAGCTGTGGTCCGAGGAGTCCCGCTTCCGCTACATGCTGCAAGTGGAGGTCTTCGCACTGAAGGCGCTTACCGAGCGCGGCGTCGTTCCGCAGGGGGTGGCCGACGAGGTGGAACGCGAAGCGACCATCAACGTGGCGCGCATCGCCGAGATCGAGGCGGTCACCCGCCACGACGTGATCGCCTTCGTTACCTCGGTCACCGAAAACCTGTCCGAAAAGGCCCAGCAGTGGACCCACTGGGGACTGACCAGTTCCGACGTGCTGGACACCGCCCTGGGCATGCAGATGCGGGACGCCGCCGACCTCCTGCTGGCCGGGGTGGACGGCCTGCTGGACGTGATCGAGCACCGGGCCCGCGAGGCCAAGGACATGGTGTGCGTGGGACGCTCCCACGGCATCCACGGCGAACCGATCAGCTTCGGCCTCAAATTCGCCAGCTGGTATTCGGAGATGGAACGCGCCCGGGTGCGCCTGGCGCGGGTGCGCGACCGGGTGGCGGTGGGCGCCGTGTCCGGGGCCATGGGCAGCTTTGCCCACCTGGCGCCGGATGTGGAGGCGGATATCTGCCGCATGGCCGGCCTGCTGGCGGAGCCCATTTCCACCCAGGTGATCCCGCGGGACCGGCACGCGGACTTTTTACAGACCATCGCCCTCATCGGCGCGGGACTGGAACGCATCGCCGTGGAGGTCCGCCACCTGCAACGGACCGAGGTGCTGGAGGCGGAAGAGGGGTTCGTGAAGGGCCAGAAGGGTTCCTCCGCCATGCCCCACAAGCGCAACCCCATCGGCTCCGAAAACATCTCCGGGCTGGCCCGCATCCTGCGCGGGAACGCCCTGGCGGGGCTGGAAAACGTGGCCCTGTGGCACGAGCGCGACATCTCCCACTCGTCGGTTGAACGGGTGGTCCTGCCCGACTCCTGCATCCTGCTGGACTACATGCTGGCGCGCATGGCGCACATTCTGGGCAACCTGGGCCTGTTCCCGGATCAGATGCAGAAAAACCTGGACCTGACCGGCGGGCTGGTCTACTCCCAGCGGGTGCTGCTGGCCCTTTCCGAGGCGGGCGCCCCGCGCGACGAGGCCTACCAGTGGGTGCAGCGCAACGCCATGGAGGCTTGGCAGGAACGCGGATCGTTTAAAAAACGGCTGCAAAAGGACCCGGAAATCTCCCACTGGCTGCCGCAGGTGGTGTTGGACAAGTGCTTCGAGCCGGACTACTATTTGCGGCATGTGGACGAAATTTACCGGCGTGTGTTCGGACGTGTGTAATCGGAAATTCCCGTTTGGATTGTGGAGTTTGTGAGCGATGAAAAAGGGCGAGAAGCTGTACGAGGGCAAGGCGAAGATCATCTACGCCACCGACGACCCGAATCTGGTGATCCAGTACTTCAAGGACGAGGCCACCGCCTTTGACGGCAAGAAGAAGGGCATCATCGAGAACAAGGGGGTGGTGAACAACCGCATCAGCGAAGCCCTGTTCAACATGCTCACCGAAAACGGCGTGCACACGCACATGGTGGAGCGCCTGAACGACCGGGAGATGCTGGTCAAGAAGCTGAACATCATCATGGTGGAGATGATCGGCCGCAACATCGCCGCCGGCAGCCTGGCCAAGCGCATCGGACTGGAAGAGGGCACCGTGCTGCCCCGCCCCATCGTGGAGACTTACTACAAGTCCGACGCCCTGGGCGACCCGATGCTGTGCGACGAGCACATCTTCATGATGGAACTGGCCACCCCGGCTCAACTGGAAACCATGCGCGAGACCACCCGCAAGGTGAACCGCCTGCTCACCGACTTTTTTGCCGCGCGCAAGCTGCGGCTGGTGGATTTCAAGGTGGAATACGGCGTGCACAACGGCGAGGTTCTGCTGGGCGACGAAATCTGCCCGGACACCTGCCGCCTGTGGGACATGGACACGGACGAGAAGATGGACAAGGACCGCTTCCGCCGCGACCTGGGCAAGATCGAGGAAACCTATGCCGAAGTCGCGCGCCGCGTGTGTGGCGAAATCTAGAAGGAACGCATCATGAAAGCGACCGTAACCGTTACCTTCAAGAACGGGGTGCTGGAGCCGCAGGGCAAGGCGGTGCTGCACTCCCTGCACACCCTGGGCTTTGGCGGCGTCAACAACGTTCGGGTTGGCAAGCTGATCGAACTGGATCTGGAGGATGGCGATCAGGGCAAGGCCCACGAGCAGGTCACCCGCATGTGCGAGGAGCTTCTGGCCAGCCCGGTGATCGAGAACTACCACATCGACATCCAGCCGGGGTAACATCCCTGCTGTGCGCCCCGACAGGGCGCCCCTGAAAAAATGACCCGGCGCCACGGCGGCGCGGTGGAACAAAGGGGACGGGGTGATCGGAACCACGGGAAAACTGCGCGGCGCGCTGCTGGTCAATCTGGGCACGCCGGAGGCCCCCACCGAGGAGGCGGTCCGCAACTACCTGGCCGAGTTTCTGTGGGACCCGCGGGTGGTGGACGTGTTCCGCCCCCTGTGGTGGTATATCCTCCATTTTAAAATCCTGAAAACCCGCCCGGCGGAATCGGCCCGGCTGTATCAAAAGGTGTGGACCGATCAGGGCTCCCCGCTGATGGTCACTGGCGACCGCCAGCGCGACATGCTGGAGGAGGCCCTCACCGTCGGCCGCGAGGACACGGTGCCGGTGGCGCTGGCCATGCGCTACGGGGCCCCGTCCATCCACGACGGCCTGCGCCGCCTGGTGGACATGGGGTGCGGCAACGTGGTGGTGCTGCCCCTGTTCCCCCAGTATTCCATTGCCACCACCGCCAGCGTGCAGGACGCCATGCTGGCGGCCCTGCGCGGCTGGAAGGACGCCCCGGTGTGCAAGCTGGTGAATAATTATCACGACCACCCGGCCTACATCTCCGCCCTGGCCGCCACCGTGCGCGAGGCATGGGAAAAGGAACCCCCGTCCGACGTGCTGCTGATGAGCTTTCACGGCACCCCGGAGCGGTACCGCACCAAAAAGGGGGACCCCTATTTCGACCAGTGCACCCGCACCGCCCACCAGTTGGCCGACAAGCTGGGCCTGAAACCCGGCCGCTGGCAGATAACCTTCCAGTCCCGCTTCGGCAAGGAGCCCTGGTTGCAGCCGTATACGGATGAAACCCTGATCACCTTCGGCCAGCGCGGCATCCGCTCGGTGGACGTGATCTGCCCCGGCTTCGCGGCGGACTGCCTGGAAACCCTGGAGGAGATCGCCGAAACCGGCCGCGATCAGTTCCTGAACGCGGGCGGCAAAAAATTCCGCTACATCCCCGCCCTCAACGACCGCGAGGACCACATGCAGGCACTGGCCAAGGTGGCGCGGGCGCATTTCTGACTCCCTCGGTTCCCTGCCCCCGTTGGACGGGTTCAAAATCCGCGACATTCTCTCATGTGTCCTCTTAACCTTCTAGGCTGACGAATAGATTGACGGTCTCGATGGGCCGTCTGCCTTGGTTTCGGTAGCCTAGAAGGTTAAGAGGACATACTATGTGAATCTTTCCCTGACTGCCATTTTTCTGGATATCCCCGCGCTTCCGGAAGTGCCCGCGGACGTGGTGGGTGGTCCCTCATTCGTTAGCATCTCCAACGTGAGGGCAAATCCCTGACAACCCGGCCGAAACAGGAACCCCCACACCCGTCGCATGGTGGAGGCCTTGCCCGCCTCCGAATGCCAGTCACCTATGCGGATACCGCCATGCGCGCAGCACCCATTGACACCCCCCCACCCCGGGATTACAAGTGAAGTAGAGAGTCAAAACGGCTTCCGCCCCCGCCGGGGTGGGCCCGGCCCTTCGGGGTGGCGGCCGCGTGAATTGTGGAGGTCGTCATGGGAAACCTGATTCGCTTCGGGCGCAGGGAGGTGCCGGTTCACACCATCGAATCGCCCTTCATGGCGCTGCAACAGGAGGTCAACCGGCTGTTCGACAGCTTCTGGGGCGACCTGCCGGCGGACCCGTTCCGCCTGCTGGAGTCCCCCATCCGCGGCTTTTCCCCGCGCGTGGACGTGACGGAGACGGAAAAGGATCTGCACGTCAGCGCCGAACTACCCGGCATGACCGAAAAGGACGTGGAACTCACCCTGACCGGTGACGCGCTCACCATCAAGGGAGAGAAAAAGGAGGAAAAGAAAGAGGAAAAGGAGGGGTACACCCACTGCGAACGGTACTACGGCTCCTTCCACCGCATCATTCCGCTGCCGGTGGAGGTGATGCAGGACAAGGTCTCCGCCACCTTCAAGGACGGCATCCTGACCATCGCCCTGCCCAAGGCCGAGGCCGCCAAAACCCCGGTCCGCAAGATCGAGGTCAAGAAGGCCGCGTAACGCAGGCGGGTGCACCCGCCCAACATGAAAGGCCACCCCCCCGGCCGGGGGGGTGGCCTTTTTCTTTTGAGGATTCACTGCTTGAGTCCAGGGGGGTTGCCAATCCCCGAAACCGGCTTAAAACAGGTTGTGGGGCAAACGGCCCCGCCACATCGGCACCACGACCGCCCCACCCGGCTTACCCGGCTCACGGGGCCTGCATATGGACATTCGGTTATGGATCTGAACAAATTCACCATCAAGGCCCGCGAGGCGGTGCAGGGCGCCCAGGAGACGGCGTTGGCCATGCACCATCAGGAGGTGGACGGCGAGCACCTGTTGCTGTCCCTGCTGAAAGATGCGGATGGCCTCGCCCCGCGCCTGCTCACCCGCGCCGGAGCCGACCTGACCGCCCTGCAGGGAACCATTGCCGCCGACCTGCAAAAGCGCCCGCAGGTGACCGGCGGTGCCACCGAGGCGGGCAGGATCTATGTCACCCAGCGCCTCAACGCCCTGCTGGTGGCCGCCCAGAACGAAGCACGGGCGATGCAGGACGAATACGTGTCGGTGGAGCACATCCTGCTGGCGTTCATCGCCGAGGGAGGCAAAGCCGGCAAGGCGCTGAAAAATGCCGGCATCACCCGCGACGCCTTTTTAAAAGCCGTGTCCGAGGTTCGCGGCCACCAGCGGGTCACCAGCGACAACCCGGAGGGGCAGTACGAGGCCCTGCAAAAATACGGCATCGATCTGGTGGAACAGGCCCGGAACGGCAAGCTGGACCCGGTCATCGGGCGCGACACCGAAATCCGCCAGGCGATCCGCGTGCTGTCGCGCAAAACCAAAAACAACCCGGTGCTGATCGGCGAGGCCGGTGTGGGCAAGACCGCCATCGTGGAGGGTCTGGCCCAGCGCATTCTGGCCGGGGACGTGCCCGAGGGACTGAAGGACCGCACCGTGTTCGCGCTGGACATGACCGCGCTGATGGCCGGGGCCAAGTACCGGGGCGAGTTCGAGGAGCGCCTGAAGGCGGTGCTGAACGAGATCAAGGCCGCCGAAGGGCGCATCATCCTGTTCATCGACGAGTTGCACACCATCGTCGGCGCGGGCCGCACGGAAGGCTCCACCGACGCGGGCAACATGCTCAAACCGATGCTGGCGCGGGGCGAACTGCACTGCATCGGCGCCACCACCCTCAATGAATACCGGCAGTACATCGAAAAGGACGCCGCCCTGGAGCGCCGCTTCCAGCCGGTGCTGGTGGCCCCGCCGGACGTGGAGGACACCGTGTCCATCCTGCGCGGCCTGCGCGAGCGCTTCGAGGTGCACCACGGGGTGCGCATTCAGGATGCCGCCATCATCGCCGCCGCACGGCTTTCGGACCGCTACATCGCCGACCGCTTTCTGCCCGACAAGGCCATCGACCTGGTGGACGAGGCGTGCGCGGGCATCCGCACCGAGATCGACTCCATGCCCGCGGAACTGGACGAGATCACCCGCAGGGAGATGCGCCTCAAAATCGAGGAGGCCGCCCTCAAAAAGGAGCAGGACGACCCGGCCTGCGCCGAGCGGCTGACCCACCTGCAAAAGGAACTGGCCGATCTTTCGGAACAGGCCAAAACCATGCGCGCCCGGTGGGAAACGGAAAAAACCGAGGTCACCCGCGTGCGCGACCTGAAATCCGAAATCGAGCAGGTGGGGCACGAAATCGCCACCGCCGAGCGGGCCTACGACCTGGAAAAGGTGGCGGAACTCAAATACGGCCGGCTGCCGGATCTGCACAAGCAACTGGCCGCCGCCCAGCACCACGAGGACACCGGCCCGCGCCTGCTGTCGGAAGAGGTCACCGAGGAGGAGATCGCCCAGGTGGTGGCGCGCTGGACCGGCATTCCGGTCACCCGCCTGATGGAGGGGGAGCGGGAAAAACTGCTTCAGCTGGACGACATCCTGCACCGGCGCGTGGTGGGGCAGGACGAGGCGGTGCAGGCGGTGGCCGATGCGGTCATCCGCGCCCGCGCGGGCATCAAGGACCCGAAACGGCCGATCGGCTCGTTCCTGTTTTTGGGCCCCACCGGGGTGGGAAAAACGGAGCTGGCACGGACCCTGGCCGCCTCCCTGTTCGACAGCGAGGACGCCATGATCCGCATTGACATGAGCGAATACATGGAGCGCCACGCGGTGTCGCGGCTGGTGGGTGCCCCTCCTGGCTATGTGGGCTTTGAGGAGGGCGGCCAACTGACCGAGGCGGTGCGCCGCCGCCCCTACAGCGTGCTGCTGTTCGACGAGGTGGAAAAGGCCCACCCGGAGGTGTTCAACATCCTGCTGCAACTGCTGGATGACGGCCGCCTCACCGAC
This sequence comes from Nitrospirota bacterium, assembly GCA_029881725.1. Classification (GTDB taxonomy): domain Bacteria; phylum Nitrospirota; class JACRHL01; order JACRHL01; family JACRHL01; genus JAOUMB01. Next base: position 28,031 of record JAOUMB010000033.1, read on the forward strand.
AGCCACGGCCGCACCGTGAGTTTTAAAAACACGGTGGTGATCCTCACCAGCAACATCGGTTCGCCATACCTGCTGGACGGCATCGACGACGCGGGCCACATATCCGACGACGCCCGCGGACGCGTGATGAACGAACTGCGCCTGCACTTCCGCCCGGAGTTTTTAAACCGGCTGGACGACGTGGTGCTGTTCAAGCCGCTCACCCGCGCCGAGATCGTGCACATCGTCGATTTGCTGCTGGCCGAAGTGGGCCACCGGCTGGCGGACCGGCAGATGACCCTGACGGTCACCCCGGAGGCCAAAATCCATGTGGCCACGGAGGGCTACGACCCGGTATACGGAGCACGGCCGCTCAAGCGCTTCATCGAGCACCGCATGGAAACGGCCATCGCCCGCGCCCTGATCGGCGGCGGCGTTCCCGACGGCGCCCACCTGACCGTGGACGTGAAGGACGGGACGTTTGTGGTGAGCGCGGAGGGGCGGGGGTAAACCCTTTCAGGAATTCCAACCGGCCGGAGTTTCGGCCGTTTTCATCGGAAGCACGCGAAACACGGCGCCACTGTGATCCGGCATCTCCCGCAGAAAGACAAACCTCACTTCACGAGCCAGCCGTTCGAACGGCACGAATTTGTCGGCGTTTTTTGAAATGGCCACCACCAGCGTCTCCGCTCCCCTTTCCGCCTGACGCTCCACCGTGGCGCGAAAGGTGCCGATTCGCGCTTCCTGTTGATCGCCAACCCGCGGGAGGCTTCCGGTGGTGTGGTGGCTCTTCCAGTAGACCGCATCGGGAAGCGTGGACAAAATCACCGTGTCCTTTTGCAGCAAGCCACGAAACTCGCTGGATTCCAGATAGGGGAGGATCTGCCAGGTACTGTAGGTGGCCATGGAGTAATATCCGGTTCCCTTGGTCCGGCAGCTGTCCAGCACCTGAAGCGTGACCGGGAACGCATGCACCGCAAGCCAGACCCCGCATGCCACGGGCATGGTCACCACCACCCGGCGGCCTCCACCCGCGTTGAACTGCGCCACGGCCTGATTGCACAGGCACCCGGTGGCAACCAGCAGAAACGGCAGGGCTGGCACCAGATAGCGGTATTCCGGATTTCCCACCCGCGATTTGGTGACCACAATAAACGCCACGTACAACACGCTGAACCCGCCGAAAACCAGCAGCCCCCCCCACCCGCCGGCAACCCGCCCGCGAAGCATTTTCCAGAATACATACGCCGCGCTGACCGCAATCACCAGCAATGCCACAATGGTGACGCCCCGCGCCGGAATGGAAAGCGGCGCGTAGTTCCAGCCGGGCCCCAGGGTCCCTGAAAACAGCCAGCCCCACATTTCCACCAGATACAGGGAGGCCACCTCGGAAAGATTCGCCGAAGGGTCGCTGCGGCTGCCAAACATGGTTCCGACAAGGATCTGGTTGCGAATCAGCCAGGCCACCCCGATGGACACCGCCAGCGCGCTGAATGTGGCACCGTCGGCCATGCGCCGGGCCCGCGGCAAACCCGGCACCAGCCAAATCAGCCCGATCCCCAGCGGCACCAGCACCGCACCGGGATAGCGGGTGCCCAAGGCCAGTGCGGAGCAGGCCGCAAACCCCAGCAGCGCGGCCCGCTCCCCTCCCCGCCGCCAATACCGTTCCGCCAGCACCAGAGCGCCCGCCACAAACAGCATGAACACCGATTCCGAAAGCCCCTGGGAGGCCATCCAGATATGAACCGGAGAGGCCACCAGCGCCACAACGGTCAGCACGCCCACCAGGGGGGATTCAAAGCGGCGACACACCCACCAGGCCAGCAATCCGACGGTCAACCCGTGCGCTGCGGCATTCACCCAGCGCAGGGAATCCTGCGGGTCCACCCCCAGCAGCCCGACCAGGGCCAGAACGGATTGAAAGACGGGGGGATAAAGGTACTGCGGCGAACCGGATATGCCCGCCCACCCGTTGCCCTGCAACAGGTTGCGGGCCTGGGCGATGTAGCCGATCACATCGGTGGAAATGGCCGCCCCGTACACCCCGGTGGCATACACCACCAGACAGGATGCAACCAGCCCGGCCAATGCGGGGACCAGAATTTCGTACGGCTCAAACCGTGTCCCCATGCCAGCACCGCGCTTAGGGTGATTCCGCTTCCAGCGGATCCGGAAACAAACACTTTTAGTGTGTGCGGAACATCGCCACACCACCGGCCCCGCCTGCCGCAGCGTCGTGGTGTGCACGGTGCGGTTCATGCTAATGGCACCGTTTACAAATTGCAATCCGCCCCGCCCCCCGTACTGTTCACCGGGGGGGCGGGGCAGGGCGAAATTCGGGCTATTTGTCATCCATCATCGGCTGACCCGTCATGCCGCCGTCCATCATCGGCTGGCCGGACATGGTGTCTTCCATCATCGGTTTGGCGGCCATGCCGTCGTCCATCATCATGCCGTCCTTGTGGGAACAGCCGGTGGCCACTGCGGCCAGCAGCAACAGGGTGGGGATCAGGATTTTCATGGCGGTGCTCCTTGGGGGCAAAGGGGTGTTGCGCGCCCCGGCCCGCGTGGCCGGGGCGTCAGGGAAAAGCGTATCCCCCGCCGGTAACGCGGGGGTTACGGCCTTGTGAAGATTGGATAATGATCGTCTAGCGCCCCACCCCCATCAGCAGGTGGTGCACATTCGCGTTCAGTCGCACCCGGTCGCCACCGGACAGAGGCTCGTCCAGCCAGGAGCGGCTGAACTTGTACTCACCAAAAAACTCCCACCCCGCCGCCGTGGTGCGCGACACCCCGGCCAGCACCTGGGCCGCCGGGCCGGAGTATTTGTAATGAAAGGTATCCCCCAGCGCCGTTTGCGCCTCCACGTGGGGGATCGACACCCCCAGGCCGAAGCCCGCGTAGGGTCGGGTGACGCCCCGTTTCGGGTCCCCGGGCCGGGGCGGGTCGCCGCGCCACAGGGCGTTCAGGGTGAGCAGGTTCAGGCCGTGGCTGTTGTTGAAGTGGGAAAGGGTGTTCGATACCGGTTCCACCGTGTCCACCGGCGCGCCGCCACGCGTGCCGGTCACATGGGCGTTGGCGGTAGTATCCAGATACACCTTGGCGTGGGTGAAGTCGAGGGCGATGCCCGCCCCCGTCCGCCCCGGCAGCCACCGGGTG
>JAOUMB010000124.1 GCA_029881725.1 Nitrospirota bacterium
CTAGCTGGGCGCAGTAACCATGATCCTGCGACCCAGACAAAAAGAGTTGGTGGAGCGCTCCCTGGGGGCGCTCCACCAGCACGGAAACACCCTGGCGGTGGCCCCGACCGGATCGGGGAAGACCATCATGCTGTCCGCGGTGGTGGGTTCCCTTTTGTCGGACCCCGGCGTCAAGGCCTGCATCCTGGCGCACCGGGACGAGTTGACCGCCCAGAACCAGGAAAAGTTCGGGCGAGTGAACCCGAACGTCCCCACCTCGGTGTTCAACGCCACCACCAAGTCGTGGGCGGGCCGGGCCACCTTCGCCATGGTGCAGACCCTGTCGCGGGAGGCAAACCTCAAGCAGATGCCCCCGTTCGATCTGCTGGTGGTGGACGAGGCGCACCATGTGGCCGCAGACAGCTACCGCCGGGTGATCGATCGGGTGAGAGACCGGAACCCGGACGCAAAGGTCTACGGCGTCACCGCCACCCCCCAACGGGGCGATGGCAAGGGTCTCCGGGAGGTGTTCGACAACGTGGCGGACCAGATCACCCTGGGGGAGTTGGTCCGCTCTGGTCACTTGGTGCGGCCACGCACCTTCGTGATCGACGTGGGCGCCCAGGACGCCCTCGGGCACGTACGCCGTACCGCCTCCGACTTCGACATGCGCGAGGTGGAGGCGGTCATGAACCGCACCCCGATCAACGAGGCGGTGGTCGAACACTGGCTTGATAAGGCCGAGGGCCGGCAGACCATCGTGTTCTGTTCCACCGTGGCCCACGCGGAGACGGTCTGTAACACGTTCGAGGCCAATGGTATCGATACGGTGCTGATCCACGGCGAGTTGGCGTCGGACGAACGCAAGGCGCGCCTTGCTGCGTATGAATCCGGTGCGGCCCGGGTGGTGGTGAACGTGGCGGTGCTCACCGAGGGGTACGACTACACCCCCACCTCCTGTGTGATTCTGCTTCGGCCCAGCAGTTACAAAAGCACGCTCATTCAGATGATCGGTCGCGGGCTGCGCGCCGTGGACCCGAACGAGCATCCGGGGGTGGTCAAGGATGACTGCATCGTCCTCGACTTCGGCACCGCCACCCTGATGCACGGCTCCCTGGAGCAGGAGGCCACCGTCGACCCCCGGCCCAAAGGGGAGGGCGAGGCGCCCTCCAAGCGGTGCCCGGAGTGCTTCGCCGAACTGCCGGCACGGGTGGCCGAGTGCCCGATGTGTGGCTTCGGGTTTGACACCGAGGCGAAGGACGGCAACCTTTCCGACTTCGTGATGACCGAGATCGACCTCCTGTCCCGGTCCAACTTCCGGTGGGTGGACCTGTTCGGCCGGGACGACGCCCTGATGGCCGCCGGTTTTTCCGCCTGGGCTGGTGCGTTCTTCCTGGACGGCCGCTGGTACGCGGTGGGAAGCGGCAAACCACCACGGCTGCTCGCTGTCGGCGAGCGGATGGTGTGCCTGGCAGCGGCCGACGACTGGCTCAACGACCACGAGACGGCAGACGCCGCCCACAAGAGCCGCAGTTGGCTCAACCAGCCCCCCACCCCGAGACAACTGGGATTCCTACCGACGGAGTGCAGGGCGGACTTCGGGATGACCCGGTACGAGGCGTCCTGCCGGCTCAGCTTCGAGTTCAACAAGCACGCGATCCGGACGGTGGTGATGGCGGCCGGTGACCGGGATGAGGTCGCCGCATGAGATGCGCCGTTTGCTCACGGCAGGCGCGGGGGTTCGGGTGGTTCAACCCGAACCTGTCCCGCTCGGATCCCCGGCGCCGGGAGAGCTACCGGAAGTTCTGCTCCCTGCGATGCCAGGGGGCCTATTCGAATCTGATGAAAAAGACCGGAGGAAGGATGATCGATCCCACGGAAATGGAAATCGCCGCCATGACGGACTGTCTCGCTCCCTTGGGCGATTACGTGGCGGCCCTGGGGCTGCAAACGCCCCTGGCGGAGTACAGCAGGGACCAGGTACTGGGTCTGATCGAGGTGGTGGTGACCGCCTACCAGGACCGGATGGTGGACGGCCACGAGCAGGCGGCGGGGGTGCCGTTCTGATGTTGGACTTCAACTCCCGTCCCAAGCTTCACGAGTTGGTCACGGAACTCATCGATGCCGCCCTCCAGGCGGAACAGGCAGAACAACAACCACGCGACTACTTGGGTGGATCCCGCCTGGGTGTCTCCTGCGAGCGGGCGCTTCAGTACGAGCACACCCACACCCCGGAAGATCCGG
>JAOUMB010000078.1 GCA_029881725.1 Nitrospirota bacterium
AGGTCATCACCGGCGGAGCTCAAGGACGATGACGGCGCCACCTACCGGGCGTTCGTCTGCCAGACCCTGAACCCTTGGGGCTACCCCGCCAAGGACCGCTCCGGCCGCCTCGACCTGATCGAGGAACCGAACCTCCAAAAGCTGATGGAGAAGATCCAGAGCCCCGGGCGTCCCGCCCCGGAGCGTCTCGACTTCTCGCGCCCCGCCGCCACCCCCACCGCATAAGGAATACCAACAATGAGTACCTGGAACGACTTCAACAACGCCGACGACCAACAGTCCTACGACCTGATCCCCAAGGGCACTCTCGCCAAGGTGCGGATGACCATCCGTCCGGGCGGATACGACGATCCGAACGAGGGGTGGACCGGCGGCTACGCTACCCGCAACGACAAGACCGGCTCCGTCTACCTGAATGCCGAGTTCGTGGTGACGGAGGGGCCGTATGCCCGCCGCAAGGTCTGGTCGCTGATCGGCCTGCACAGCCCGAAGGGGCCGGAGTGGGCCCACATGGGCCGGGCCTTCATCAAGGGCATCCTGAACTCAGCCCGTGGTGTTCACCCGAGCGACGAAACGCCACAGGCCCAGAACGCCCGGCGCATCACCGGCTTCGCGGACCTGGACGGTATCGAGTTCGTCGCCAAGATCGATTGGGAGAAGGACGCCAAGGGCGACGACAAGAACGTCGTCAAGCAGGCCATCGCCCCGGACCACAAGGAGTACGGGATGGCGATGGGGGCGGTGTCGGCACCCGCTCCGGCTCCCACCTCCGCCCCTCAGAACCCTTCCACCGCTGGTCGCCCCAGCTGGGCGCAATGAGTGTTGCGCCGCTGCACTACTCGGCCTCGGCCGTGCCGGACGTGCGCGAATTTGCGGTCACCATGGCGCAAAGAGGGTTCACGGTAAGTGCGCAGATTGCCGCACTGCTGGCAGAACTACTGGACCAATCTCAAAAATTCATCCTGCCGGATGGGGGCCGGATGTTTGCCGGGGAAACCTGGAAACAAGCGGAGATTGACGCCCTCCGTCTTCCTTATTCGGCGATAGCGGCCGAGTACCACGTCGGCCAGGAGTTCGCCCATCCCTCGGGGCCCATGACCATTCCAGTCTCTCGCCGTATTGCCCTTGCGGTGGATATCGGAGCTGGGGCGGACAGATTGCTCCGGATGACGGGTGAAGGACCGGACGAGGATCCCGATAGATTGGTTCTCGTGTGGCCGATCTGCCGTGCGGATCGCGATACCCGGTGGGCGCCCTACCCAACCGGAGTGTTGGTGCGGCGGGGTGATTCGGTTGTTCCATTCGACTCAGAGCATCACCTAGTAGCTCCGAACGCACACCTTACGACGGGCGCCACCACAGTGCCGATCAGGATCATACCGATGCCCGAGTTATTTCAGGCCGCCGGTGGGTCATATGAACGAGCCGTTTATGACACCACCGACGAGTTGAGAGCGATTACCGAACTGTGCGCGGTACTCAATTGCTCGAACATCGAAACCCGGACCATCTCTCCTCGCAGAAAGCAGGGGCGCGGCAAGAACAAACGCAAGCTGTACGAGTACCGGACGCTTGAGGTGGCGCCATCGTCCGGCAGGCAGACCGAACCGGGTCAGCCGAGCGACCGGAGAGCTCCCCGCATTCACCTGCGGCGCGGACACATCCGCCGCCTGGGCGAGGACCGCACCACGTGGGTGCAGGCGTGCATGGTGGGCAGCAAGCAGGCCGGGATGGTGGTGAAGGACTACGCGGTCGGGGTCGGGTCATGATCCTGCGGCCACGGCAAGAGGAAATGGTGGACTGCTCCGTACAGGCGCTCCACCGACATGGCAACACCCTGGCGGTGGCCCCAACAGGGTCCGGCAAGACGATCATGCTCTCCGCTGTTGTCGGTCGGACCCTGACGGAGCCGGATATGCGGGCCTGCATCCTGGCGCACCGGGACGAACTCACGGCCCAGAACCGGGAAAAGTTCGGGCGGGTCAATCCGCACATTCCCACCTCGGTATTCAACGCAAGGGAGAAGTCGTGGGATGGCCAGGCCACCTTCGCCATGGTGCAAACCCTGTCGCGGGAGGCGAACCTCGAGCGGATGCCCCGCTTCGATCTGCTGGTGGTCGACGAGGCCCACCATGTGGCCGCCGACAGCTACCGAAGGGTGATCGGCCGGGTACGGGATAACAACCCGGACGCCAAGGTCTACGGTGTCACCGCCACCCCCCAGCGGGGCGACGGTCGGGCCCTGCGGGAGGTGTTCAACAACGTCGCGGATCAGATCACCCTGGGGGAGCTGATCGGTGCCGGCCACCTGGTGAAGCCGCGCACCTTCGTCATCGACGTTGGCGCCCAGGAGCAACTTAAGCAAGTGCGCCGCCGCGTTGCCGACTTCGACATGGATGAGGTGGCAGCGGTAATGAACCGGGCCCCCATCAACGAGGCGGTGGTTCACCACTGGCGGAAGCACGCCGGCGACCGAAAGACCATCGTCTTCTGCTCCACCGTGGCCCATGCGGCGGCGGTTTGCGACACGTTCCTGAACGCCGGCATCGAGGCGGTGCTGATCCATGGCGAGCTGTCGACGGCCGATCGCCGAGAGCGACTCGCCGCATACGAGCAAGGTGACGCCCAGGTGGTGGTCAACGTGGCGGTCCTCACCGAGGGCTACGACTACACCCCCACCGCCTGCATCGTTCTGCTGCGGCCTAGCAGCTATAAATCCACCCTCATCCAGATGGTGGGCCGTGGCTTGCGCACGGTGGATCCCAACGAGCATCCGGGGGTGGTCAAGACCGACTGCATTGTCCTCGACTTCGGCACCGCAACCCTGATGCACGGCTCCCTGGAGCAGGACGTGGATCTTGGCGGAAAGCTCGATGGAGACGGTAGCGAATCCGACTCGACCGCACCGGTCAAGCTCTGTCCGGAGTGCGACGCGGAGGTGCCCATCGCCTGCCGCGAGTGCCCCCTGTGCGGATTCACCTTTGAGAAGAATTCCGAGACATCCGGCCTGGTCGATTTCGTGATGACCGAGATCGACCTTCTGGGCCGATCCAACTTTCGCTGGGTGGACCTGTTCGGCCGGGATGATGCCCTGATGGCCGCCGGTTTTTCCGCCTGGGCCGGCGTGTTCTTCCTGGACGGTCGCTGGTACGCGGTGGGACACGGAAAAGCGCCACAGCTATTGGCCGTTGGGGATCGGATCGTCTGCCTCGCCGCTGCGGACGACTGGCTCAACAACCACGAATCGGTGGATGCCGCCCACAAGAGCCGCCGGTGGTTGAACCAGCCACCCACGCAAAGGCAACTGGAGTTCCTGCCGGCGGAGTGCCGGGCGAACTTTGGGATGACCCGTTACGAGGCTTCCTGCCGCCTGAGCTTCGAGTTCAACAAGCACGCGATTCGGACGGTGGTGATGGCCGCCGGTGACCGGGCAATGGTCACCGCATGAGGGTGTGCGCCGTCTGTTCCCGCCAGGCGCGGGGGTTTGGTTGGGTCAACCCGAGGTTGACCCGGTCGGATCCCCGGCGCCCGGCCAGCTACCGGAAGTTTTGCTCCCTGCGCTGCCAGGGGGCCTATTCGAATCTGATGAAAAGGACCGGAAAGATGATCGATCCCACGGAAATGGAACAGGCGGCCCTGGCCGCGTGCCTGGGGCCCCTGGGTGACTACGTGACCGCCCTGGGCCTGGATACGCCCCTGGCGGCGTACAGCAAGGATCAGATCCTGGGGCTGATCGACGTGGTGGTGACCACCTACCAGGACCAAATGGTGGCCGGCCACGAGGCCCAGGCCGGGGTGCCGTTCTGATGCTGGATTTCAACCATCAACCGAAATTCCACGATCGGGTCACCGACCTGATCGATGCCGCACTCCAGGCCGAGCAGGGGGAACAGCGGCTCCGCGACTACCTGGGCGGCTCGCGCCTGGGCGTCTCCTGCGAGCGGGCCTTGCAGTACGAGTACACCCACACCCCCGAGGATCCAGGTCGGAGCTTCTCCGGCCGCATCCTGCGGGTGTTCGAGGTGGGGCACGCCCTTGAGGACCTAGCCATCCGCTGGCTGCGTTTGGCCGGCTTCGAGTTGCACACCCAAAAGGCCAACGGCGGTCAGTTCGGCTTCTCCGTCGCCGGCGGCCGCATCCGGGGGCACGTGGACGGCATCTTCTCCGGCGGCCCCGACGACCTTGGACTGACCTACCCCGCCCTGTGGGAGTGCAAGACCATGAACGCCAAATCGTGGCGGGAGACGGTTAAGAAGGGTATCGCCAAGGCCAAGCCGGTCTACGCCGCCCAGGTGGCGGTGTACCAAGCCTATATGGAAGGCAGCGTGCCGGGCATTTCCCAAAACCCGGCGATCTTCACCGCCATTAACAAGGACAGCCAGGAACTCTACTTCGAGCGGATGCCGTTCGATGGTGGTCTGGCCCAATCCATGTCCGACCGTGGTGTGCGGGTGATCACCGCCACCGAGGCGGGTGAGTTGCTGCCACGGGTAACCACCACGCCCACCCATTTCGAATGCACCTGGTGTTCCTGGCAGGACCGTTGCTGGAAGGCGGGCTGATGGGCGATTGGCGCGACTTCAACGACGCCCCCGACCGGGTGGGCACTCAGACCATCGACGCCGATACCGTGCGCCGGGAACTCTCGGACCGCCTGGAGTCGATGCTCGCCTACCTGTTCCCGAACGGCACCACCAAGAGCGGCACGTTCCAGGTGGGCGACCTGCACGGAAGCAAGGGCAACAGCCTGTCGGTGGAGCTGACCGGCGAGAAACGCGGCCTTTGGACCGACTTCGCTACCGGCGAGGGCGGCGATGTGATCGACCTGTGGGCCGGTGTCCACGGCCAGTCCGCCCGGTCCGACTTCCACAAGGTGATCGAAGGTGCCGCCGAATGGTTAGGGGCTGTCAGTTGGCAGAATCCGTTGCCAACTGGCAGGGCACCCAAGGCTGGTCCGACCCAACCGCCCATGGACGAACTGGGCCCCCGCACCGGCAAGTGGGACTACACCACGGCGGACGGAAAGCTCATTTGCTGTGTCTACCGCCACGACCCGCCGGGCGGCAAGAAGACCTTCCGACCGTGGGACGCCACCCGCCAGAAGTTTGGAGACCCGACCCCCTGGCCCCTCTACAACCAGCCGGGTATCGCCCAGGCCAACACCGTGGTGCTGGTGGAGGGTGAGAAGTGCGCGGATGCGCTTATCCAGGCGGGCATCTGTGCCACCACCGCGATGCACGGGGCCGGCGCCACGGCCAAGACCACCAAGACGGACTGGTCGCCCCTCAAGGGCAAACAGGTAGTGATGTGGCCGGACCGCGATAGCGTGGGCTGGACCTATGCCGAGGCCATCGCTCAAGCAGCCGCAGGCGCAGGCGCCAACTCCGTGGTCATCCTGCTGCCACCGGACGACAAGCCGGAGAAGTGGGACGCCGCCGATGCGGTGGCGGAGGGGTTCAACTGCGCCGGCTTCATCTCCCACGGCGAGCGGAAGGTGGTCCGGGATGCACCGCCGATGCTCCCCACATTCACCCTGGGCGAGATGCTGGACGATGACTCACCCATCCCGCCGGATCTCATCAGCCCTCGGGTGCTGACCCCTGGTGGCTTGTTGGTATTCGGCGGCGCACCCAAGGTGGGCAAGAGCGACTTCCTGCTCTCCTGGCTGACCCATATGGCCGCCGGCGCCACCTTCCTGGGCATGGCCCCGCCCCGGCCGCTGCGCGTCTTCTACCTGCAGGCCGAGGTCCAGTACCACTACCTGCGGGAGCGGATGAAGGCGATCAATATTCCCGCGCACCGGCTGAACGATGCCCGCCGCAACTTCGTGGCTACCCCGCAGCTGCGCCTGGTCCTGAACGACGAGGGGCTGGAGCAGATCATCCCCGCCATCAAGCGTGCCTTCAGCGACGAGACGCCGGACATCATCGCCATCGATCCCATCCGCAACGTGTTCGACGGGGGCGGTGACGGTGGTGAGAACGACAACGGCGCGATGATGTATTTCCTCTCGCAACGGGTAGAACGGCTGCGTCACGCCGTGAACCCGGAGGCGGGGGTGATCCTCACCCACCACACCAAGAAGCTCGGCAAGAAGCAGTTCGAGGAGGACCCGTTCCAGGCCCTGGCCGGCGCGGGATCCCTGCGGGGCTACTACAGCACCGGAATGGTGTTGTTCCGGCCGGACGAGAACCTCACGCCCAGGCTGCTGATTCACGAACTCAGGAACGGCCAGGCCATTCCGCACAAGCACGTGGACAAGATCAACGGGGTGTGGCGGGAGGTGCGGGATTCCCAACGGCTGGTGCTCAAGGACCACGGAGAGCGACTGGATGCCGAACGGCGGCGAAAGCACGACGTGATCCTGGAAATCCTGTTCGACGAGGCCGCCAGGGGTAAGTGCTACACCGCCAACCAGTTCTCCGAGACCTTCGAGAGCCAATGCGGCCTGGGTGCCGATCGCACCATCAACCGGCGGATCTCGGTGTTGGCCACCAAGGGCTACATCAAATTCTTCGACAACCACCGTGATTACCGCTTGCCGGCACCGGGGCGATCCCGCAACGGCTACCTGTGCGTGGAGGGCATGTCCGTCCGTCTACCGGCCGGTGATTCCGACCCGGAAACCGGAGAGGGCCCATGGCAGGAAATCCCCGTCGTCCCCACCCACTTCAAGTGCCCCCAGACCGGTGCCAGCTTGCCGGTCGAAAACCCCGAAATCTGGGTCTACCAGGAGGAGGAAACACCGTGAAATCGCCCCAAATAAGTTTGCCAACCGGTGGCAATCTGGATCCAGTTTGCCAAGTGGTGGCAAACTTAATTCCATACAAATCATGTGGTTACGAGAAAACCCAGTTTGCCAGGCAATCTGGATTGGCAAACTTGGCAAACTGGCGCAACCCCGCATGGCACAAGGGTTTCCCGGCTTTGCCAGTTTGCACTGTCAACACCCACCCCCTACGGGGGTGTAAGGGTGCCCCTACCGGGCGCACCCCTTTACACCCCCGATTCGGGGATTCCCGACTCGGTTCGATAACGGCCCGGTATGAGGGTGAACAATGAGCACCATCCTCGCCCTGGACCTGGGCACCACCACCGGCTGGGCGGTCCGATCGGCGGACGGAACCGTCACTAGCGGCACGATGTCGTTCCGGCCCGGCCGGTTCGAGGGGGGAGGCATGCGCTTCCTGCGGTTCAAGCGCTGGTTGGCGGAAATGGAACTGCTGTCCGGCCGTCCGACCGTCATCTACTTCGAGGAGGTCCGCCGCCACGCCGGCGTGGACGCGGCGCACGCCTACGGCGGCTTCATGGGCCAACTCACCGCCTGGTGCGAGTTGCGGAACGTTGCCTACCAGGGTGTGCCGGTGGGGACGATCAAGAAGCACGCGACGGGAAAGGGCAACGCCGGCAAGGCGGCGGTCATCGCAGCGGTGCGGGAGCGGGGGTTTGTCCCGGCGGATGACAACGAGGCGGACGCCATCGCCCTGCTGCTGTGGGCGGTGGATACCCAGGAGGTGGAGGAGTGACTCAGTTACGCTGCCACAGGTTCGTGAGGTTTGATGGCCTCCAGGGAGCCTTCCAAGGCGTCCTGGGCGACGTCCAACTCATAGCGGGTCTGGAGGTTCATCCACGAAACCGGGTCCACCCCAAAGTAGCGGGCCAGCTTCAAGGCGGTCTCGGCGGTGATCGCACGCTCACCGTGGACGATGGCGTGGATCCGCGACGGCGTGACGCCGATGTCCTTCGCCAGCCGGTAGGGCGTGATGCCCATCGGCTCCAGGAAGTCCAGGTTCAGCACTTCCCCCGGATGAACGGGAGGGAGTTTGTCCTTGCTCATTTTCATTCTCCTTGTCTCCACCGAATCCTATCCCCGGTGGTAATCGACGATTTCCACGTCGTAGGCGTTTCCCTCGTCCCATCGGAAGCAGATCCGCCATTGGTCGTTGATGCGGATGCTGTGCTGTCCCTTTCGGCGTCCCTTCAACGGCTCCAAGCGGTTGGCCGGGGGAACCTGAAGGAAGGCAAGGGTCGCCGCCGCATCGACCAGTCGCAGCTTCCGCAGCGCGGTGGAGAGGATGTCCGCCGGGATGCGCTTGGGCCTGTCCCGGTTGAACAGACGCTCCGTGTCCTTGGATGCGAACGACTTGATCACTACTCATTTTTACCGCGACGCGGAAATTCCGTCAAGCGGAAATATCGCGACGCGGAATTACCCTTATCGGCAACGGGCACACGGAGGTAAATATGACGCAGGAGGAAATCTATCTGAAACGCCTGCTGACCCGGTTCGGGCAAGCCCCCCGGGGACGCTACAAGACCGGGACGGTGGCCAAGGTGCTGGGCTACTCCCGCGAGTGGATCCGGCAACGGACGAATCTGCCGGAAGACCACCCCCAGCACATCGTCACGTACCGGGAAGGGAGGGATCGGTTCATCACTCACGAGGAGTTAATTCGCCTGATATCGGCCGAATCGGGGTGCTGAAAAGCGCAACTGGCGCAACTGGCACAAGTGAAAGCGCAACTAGCACAA
>JAOUMB010000002.1 GCA_029881725.1 Nitrospirota bacterium
CAACGTGCTGCGCATCATCTGACCCTGCCTTTCGTCCTCCCCCGCCCCCGGTGAGGTGGCGGGGGAGGACACCCCCCATCCCACCACTCCCCCGTTCCCCCGTTCCCCCGTTCCCCCGTTCCCCCGTTCCCCCGCCGGGCATCGGGTTACGAAAATGAACGCCCCGCCCGGACACATTTGTACATAATTGTTTTGGTTGAACTTTTTTGTTTAGTCACACTCATCTCCTTCCGAAAAGGAAGGCAACAGCAAAAACCGGAAAGGAACGCGAAAGGGTGTGCACATGAAGTATCCGGGATGGATCATCTTTCTGTTGGGAGCGTGCAGTTTTCTGCTGAACCAGGTGGATCACGAAATCGCCTCGCTCATGTGGGTGGACCACTGGGGGACGGGCATCGGTAACGGAATCCGGGCCGTGTTCGTGATCGTAGGCGGCACCATGGTGTTTCTGGCTCACCGGAAACAAAAGGCCGCGTCTCCGGCGGTGAAATCCGCCGCTCAGGACGGCGATATGGATCCGGTGCCCTCCGCGGAAGGCTAACGCCCGGCCCGTAGCGTTCTTCTGTCCGCTACGGGTGAACGCTATCCGGGTACGGGGCCGGAAAACAGGTCCCGTATCGGACGGGATTTGAGCAGCCAGGGGATCATCCCCGCCAGGAGGATACCCACCAGCAGGCTGAACCGCGCGGAATCGAGCATTACCCGCGCCATCTCCGGCGGCAGGGATCCGGCCACCGCGCCGGCCCCCAGCCAGTCGACGCCGCTCCACACCGCGTTGACCCCCAACAACACGGCCATGGCCCATGGAAAATCGGCGTGCCGCGCCAGATACAGGGCCAGCACGGCCCCGCACGCGATCACCAGCACCACGCTGGCGGCGAACTCCGACACCAGCACCCATCCCCACATGGGGTGAAACATGGGACCGTCCGGGTGGGTCAGCCGCCGCCATACCTCCGGGCGGAGCACCCGTGCCAACCCGGCAATATCCCCCACCAGTGAAAACAGCGACCACACCAGCACCACCCCCGGCACCCATACGCCGCCTTTCAGATACGGCCTCCAGCGCCCCTGGGATGGTGATGGGACGCCCCCCTCAGGCATGGGCTCCCTCCCCGCGCCGAGTCCTTACGATGGCCCTGGAATACACGCCGTACGGCACCGCAAAGGTCCGCGCCATTTCCACCATCCGCGCCGGTGCCAGTGACGCGGCCAGAAGCCCATCGCCCTGATGGACGATCCACAGCGGCGCCACCCGCAGGGCCATTCTGGAGAAACAAAGTGCCACGGAGCGGCGGCGGGTCCGTTGCCACCAAGCGGCGGCGGTCACCGCTCTTCCACCTTCACCTCCCCGTACCGCTCCACCAGCTGGTTGACCAGCGGATCGACAAAGCCCACAAACTGACCGCTCAAATGGGCGGCAATCCCCCATGGCTGGAGGATCATTTCCACCCGGAACGGCGTTTCCCCCCGTGACATGATGCGAATGGCGCGACCGGTCCCGGTCACCTCCCAGGGGGCGGCGCATTCCCGCAGCAGGGCGTCCAATGCACCCGGATCGGGGTATTTGAAGTGAAAATGCCGAACCTCGCTCATCCGTCAGCGCTCCTCATGGGCCGTCGCCCCCGCGGCGACACAAATATCCTCCAGCGGACATGCTCCGCAGCGCGGACGGCGCGGGCGGCAGAAGTCCTTTCCCAAGGCTACCAGCAGCGCGTGATATTCGTTGAACAATTTTACGTCCGGCGGCATGCGGGACATGAAAATCGCCTGCATGGCGTGATAGGCCACCCCCTCCGGCGCCATTCCCAGGCGGGTAAAAATGCGGATGGTGTAGGCGTCCACCACAAAGGTGGCCTTGCCCCCCGCATACAGCAGAATGGAGTCGGCGGTTTCCGGCCCCACGCCGTATACCTGGAGCAATCTGGGGCGCAGGGTGGCCAGCGGCTCTGCGAACAGGGCCGGCAGATCACCACCGGAGTGATTGAGCAGAAACCCCACCAACCCCTTGAGCCGCCTGGCCTTGAGATTGAAGTAGCCGGACGGGCGGATGTGTTCGGCCAGTTCCGCATCCGGCGTGGCGGCCAGGCGTTGAATATCGAGCAGATCGGCGCGCCTGAGGTTGGCGATGGCCTTTTCCACATTGGTCCAGGCGGTGTTCTGGGTGAGGATGGCCCCCACGCAGATCTCCAGCGGGGTGTCTCCCGGCCACCAGTGCTGGGGGCCGAAGCGGGTAAGCAAACGGCGATAGATGGAGCGCAGCTCCGGAAAGGTGGGGCCGTCCGGGGCGGCCTGCGGGGGGGTGACATAGGGACGGCTCATGGCCCCACCAGCTTACCGGAAGGCGCACACCGTTTCATCCTCACCCCCCATGTGCTGGAGCTTGTTTTTATAATTGTACCTACTAGTAGGTACTATTTTTGTTTACAGCATATCATGCTGTTTTTTAATTAAAAAATAATCAACACAAAATTATAGACTACGTCGTTTGACTCACACACAATGACCGGATGGTGATTTTTTTGTACCTTACAGTACGCTTGAAATCAGGCCGAAGCACTCTCGGCAACCACCCAGTCCAGGTATTTTCGGCTGCCGCCCTCGGTGGGAACCACAATCACTTCCGGCACCTCATAGGGGTGCAGTTCGGGAATGCGGTGCTTGAGGGTGCCGATGCGGTGTTCGGCGGTTTTGATCACCAGCAGCACTTCGGCGTCCTGGTGGATTTCTCCCTGCCAGCGATACACCGAGGTGAGGCCGGGGACGATATTAACGCAAGCAGCCAGCCGCTCCGTCACGATCGCCCGCGCCAGATCTCGCGCGCCGTCCGCATCCGGATGGGTCACCAGCACGATGCGCACCACATTGGGATCGCCGCCCTTCATGGCATCCTCCCCTGATAATGACAAAACCACGAGGGGCACGCCCACCGCGCCCTCATCTGGAGTGTACCCCGAAACGGGTAGCCAACACCCGCCCCCAACCACCCGTTTTTTAAACCAATCCCGATTGGCGCCTGCGAAACGGGTGTTTTTTACCCAGGGCCGGCCATCCCCGGGATGACCCGGGTAGTTTTCACCCGGAACCAGGCCCAGGATCCACTGAAACTGCTGGAAAATTGGGCGTAACGGATTGATTTACCACTTTTCTGAACGGCCACAACGACTAGCTGGAGGGCTGCATATACAAAAGGGGCGCAACGTCCAAGACGTTGCGCCCCTTCGAGGATGAATACTTGAAACGGACCGGCTTACATGGAGCGGCCGCTCGCCTCCGCATGCCCCTTCAAGCGCACCATCAGGTCGGAAAACATGGGCAGATCCAGCGACTGCGGACCGTCACTCCACGCGTGGTCCGGGTCCTGGTGAACCTCGATCATCAGGCCGTCCGCCCCGGCGGCCACGCTGGCACAGGCCATCGGGGACACAAAGCGGCGGAAGCCGGTACCGTGGGACGGATCCAGAATCACCGGCAGGTGAGTCAATTCGTTGAGCACCGGCACCGCGGACAGGTCCATGGTGTTGCGGGTGGCGGTTTCGAAGGTGCGGATGCCGCGCTCGCACAGAATCACATCCGGGTTGCCCTCGGACAGGATGTACTCGGCGCTCATCAGCCACTCGTTGATGGTGGTGGCCAGTCCGCGCTTCAAAAACACCGGCTTGCGGCACTTGCCCACCCGCTTGAGCAGGGCAAAGTTCTGCACGTTGCGGGTACCGATCTGGATGATGTCGGCGTACTCCTCCACCAGATCCACCTGGGCGGTGTCCATCACCTCGGTGATAAACGGCAGGCCGGTGGCCTCCCGGGCGCGGGCCAACAGCTTCAGGCCCTTCTCTTCCATGCCCTGGAAGGTGTACGGCGAGGTGCGCGGCTTGTAGGCGCCACCCCGCAGCATGTGGGCACCGGCGCTCTTCACCGCGTGGGCCACCTGGAGAATCTGCTCCTCGCCCTCCACCGAGCACGGGCCGGCCATCACGCACAGCTTGTTGCCGCCGATTTCCACGCCGGAATCACCCACCCGGATGACGCTGCGCTCCTTTTTGACCTCGGACGAGGCCAGCTTGTACGGCTTGAGAATGGGCACGACGCTCTCCACTCCGTCCAGGGTTTCAAGTGTGGTGAGCACCCCCTTGCCGCGCTCGTCGCCAACGGCACCGATCACGGTGCGCTCCACGCCGGAAATCAGGTGCGGGGTATAATCCAGTTCCTTGATGCGGTCCACGACATGCTTGATCTGCTCGTCGGAGGCCCCCGCTTTCATAACAATAACCATTGTGACCGTTCACTCCTGTGGTACACGAACCGTATGCAAATGCGCCAGTGATGCCCACGACCCCCGCATGTGCCGGTGGGGCAGCGCCGTTTATTTAAAAAAACCTTCCGGCTGCCTAATATACAACGGCGGCTTCCCCAAGAAAAGGGACGGCCCCCCGGCCAGGGCAACGCAGCGGATGGGGGTACGCCGCGGAGCCGCATTAGGCCGGGGGGCCGATGTGCGGGTTACAGTTTACTCGAAAATGCTCTTAACTTTGCCAAGAATTCCCGAACCCGCCTCCGGTTCCTCGCCCATTTCCTGCGCGAAAGCCTCCAGACTTTCCCGTTGCGAAGCATTGAGCCGGGTAGGGACTTCTATTGTAACCAAAACCACCTGATCTCCGATACCACGGCCTGACAAATCGGCGAATCCCTTTCCCTTCAGACGGAAACGCCGCCCCGGCTGGGTTCCGGCGGGAACCTTCAGACGCACCGGATCGGTCATGGTCGGCACTTCCACATGGCCGCCCAGGGTGGCCACGGTAAACGGCACCGCCACCTCGGCATAGATGTTGTCGCCTTCCCGGTGGAAAACCTTGTGGGGCAGCACGGTAATGACCACATACAGGTCGCCGGAAGGCCCGCCCCTCTCTCCGGCCTGGCCCTTGCCGGACAGCCGCAGGCGGCTGCCGGTTTCCACCCCGGCGGGAATCTTGACCTGCAGGGTGCTCTCGGTGCGCACCGTACCCTGGCCGGAACAGTCCCGGCACGGCTCCGCCGCCACCTGACCGGCGCCGTTGCACTCGGAACAGGTGCGGGCCACGGTGAAAAACCCCTGCTGAAAACGCACCTGCCCCGCCCCCTTGCACACGCCGCAGGCGCGCATGCCGGTGCCGGGCTTGGCGCCACTGCCGTCGCAGGTGCCACAGGTTTCGTCGCGGGGAATGCGCAGGCGCGCCTCGTGGCCGAAAAACGCCTGCTCGAAGGTGATTTCCAGGTTGTACTGAAGATCGGAACCACGCCGCGAGCGGCTGGAAGAACGCCGCCCCCCCCCGCCGCCACCGCCGAAAAAGCTTTCGAACAGGTCGGAGAAGTTGATGTCACCCATCCCCCCACCGCCGAATCCGCCAAAGCCCGCGCCACCCGGTCCGCCCTCGACACCGGCATGACCGTATGCGTCGTAGGCCCGGCGCTTCTCACCGGAAGAGAGCACCGCGAAGGCCTCACCCACCTCCTTGAACTGGGCCTCGGCCTCGGCATTGCCCGGGTTCTTGTCCGGGTGATACTTCATGGCCAGCTTGCGGTAGGCCTTCTTGATGTCCGCCTCGGAAGCGTCCCGGGAAACCCCGAGGATCTCATAATAGTCTCGCTTGGCCACGTCCTGCCTGCGTTATGCGGAAAACGCCGGGCAGGCACGTCGGCCTGCCCGGCGCAAGCCGGTGGTTCCCGGCGGCCGTGGTCACGGCCGCGCGGAACGGGTTATTTCTTGCCTTCGCCGCCCACTTCCTCGAAGTCGGCATCCACGATGTCCTCGGCGTCGTCCGCGCCACCGGCCTGCTCGCCTCCGGCGGCGGCTTCCGCCTGCTGCTCGGCGGCGGTCTTTTTATAGACCTCCTCGGCCAGCTTGTGGGAAACCTGGGTCAGGGCATCGGAAGCGGCCTTGATGGCCTCCACGTCCTCCCCCTCGGCGGCAGCCTTGAGGGCCTCGCTCTTGGCGGCGATGTCGGAACGCTGGGCCTCGTCCACCGAGTCGCCCAGATCCTTGAGGGATTTCTCCACCGCGTAGATCAGGCTGTCCGCCTCGTTCCGGGCCTCGGCCAGCACCTTGCGCTGTTTGTCATCCGCCTCGTGGGACTGGGCGTCCTTGACCATGGACTGGATTTCCTCCTCGGACAGGCCGGAGGAACTGGTGATCTGGATGGACTGCTCCTTGCCGGTACCCAGATCCTTGGCGGAGACGTGCACGATGCCATTGGCGTCGATGTCGAACTTCACCTCGACCTGCGGCACGCCGCGCGGTGCGGGGGGAATGCCCACCAGATCGAACTTGCCAAGGGTCTTGTTGCCGGCGGCCATCTCGCGCTCGCCCTGCAGCACGTGGATGGACACCGCATTCTGGTTGTCGGCGGCGGTGGAGAAGATCTGACTCTTGGCGGTGGGGATGGTGGTGTTGCGCTCGATCAGCCGGGTGCACACCCCGCCCAGGGTCTCGATGCCCAGGGACAGGGGGGTGACGTCCAGAAGCAAAACGTCCTTCACCTCGCCCTTCAGCACGCCGCCCTGGATCGCGGCGCCGATCGCCACCACCTCGTCCGGGTTCACCCCCTTGTGCGGCTCCTTGCCGAAGAACTCCTTAACCAGCTTCTGAACCGCCGGCATGCGGGTCATGCCGCCCACCAGCACCACCTCGTCGATTTCCCCCTTGGAGATACCGGCATCGGCCAGCGCCTTCTTGCAGGGCTCCAGGGTGCGCTGCACCAGTTCTTCCACCAGCTGCTCGAACTTCGAGCGGCTGAGCTTGATCTGCATGTGCTTGGGGCCGGTCTGGTCGGCGGTGATGAACGGCAGGTTGACCTCGGTCTCGCTGCTGGAGGAGAGCTCGATCTTGGCCTTCTCCGCTGCCTCCTTCAGGCGTTGCAGGGCCATCTTGTCGCTCTTCAGGTCGATGCCCTGGTCCTTCTTGAACTCGGCCACCAGCCAGTCGATGATGCGCAGGTCGAAGTCGTCGCCGCCCAGATAGGTGTCGCCATTGGTGGACTTCACCTGGAACACGCCGTCACCCAACTCCAGGATGGAGATGTCGAAGGTGCCGCCGCCCAGATCGTAGACCGCGATGTGCTCGTCCTTCTTCTTGTCCAGGCCGTAGGCCAGCGCCGCCGCGGTGGGCTCGTTGATGATGCGCAGCACGTTGAGGCCGGCGATCTTGCCCGCGTCCTTGGTGGCCTGACGCTCCGAGTCGTCAAAGTAGGCCGGAACGGTGACCACCGCGTCGGTAACGGTCTCGCCCAGGTACTCCTCGGCGGTAGCCTTCATCTTTTGCAGGATCATGGCGGAGATTTCCTGCGGCGAGTACAGCTTGCCGCGCACCTCCACATGGGCGTCGCCGTTGGCGGCCTTCTTGATGAAGTAGGGCAGCTTGGAGGCCGCGTCCTGCACTTCCGGGGACTGGAACGTGCGCCCGATCAGGCGCTTGACGGAGAAAATGGTGTTCTCCGGGTTGGTGATGGCCTGCCGCTTGGCCACCTGACCCACCAACCGCTCACCGTCCTCGGTGATGCCGACCACACTCGGGGTGGTGCGTGCTCCCTCGGAATTGGTCAGCACCTTCGGGTCGCCGCCTTCCATGATGGCAACGCAGGAATTGGTGGTTCCCAGGTCGATTCCGATCACTTTGCTCATGGTATCCGCCTCCAAAAAACCTTAATTTGCATTCAAACGGTATAAATGTCGTGCGCCGGGCGCTTTCGCGCTCCCGGCCTATCCCTTGTTCTTCGCCACCACCACCATGGCCGGGCGCAGCACCCGCTGATGGAAGAAGTACCCCTTGCGGTACTCCTCCGCCACGGCGCCATCCGCGTGGTCGGTGGTCTCGATCTGTGAAATGGCCTGATGGACCGACGGGTCGAACGGCTGGCCGAGCGCCGGAATGGAACTGACGCCGAATTTCTCCAGCACGTCCATGAACTGCTTGCGGATCATCTCCACGCCTTCGAGCATCTTCTCGTTGTTTTCAGCCTCGCGGCCGTGCCCGATGGCCAGGTCCAGGTTGTCCACCACGCCAAGCAGCTCCTTGAGCAGCCCTTCGTTGGCGTACTTGCGAAAATCCTCGTTTTCGCGCCCGACCCGCTTCTTGTAGTTCTCGAACTCGGCATACAACCGCACGTAGCGCTGTTCCGCCTCCGCCAGGGCGTCCGCCTCCGGCGCACGGGCCGCCTCTGCGGTTTCCGGGGCTTCCGGGGCCGCCATCCCTTCCGGAGTTTCCACCTGATCCGGGGTCCCGGCTTCTTCGTTACCGCCCGCGGCGGCGTTCTGCGTTTCCGTGCTCATGCCCTGCCAATCCATAGTCCAAAAATCCGCCCCGGGGCCCACCAGGGCCGCAGGGCAATTCCTTCTGGACAGGTATTTAATCCGGTGAGCCGGGGCGTCAACCCCGAAATGCCGCGAATTTCCGAAAAAAAGCCGAACCGGGGACTACCGATCGGCGGCATTCGGCCGGAGTGCCTGCTCAATCAGCGTTACGGCGCGGGCCACACCATTGTCCATGCCCGGATGCATGCGGCGGGCGGCGGCCCGCGCAGCCTGGGCCATGTGGGGATGATCCAGCACCCTACGCACGGCCCGGGCCAGCTTTTTGGGGGTCACGTTGCGGCGGTGCAACGGCGCGGGCGCGATGCCCAGACGCTTGAGTACCATGCCCCAGGCAAGCTGGTCGGCGATATGCTCCACAACCACCTGCGGTTTTCCGGCTGCCGTAGCGGTCTGGGTGGTGCCGGAACCACCGTGGTGAACCACCGCCGCGCAGTGCGCCATCAGGCGATCGAACGGCATGCGCCCGACCGCCCGCATGCCGTCGGGAAGCATCAGCCCCTCCGGCACCTCGGCACCGACGTGGATCAACGCCCGGCACCCGGCAAGCTGCGCGGCGCGGGTCATCAGGGATACCGTTGTCTGCCATGCCTCCGGGTCGCGCGGGGTCATGCTGCCGAAGGTGAACAACACCGGCGGCGGACCCGCCGCCAGAAACCGCGCAAGCGGCGGATCCGGATGCCATGGAATGGCCTCCTCCGGCAAGGCCAGAAACCCGGTCACCACCGTTTGTTCCGGCCAGTCCGGGCGAGGCGGGCAAAACACCGCATCGACCCCGATCAGGGTCAGGTACGGGAAGTGGCTCGCCTGCACCAGCGGCCGGGTAATTGGCGCCAGCCCCAACTCCCGGCGCCGTGGATTGCTGTAAGGCCCCATGATGTGTGAGGTCATCCGGTCGGCCACGCGCCACAGCCACCGGTTGATGCCCCGCCCCATGTTCGGCAGGGGCGCGGGCGGCTCAAACCCGGTCGGGGTCATCCCCGGTGCCAGGATCACCACCGCCAGCGGCACGCCGCCCCGCTCGGCATGGGCGTGCAACGAAAAACAGCAGAAGTGGCCGATCACCACGTCGCTTTGCGCACACAGGTCCCGGGCGGCGGCATCCATCTCGGACAGGAACGGCCGAAACGCACAGTCCAGAATCTCGGCCAGTTGGTGGGTGGGCAGGGCAAACCGATGAAAGTAGCGACGCACCCGCCGGTCGATATCCCGCTCCATTTCCGGGGTGAGATGGCCCGCCCGGCGCAGGGTCACCCCCATGCGCGCGCAGACCTCCTCGTGCTCCGGGTGCTCCATGCCGGTCACCGCCAGGGTGACCTGGTGCCCGACCTGCGCCAGACCGCAGGCCAGCGCAATAAACGGGCGGATGTCCCCCTCGCTGCCCCAGGTCTGGATGCCGATGCGCACGCTCTGTTCTCCCCTTTTGAAGAAAGCTTACAGGGTAACGGGAATCGGGGCGGGATCAACCGGACGACACCACGCGGGTTCCGCCGACAGCCGAAAAGTATCCATCTGCGTGTCGTGCTTCACCATACCGGCGGTAAACGCGGCCCCGTCAGCGGCCACCCGGAACGCCGCGCACGTTGCTTCCAACGCCGTCAGCCGCTATATTGAGGCTCTCGCCCGTGGCCCTTCCGTGGCTCCGTGGCGGCGATGGGGAGCCACCCGGCAGCGGGTGGCCACCCCCGATCCATCAACTTCTTTTTTGCACGGGTTTTGAAAACGACATGCTGGAAGTCATTCGCCGCTGGGGCGTGGAAAAAAAGTGGATGTTCGCCATCGTGATGGGCACCGTGA
The DNA here is from genome assembly GCA_029881725.1 of Nitrospirota bacterium. GTDB lineage: Bacteria > Nitrospirota > JACRHL01 > JACRHL01 > JACRHL01 > JAOUMB01. The sequence goes on from JAOUMB010000002.1 coordinate 10,138, forward strand.
CCGTCGCCTTTGTCGGCGGCATGGGCATGCTGGGAATGTCCGGCCCCACCGGCATCTATGCGGCCAAGGTGAATGGCGACGAGATACTGGTGACCGAGTTCGAGCGCGCCTATAAAAACACCTATCAGCGTTATCAGCAGATGATCGGTGAGGAATGGAACGACGAGATGGCCGAGCAGTTCGGTCTCAAGCGTCAGGTGCTGATGCAGATGGTGGACCAGCGGCTGTGGATCGATCGGGCCGAAGAACTGGGCCTGGCGGTTTCCGATGCCGAGGTGCGCGAGGCGCTGATGGAGATCGGCGCGTTCCAGATCAACGGCCGCTTCAACCCGGCTCAGTACAAGCAGGCACTGAAGCGCATTCGCACCTCGGCAGAGGCGTTTGAGGCCAGCGTGCGCACCGACCTGCTGGCCTCCAAGGCGCGCACCTTCGCGGTGGCCGCCGCCGGGGTCAGCCATGCCGACATGACCCTGTTCGCCACCCCGGCGGAGGATGACGCCAAGCTGTCCGCCGAAGAACGCGCGGAGCAGGACCGCACCCGGATGCAGGGGCTTAACAATCGCAAGCAGAACCAGGTCATGTCTTCCGTGGTCGCCCACCTGCGCCAGACCGCCGATCTGGAATTGTTCCCCGAAAACGTCGGCATCTAGAGTGACGGTGGCCGGTTCACGGCCACCGTTTCCGATGGCGCGGCGGGCACGCCATCGGCCCCTATCGCCGCAGTTTCCTTCCCCACCGGTAACCTCCGGATACCGGAATCGGGCGTTCCGTCCGTAACCCACCAGAGCGCCCTTCGTTCCCCCCTGCCACGGTGCGGCCCCTCCCATACTTCCGGCGCTGGCAGTGTGATCGCCACCCCCTGCGCCGAAAATCTGGCAGGTTTTCCAATTCACCTGTATATTAGGTGCTTATGGCCCGAACTGACGAGTCCGCCGCCGCGGACGGGGCCGTGCCATCCACCGCATCCACACCGGACACGGTGGGCGCCACCGCCCACGCCGCGGCCCCCGATTTTCCCGGCCGATTGCTCACCCGCCTGCTGGTCCCGTACACGGCGCTGATCCTCATCGCCTTCACGATCGCCGGGTTCCTGTTCCTGCGCGCCGCGCGGGACACCCTGGACAACGCCCTCTCCGCCCGCCTCATCGGGCAGGCCTCCATGGTGGCCGGAACCCTCAAACCGGAATACCTGGTCCGCCTCGGCCCGGGCGATGAACAGACCCGCCTGTACGCCCTCATCCTGCATGAACTGAAAGGTATGCGAGAGGCCGCCGGAGTCGATGACGTGTTTGTGATCGACCGTCAGGGGCGGGTGCTGGTGGATGTGGACCAGGAGTTGCCCATCGGCGCCGAATACCTGTTTTTGAAACTGGATGCGGTGGAACTCGCCCAGGTGTGGCAGGGGGAAGCCGCCGCCTCGACCCTCTACGCAGACGAATCCGGCGCCCTGTACAAAAGCGGCTACGCCCCGGTGCGCGACGCCGCCGGGAAGGTGGTCGCCGCGGTGGGGGTGGAGGCCGGAGCCGGTTACCTGTCGGCGGTCAACCTGCTGCGCGACAAGGTGCTGTACCTGATCCTTACCGTAACGGTGCTGGCGGCGCTGATCAGCGTGGCCCTGTCGCGCTCCATCATCGGTCCGGTGCAGCGGCTGGTGGCCGCGTTTTCCCGCGTGGTGGAAGGCCATGCGTACCCAAGCGTGCCGGTTACCACCCGCGACGAAATGGGCTACCTGAGCCACGCCTTCAACCGGATGACCGGAAGCCTTCGGGAAAAGGACGCCGAGTTGACCCGCCTGTACGAACTGGAGCGTGAACGGGCCGAGCGCATTCAGGGGCTTTCGGTGCAGGTGCTGGAAGGCATCTCCAGCGGCGTGCTGGCGGTGGACCTGGGCGGACGGGTGCTGCTGTGCAATCAGGCCGCCGCCGAGATCATGCCGGTGCGCGGCTATCCCTTTCCCGATACCGGCATCCCCCCCCACGTGCGCGACGTGCTGGAAGCGGACAGCCCGGTGCTGCACTGCCTGATGGAAACCCTGGAGCAACACCGGGAGTTCCTGCGCAACGACCGCACCTGGAGCCACCCGGACGGTCAGGAACGGGTTCTGGGCATCAGCGCGTTTCCCCTCTCGGACCGGGATGGGGGGCACTTCGGGGCCATCACCATTTTCTCCGACCTGACCGAGGTGGCCCGTCTGCAGGACCAGATCAAGATCCAGGACCGGCTGGCGGCGCTGGGGGAGCTTTCCGCCGGGATCGCCCACGAGATTCGCAACCCGCTGGGGGCGATTCGCGGCTTTGTGGAACTGCTCGGCCGCAAGGTGGACGATCCGCGCGGAAAACAGATCGTGGACAGCATCCTCACCGAGGTGACGGGGCTGAACCACATCGTCACCGACTTTCTGGCCTTCGCCCGGGAGCCGGTGCTGAGCATCGAACCGGTGGATCCGGGGGAGGTGCTGAGAGACGCCCTGGCCATGGCCCTGCCGCCGGAAACCAACGGCAGGCTGCGGGTCACCGAGCGGATCGAGGACGGCCTGCCCGAGGTGCGCATGGACCCGGCGCAGGTGAAAAACGCACTGGTAAACATCATCCAGAACGCCGCCACCGCCATGGGGCCGGAAGGGGGACAACTGGACGTGGCCATGGCCCCGGAAGGCAACGGGATCGAGATCCGCGTGCAGGACTCGGGCCCCGGCATTCCCCAGGAACTGCGCGAGAAAATTTTCAATCCATTCTTCACCACCCGCGCCGACGGGACCGGCCTGGGCCTGCCCATCGCCAACAAGGTGGTGGAAGGACATGCGGGCCGCATCCGGGTGGAATCCCCCCGCAGCGGTGGCGCATGTTTTGTCATCTGGCTGCCCACCGCCGGGCCGCCCACCACCCGGCCGACACACGCTGACGAGGTAACCGCATGAAACGAATCATCATCGCCGACGACAAGGGCGCCATGCGCGAAATGCTCACCCAGGCGTTCGACACCCGGGAATACGAGGTGACCGCCGTATCCGACGGTTCCGAGGCCGTGGCCCAGGCCGAGTCCGGCGTGGACCTGGTGATCACCGACCTGCGCATGCCGGGACTGGACGGTCTGGAGGTGCTGCGGGCCTACAAGCGCATCTCTCCCGAGACCGAGGTGATCGTCATGACCGCGTTCGGCACCGTGGAAAACGCGGTGGAAGCCATGCGCCAGGGGGCCTACGACTACATCCTGAAACCGTTTTCCATCGACGAGATCGAACTGAAAGTGGCCCGCGCCCTGGACCGCAAGCAACTGGCCGGGCAGGTGCGCTACCTGAAAGAGGAGGAGGACCGCCGCAGCGGCACCATGATCGGCGAAAGCTCGCCCATGCGGCAGGTGCAACGGCTGATCGACAAGGTGGCGGCCTCCAATGCGCCGGTGCTGGTGCTGGGAGAATCGGGCACCGGCAAGGAACTGGTGGCGCGTGAAATCCACCGCCGCAGCCCGCGTGCGGGGGGGGCGTTTGTGGCGGTCAACTGCGCCGCTCTGTCGGAGGGGTTGCTGGAATCCGAGCTGTTCGGCCACGAAAAGGGCGCCTATACCGGCGCGGCGGGTATGCGCAAGGGACGCTTCGAACTGGCGGACAGCGGCACCCTGTTCCTGGACGAAATCGGCGAGCTGTCCCCGGCCATTCAGGTCAAGCTGCTGCGCTTTTTGCAGGAAAAGGAGTTCGAACGGGTGGGCGGCTCCAAAACCATCCGCGTGGACGTGCGGGTGGTGGCCGCCACTCACCGCAACCTGAAACAGCAACTGGCCGAAGGTAAGTTTCGCGAGGATCTGTATTACCGGCTCAACGTCATCTCCATCGAGATGCCGCCGCTGCGTGCCCGGCGGGAGGATATCCCGGCCCTGGCGGAGCACTTTCTGGCCCGCTACGGGAAAGAGATGGCCAAACCGGTGACCATGAGCCACGCGGTGGCGGACGCCCTCACCCGTTACCACTGGCCGGGCAACATCCGCGAACTGCAGAATGTGGTGGAGCGCGCCGTGGTGCTGTGTGACGGGCCGGAACTGGATCTGGCCGATCTTCCCAGGGAACTGTTCTCCACCCCGCCCACCGGGCATGTGGAAGCCGAGGCCCCGGAAGCCGACACCGGGTACCCGGTGTCCGCCACCGCGGCCATGGCGGTCAGCGCCAGCCCGGATCACCCCCTGGACCTGACCACCCACCTGGATGCCCTAGAGCGCGGAATTATTCTGGAGGCCCTGGGACGGTACCGCTGGAATCAGACCAAGGTGGCGCAAACGCTGGGGCTGAAACGCAGTTCCCTGCAGTACAAGATGAAAAAACACGGCCTGGGAGGCGACGAGGGGGAATGATCCGCCTGCGGGCCATCCTGCTGGCCACCCTGCTGGCCACGGTTGCGGTTGCGATGGCGCCGGCGCACGCCCAGGAGGGCAGCGCGCACGCTTTGATCGAGGAGCTGGAGCGGGAGGTGGCGGAATTGAACGCCCGCATGACCCAGGTGGAGATTCAGGAGTCCCGTCTGGCCGCCCGCGAGGCCAGCCTGGAGGCGCGGGTGGAGGCGCTCAAGAAAGCATCCCCCGGCGTGGTGCGCGACGCTGAACTGCAAACGGCGCTGCGTGACCTGCGTGCGGCCCTGGCCGAGGCCCGCAACATCAACAATGTGGAAGACATTCTGGTGACCACCCTGCGCACCCGGCAGGTGGCCCTGGTGCAGGTCTCCACCCGGGAGGCGGACCGGCTTCTGAAGCGCGGCGAGCAGGCGGTGCGTGCGGGAGACGACCAGTCCGCCATGCGGGACTTCGCCCTTGCCTTCACCTACTTGAGGCGCGGCCAGGGGCCCAAGGCCACCAGCCTCCTGGGGCACGGCCCCACCACCACCCCGGCACGCCTGACCATTTCGACCGAGATTCCCGTCACCGGCCGGGAATCTCCTGACGAGATGCGGGAACTGGCGGTGATCCTGCGGGACGCGGCGGAAAAATTGAAGGACAACGCCCGCACCGCAGGGGAGGAACTGGCCCGCTTCCGGGACGAACGGGACATCCTGCGCACCCTCCAGCAGACCGATACCGGCCCCTCCCCCTCCGTGGACATGGTCCTGGCATTTCTGGAGGCCCGCATCGAAAGCCTGCGCACGGAACTCAAGGTCATCCGCCAGGGGCTGTCCACCCGTCTGGCCGCCGCCACCGTGCTGGAACGGCAGGCCGCCCAATACGAGGCGGTCCTGCTCAACGAGGCCAACAAGGCATCCCAGGGGCGGAAATGATGCGCCTGCTGATCCTCACCCTGACCGTGTGGATGGCATGTGCGCCAGGGACCGCGCAGGGACAGCCCGCCCCCCGTGGCGTGCCATCGCCCGAAACCATGGCCACTGCCCTGAGCGACCTGCGGGCGGGAAACTATGAGGCGGCGGAGCGGGCCTATTCGCGCCTGCTGCCCAGCTTTCCACGCAACCCGAATGTGGTCATCGGCCTGGCTCACGCGGAACTCGGCCTGGGCAAGCTGGAATCCGCCTACGCCAGGCTGCAACTGATCCGCACCCTGGATCCGGACAACGGTGGCGTCCACTTCGTGCTGGGACAACTGTTTCTGAAGGCCGACATGCCCCTGCCCGCGGCCCACGCCCTGACCCGGGCGGTGTCCCTGGAGCCGTCCAACCAGACCTTCCGCCTGGCCCTCGCCCGCAGCCTGTCGGAAACCGGACAACTGTATGCAGCCGCATCCCAGTACGGCCGCCTGCTGGAGCAGATGGACCAGGAAGGGCGGCGCCCCGACCCGGCGGTGGTGTATGAACTGGCCGACCTGGCCACCCGGTTGAACATGAATGACGACGCCCGACGCCTGTACCGTCTGCTGCTGAACCTGGAGCCGAACAGCCCCCGGGCGGCGGTGGCCCGGCAATGGCTGGAACGGCCCGAAGCTCCCGCTCCCCCGCAACCGTAGCGGGCCGCGCCTTGACGTTATCCCCGGCTGCGTGATAGGTTCGCGAGCTTCGGGAATACTTGGGGCCCCCCCGTTCAAGGAACCGCATGCCACTGAAAGTATTGGTCATTGACCCCGACTCCATCCGGAGCGGTATGATCCAGCAAGCCATGGACCCAGACGAACTGTCGGTGGTGCTGACACCGACCCTGGAACAGGGCCTCGGCGCACTTCTGAAAGGGGGGTTCAGCCTGATGATGCTGTCGGCCGGGTTCGGCTCTCCGTCCCTGACCGCATGGTGGAATCAGGCCGAGGCGGTGGCACGGGGCATCCCCACCGTCCTGCTGGGCGGCGGCGATCCGGGCGGCGTGCCCATCACCATGGTGATGCCGGACCCGCTGGACCCCCAATTCATGCTGGCCCAGGTTCGTGATCAACTGGGCATCCGTCCCAAACCGAAAGCCCGGCCCGCCGAGGTGGCGCCTCCCGCGCCGCCGGTGGCCCAGGAAATGAATCAGGCGGCCGCACCGGTCCCTCCCGGAGATCCGTTGGCGGCCCTGAAGGGAGGGGGATTGGGCGGGTCACCGCTGGTATCCCCGGCCGCGCCCGATATGTCTGCCCCGGACGCCCCGCAAGAGGAATTTCAGGAGGCCGGGTTTCTGGAACCCACCTCTCTGGACGACAGTGAGGCCCCGCCCCTCGAGGCGCCGCCCGCGCCCCCGTTTGCGGCGCCCGTGGATATGCCCCCGATCGAGTCGCCGTCAGCGGAAACCGCATCCGGCGAAGTGGAGATGGAAATGGCTGGAATGACCCCGGAACGGATTCAGGAAATGGTCACCGAAATCGCCCGTAAAACGGTGGAAAAGGTGGTGTGGGAGACCGTTCCGCCCCTGGTCAACCAGTTGATCCAGGAAAAACAGGCCGAGCAGGACCGGGTGTTCGCCCAGATCGTCGAGCGCGTGGTGTGGGAAACCGTCCCCCCCATGGCCGAAAGCATCGTCAAGCAGGAGATCCGCCGCCTGAGCGACGGGAACTGAGCCCGCGGGACTCCAACCCCACCGCAGCTATCCGCCCGGGTACGCCGGGCGATTTGATCCACGCAGGTGCGGAGACGTGTCGCTTTACGTACAATAGGCCCTTTTTCAACCGGGCATGCAGTACCCCGCCCGCAACCAGTAAACGGATCCCGTGAGCGACACAACACCCCCCCCGTCCGGCGGGGAACTCGACAAGCAGTACAGCCCCCACGACGTGGAGGCCCGCTGGTACCCCCTGTGGGAACAGCGCGGCTACTTCACCGCCCCGGCAAGCGGCGACAACGCGTTCAGCGTGGTCATTCCGCCGCCCAACGTGACCGGCAGCCTGCACATGGGACACGCCCTCAACAACACCCTGCAGGACATCCTCACCCGTTGGCACCGCATGCGCGGCGGCACCGCCCTGTGGCTGCCCGGCTGCGACCACGCGGGCATCGCCACCCAGAACGTGGTGGAGAAGCAACTGGCCGCCGAAGGCAAGGTCCGCGACGACCTGGGGCGTGAAAAATTCATCGAGCGGGTGTGGAACTGGAAAGAGGAATCGGGCGGCACCATCATGGGCCAGCTCCGCCGCCTCGGCTCCTCCTGCGACTGGAGCCGGGAACGGTTCACCATGGATCCCGGCCTGTCCACCGCCGTGCGCGAGGTGTTTGTCTCCCTGTATGAGGAAGGGCTGATCTACCGGGGCGATTACCTGGTCAACTGGTGCCCGCGCTGCGAATCGGCCCTGTCGGACCTGGAGGTGGAGCACGAGGAGACCCAGGGGGCCCTGTACCACCTGCGCTACCGGGTGGCCGATTCGGATCGCACCCTGACCATCGCCACCACCCGGCCGGAAACCCTGCTGGGCGACACCGCCGTGGCGGTGAACCCGGACGACGACCGCTACGGCGACCTGCTGGGCGGCGAGGTGATCCTGCCGCTGCTGGACCGGCGCCTGAAAGTCATCGCCGACGTCTACGTGGACATGGAGTTCGGCACCGGTGCCCTGAAGGTGACGCCGGGGCACGATCCCAACGACTTTGAACTGGGCCGCAAGCACCACCTGGACACCATTTCGGTGATGGACACCCAGGGGCGCATGAACCGGGCCGCCGGACCTTACGCCGGGCTGACCCGCGAGGCGTGCCGCAAGCAGATCGTGACCGACCTGGAGGCCGCCGGGCTGATGGTGAACATCGAGCCGCACACCCATTCGGTGGGCCACTGCTACCGGTGCAAAACCGTGGTGGAGCCGATGATCTCCACCCAGTGGTTCGTCAAGGTGGCGCCCTTGGCGGAGCCGGCCATCCGCGCGGTAAAGAACGGCGACATCCGCTTCATCCCCGACAACTGGAAGAACACCTATTTCGAATGGATGGAAAACATCCGCGACTGGTGCATCAGCCGCCAGATCTGGTGGGGCCACCGCATCCCGGCCTGGTACTGTGCCGACTGCGGCCACATCACCGTGTCCCGCGTGGACGCCACCGCCTGCGGGCAGTGCCGGTCGACGGACATCCGCCAGGAAACCGACGTGCTGGACACTTGGTTCTCATCGGCCCTGTGGCCGTTCTCCACCCTGGGGTGGCCGGACAAAACCCCGGAGCTGGAAACCTACTACCCCACCAGCACCCTGGTCACCGGCTTCGACATCATCTTCTTCTGGGTCGCCCGGATGATCATGATGGGCATCAAGTTCATGGACAACGTTCCGTTCCGCGACGTGTACGTGCACGCCCTGGTGCGCGACGCCCAGGGGCAGAAGATGAGCAAGTCCAAGGGCAATGTGGTGGACCCGCTCACGGTGATGGATGAATACGGCACCGACGCGTTCCGCTTCACCCTGTCGGCCATGGCCAGCCCGGGCCGCGACATCCGCCTGGCGGAGGACCGCATCGCCGGATACCGCAACTTCTGCAACAAGATCTGGAACGCCGCCCGTTTCATCCAGATGAACCTGCCCGAGGGGCAGGGGCCCACCACCGATCTGGCCGCCGCCGCGGCCAACGGGGGCATTGCCGAACGGTGGATCGTAAGCCGCTTCCGCCACACCTCGGAGGAGGTCAACCGCCAGTTGACCGGCTACCGCTTCGACGAGGCCTCGCGAATCCTCTACAACTTCGTGTGGGGCGAATTCTGCGACTGGTATCTGGAGCTGTCCAAGCCGTCCCTGCACGGCGATGACACGGCCCGTGCCGATGCCACCCGGGCGGTGCTGCTGGGGGTCATGGACGGCATCATGCGCCTGCTGCATCCCATCATGCCGTTCATCACCGAGGAAATTCGCTCCCGCCTGCCCCACGAAGGGGAGACCATCATGCATGCCCCCTATCCGGACGGCTCCGGACTGCGTGAAGACCGGGAGGCGGAAGGGGTGATCGCCGCCCTGCAGGAGGTGATCGGCGGCGTGCGCAACGCCCGCGCCACCCTCAACATCCCGCCGGGCAAGCCGCTTTCGGTGGTGATCCGCACCGACGACGAGGTCACCGCCCGCCACATCCTGGAGGGCAAGGCCTACCTGCAACGGCTGGCCCGGGTGGAACAGGTGGAGGCCGGCACCGGCTGCCAGCGCCCCGCCGCATCGGCCACCGCCGTGTTCGGCGGCGGCGAGGTGTACGTGCCGCTCAAGGGGCTGATCGACCCGCAGGTGGAACGTGACCGTCTGGAAGGGCAGCTCAAAAAGGTGAGGGGCGAACTGACCGGCATCGAGAAGAAACTCGCCAACGACAGCTTTGTGTCCCGCGCCCCGGAAGATGTGGTGGCCAAGGAGCGGGAGCGCAAGGACGAGTTGTCCGACCGGGCCCGGCGGCTGGAACAGAGCCTGACGCTGATCGCCGGACTGGAGGAGTGATGAATCCGGTATTGCTGCGCGAAACCGTGGCCCGGGCCCTGACCGAGGACCTGGGCATGGGGGATGTGACCGGCGGAGCCTTTTCCGGCGCCCCGTCCGAAGGCTTTATCGTCGCGGAACAGTCACTGGTGGTGGCCGGTGGCCGGGTGGCGGCGGAGGTGTTCGCCCAGGTGGACCCGTCCCTGACGGTGCGGATCGAGGTTGCCGACGGCGAGCCGGGCGAGCCGGAGGACGTGCTGTTGAGTGTCTCCGGCGATGGGGCCTCCCTGCTGGCCGCCGAACGGGTGGCCCTGAACCTGTTGCAGCGCATGTGCGGAGTGGCCACCCTCACCCGCCAGTTTGTGGAGGCGGTGGAAGGCACCGGCTGCACCATCGCCGATACCCGCAAGACCACCCCCGGCCTGCGCATGCTGGAGAAATACGCGGTGCGCATGGGCGGCGGAAAAAACCACCGCATGGGACTGGACGACGGAGTGCTGATCAAGGAAAACCACATCGCCATGGCCGGATCGCTGGAAGAGGCGGTGCGCCGGGTACGCGCCCGCGCCAGCCATGCCCTGCGCATCGAGGTGGAAACCACCACCGCCCTGGAGGTGGAACAGGCTCTTGCGGCGGGGGCCGACATCATCATGCTGGACAACTTCGAACTGGCGGACATGAAGGACGCCGTGGCCGCCATCGCCGGGCGCGCCATCGTCGAAGCCTCTGGCGGGGTTAATCTGGATACGGTGCGCGCCATTGCCGAAACCGGCGTGAACGTGATCTCCGTCGGGCGCCTGACCCACTCCGCCCCCGCCGCCGAAATCTCCATGGACATTGTCCCCGGTCCCGGCCCGGCCGCCTGATTTCCACTTCGGTGGCGGGCACGGCCGTGAGATACGGGACTCACACCCCGGGCCGTGTGTAGAATAGCCACTCAACAATCCGGATTTTTTTCGTTGCGAATTTCTCGCGGATTGCTATAATTCGAGCGACGACCCGCCATTCTCTGCACCTGGGGGCGGGCGAAACAAAAATTGGGGGTCAAATTGGGGGACGAAAAAAAACGTCCAGCGGTGTTTTCTGCCGCTCCGAGAACCCGGTTGTATCGTCTGCTCGATGCCGCCGCCCAGAAGGGTGTGCCGGTGTGGATCGGCGCACCGCCTGGAACCGGTAAAACCACGCTGGTTCAAGGCTTTATTGAACAGCGGGAAATGCCTTCCCTATGGCTGCGCCTGGACCGCGCGGCAATGGGGAGGGATGATTTGCTGCACCAGCTCCGCGAATCCGTTGGCGCAAGCCAATGGTTCGACGGTGCCGCCGTACGCGGGGTTACGCCCCAAACGTATTTAAGCAATCTGATAAAATCGACCACGCGCCCCTTTGCCCTGGTCATCGATCGGATGGAAAAGGCGCGCCCCGCGCTTCAGGCCGAAATCCTGAAATTCCTGGACCTGACCGGCCCGGCCATGGTGCCGGTATTCATCAGCCGCACCCCGCCCCCCCGCGGACTGGGGGGCCTGCACGGATCGGGCGAGATGCGGGTGATCGGTTGGCGCCAGTTGCGCCTCACCCGCCGGGAGGGAGCCGCCGTGGCCCGCGCCTGGGGCTGGGGACGCCCCCCGGCGGCCATGATCGACCGCCTGCTGGCCGACAGCGGCGGCTGGGTGGGGGGCTTCGTGCTGCTGCTGGACCAGGTGCGCGACCGCCGTGATCGGGCCGGGGATCCGGGCCGCTCGGCGCTGGCGGCCTATTTCACCTCCAGCGTGCTCACCGACCTGGGCGCCGCCGCCGCGCGCTTCAATCCGGCGGGGAGCGGGGCCACCACCTCCAATCCCCTGGATGCGCCGCGCTGGCCGTGGCGGGTGCGCATCACCACCCTGGGCATGATGTCGGTGGACCGGGCCGACGCCATGGCCACGCCGTCCGGCCTGCGCGGACCACGCAGCCCTTTGCGGCTGCTGCAATTACTGATCGCCAACGGCCCCAAGGGGATCAGCCAGGACGAGTTGATTGCCACCATGTGGCCCAAGGCCCACCCGGTGGCGGGAAGCCGCTCCCTGGGCACAACCCTGCACCGGCTGCGCAAGTCCCTGGACTGTGACGCCTGCGTGGAGCGAACGCAGGGGCAGGTCCGTCTCAACCCGGGGGTGGCCTGGGTGGACGCGTGGATCTTCGAACGCCGCATCGCGCAGGCCGAGGCCCTTCCGCCATCCGAGCACAACCACCGCAGGCGGCTGGTGGACGAGGCACTGGCCATGTATCGCGGACGCTTTCTGGCCGACGTTTCCGCGCCCTGGGCCGACTCCATGCGCGACCGGCTGCATACCCTGTACGTGACCCATCTGCGGGAGCGCATGGAGGAGATGGAAAAGGCCGCCGAATGGAACAAACTGGAGCAGGCCTGCCTGTCCGGCCTGGAGGCGGACCCCCTGTGCGAACCGTTCTGTCAGGGTTTGATGTCGGCACGCATCAGCCTGGGCCGCACCTCGGAGGCGGTGGCCGCCTTTGATCGCCTGAAGACCGCACTCAAACAGACCCTTGGCACCCAGCCGTCACCGGAACTGCTCTCCCTGTACGGGCGGCTGAAACCGTTTCGCGAATAACACCTCTTTTCCCGGAGGGCGCCAAACGGGTACCCTTGTGCGGTTGAACTCCGCCTTCCGGGAAAAGAGACCCGCATGCCCCGCCTGTTAACTGTCGCCCGCATTCTGGCCCTTGCCGCCCTGCCCCTGTTTACCGGGGGTGTGGCTCATGCGGTGTGCATCCCCCCGGTGGATGCCACGGGGGCCGCCGTGCTTCCGAACGACGTTCCCACGCTGGTCGCGCTGCTCTCCCGCCCCGCGCCGCCCGCCGCCGAACCTCCCCCGGAAGGGCAGTCCGCCCCCGGCGGGCGCCGGACCCGCAATACCGGCGTCGCCCTGATCAACGCCGCCATTGCCGCCGACGGCACCACGGTATCGCTGCTGCTGGACTGGGGCGTCGACCCGGATTCCCTGGACCCGTGCGGCCTGACCGCCCTGGGCCATGCGGCCGCCCGGGGGCACAACGGTGTTCTGGGCCTTCTGCTGGCGTTCGATGCGTCCACCGAGAAAGGCCCCGCCGGGACTACCCCGCTCATGCTCACCGCAGGTTCCGGCTACCTGGCGGCCACCCGCATGTTGCTGGACCACGGCGCCAACACCAATGCGGTCAGTGAAGGGGGTGACACCCCGCTGCTGGCCGCCGCCCGCCGGGGCGACCTGCTTACCGTGGGGGAACTCCTGGACCGGGGCGCCGACCCGAACTTCGGCGGGCGGGACGGAACCACCCCGCTCATGTGGGCAGCCCTGCACGGCCACACCCGCATCGCCCGCCTGCTGCTCAAAAAAGGCGCCGACCCGGAACTGACCGACCAGCGGGGCGCCACGGCGGAATCCCTTGCCCGGGTGCAGGGGCACGTGCCCATCCTCAGCCTGCTTGGCGCCGCGCTGCAACACCTGCCCATTCCCGAGGAAGCCCCCCCCGCCCCGCTGGAGCCCGCCCTCCCGCCCGTGCCGGTGCGGGTGGCAAAGGCCGACGTCCCCCAGCCGGAATCCGCACCGTCCCCGGTACCGACACCACGGGAAACCCCGCCCGCCCCCTCCGCGCCGGCACCGGAACCGAAAGCGGCAACCGTGGTGGAATCCACCCCGGAACTTCCGGAGGAACCCGTTTCCACCCCGTTGCAGGAACCCGCGGCAACAGTTCCGGTAGAGGCCCCGGTGGGGACGGGGATGGACGATGCCCTGATCCTGGCCGGAACCAACGCCCCGCCGCCGGAGATGGCGTCTCCCGCCCCGCCCGCCGCTCCGGCACCGGATTCCCCCGTGGCGGCGATACCCGTTCCGGCACCGGCAACGCAAGACCCGGCCCCGCTGCTGACCGCCGCCGCCGCCGGAAACACCCGCGCGGTGCGCGACCTGCTCAAGGGGGGACTCCCCGTGGACAGCCGGGGCGACAACGGCTCTACGGCGCTGCACGCCGCCGCCGACAACGGCCGGCACAAGGTGATCAAGCTGCTGCTGGAAGCCGGTGCCCGGCCCGACCTGCAAAATGATAACGGGGAAACTGCCCTGCTGCGCGCCGCCTCCGCCGGACATCACAGGGCGGTCAGGGAACTGCTGGAAGGAGGCGCCGACCCCGGGCTGCGGGACGGATTTGGCCGTACCGCCTTCGACGCGGCCCGGCAGGCCGGCCACGACAAGGTCATCCGGGTTCTGGAAAAGAGTGATTGATCGGGAACGCTTGCGCCGATAGGAAGGGGAGTTCATCCCGATTCAGGAGTCCCCGCATCAAACCCGCTCCGTTCCTGCTTGCCCTCTGCCTGTCCGTGGCCGTCTCCCCGTTTGCGGCGGGGACGGCGCACGCCGCGGAACCGGACACGTCCTCCGGCCCATCCGGCCCGGTGAACACGGAGGCGTTCCAGCCGCCCGGCACCACCACACTGATGGCCGTCAGCGCCAACGGCGGGGCGCAGGTTCTGCAACAGTTGCTGGACCGCCACCCGGACGTGAACGCGCAGCGCGACGACGGCGCCACGGCCCTGGCGCTGGCCGCCCGCACCGGCAATGTGGAGGCCGTGCGGTTGCTGCTGGCCCATGGCGCCCAGGTGGATCTGGCCCTGGCCTCCGGCGCCACGCCGCTCATGAGCGCCGCCATGCGCGGCCATCGGGATATCGCCCGCATCCTGCTGGAAGCAGGCGCCAACCCCAACGCCCGCATCCCCGAGAATCACGCCACCGCGCTGTTTCTGGCCGCCCTGTCCGGGCATGTGGACACGGTGCGGCTATTGCTGGAATGGAAGGCCGACCCGAGCGCCCGATTGACCATGGGCGGCAACGCCCTGCTCACCGCCATCACCCACGGCCACACCCAGACCGCTCTGACGCTGATTGACGCGGGGGCGGACCTCACCCAGGTGGACGTCATCGGCAACACGGCCCTCTCACTGGCCATGGACACGGAAAACCAGACGGTCATCGCGGCCATTCTGTCCCGCCGCTCAGGCCGTTGATTCCGGGGTGACCCCCGCCAGGTGCCCCACCAGGTCGTAGTCGTGGGCCTCGGTAATGGTGATCTGAACAATCTCCCCCGGCGTCAGTTCCCGCTCGCCGGTATCGGCGATATACACCACCCCGTCGATTTCCGGCGCCTGACCCGGAAGCCGCCCGGCAATCAGCAGGTCGCTCTCCTCAGACAGGCCGTCCACCAGCACCGGCACCGTTTTCCCCACCAGCGCGGCCAGTTTTTCCGCCGAAATGTCGGCCTGCAACGCCATCAGGGCGTCACGCCGTTCCTCCTTGAGCGCTTCCTGCACGTCGTCCGCCAACTCCCCGGCCGGGGTCCCCTCCTCGTGGGAGTAGGTGAACACCCCCAACCGGTCGAACCGGGTATCGGCCACAAAATCGTACAGGGCCTGGAACTCCGCCTCCGTTTCGCCGGGAAAGCCGACGATAAACGACGAGCGCAGGGCCACGCCGGGAATCCGGGCGCGAATCTTCGTCACCAGTTCCACCAGCCGCCCGGTGCTGCCGCGCCGGTTCATCCGCTCCAGAACCGAGGTGGATGCGTGCTGGAGCGGCAGGTCGATGTACGGCACCGCCACCGGGCTTTCCGCCAGGGCGTCCAGCAGTTCATCGGTGTAATCGGTGGGATAGGTGTACAGCAGGCGCAGCCATTTGAGGCCGTCCACGGCGGACAGGCGCCGCACCAGTTCCGCGAGCATCTTCTTCTGGTAGCGGTCCACGCCATAGTTGGTGGTGTCCTGGCTGATCAGGTTGATCTCCACCACCCCCTGGGCCACCAGCCCCCGCGCCTCGGCCTCGATCTCCTCCAGGGGGCGGCTGCTCAGGTCGCCGCGCAGGTGGGGAATGATGCAGAAGGAGCACCGCTTGCTGCACCCCTCGGCAATCTTGATGTAGGCCGTATGGGGCGCGCCGATGCGCAGCCGGTCGGCGCCGCCGGCAAGGCCGCCGGGTGCGCCGATCTGGATCAGTTGCCCGGTACCGGGGGCCTCCACCGCCGACAGGATGTCCGCAATGCCCCCTTCCGCACCGTTGCCGATCACCGCGTCCAGTTCCGGGATGGAATCCCCCAGTTCCTGGCCGTAGCGCTGAGTGAGGCAACCGGTGGCGATGAGCTTTTTCAACTGGCCGGTCTTCTTCAGTTCCGCCATTTCCAGAATGGTGTCGATGGACTCCTCGCGGGCGTCCCCGATGAATCCGCAGGTGTTGACCACGATCACCTCGGCGGCCTCCGCATCCGGGGTCAGTTCATATCCGGCGGCCTTCAGACGCCCCAGCATCACCTCGGCGTCCACCTGGTTTTTGGGACACCCCAGGTTGATCATGCCCACCTTTTTCAAACCGCTCATGCCACCTCTCCCGATCCGGCCATCATCTGTTCAAACGCCGCTTCATTCAGAACGGTCACCCCCAGTTGGTTCGCCTTGTCCAGTTTGCTGCCCGCCTTGTCCCCTGCCACCAGATAATCGGTGTTTTTCGACACGCTGCCGGAGGGGATGCCCCCCAGTGCCTTGACCCGCGCCTCAAACTCCGGGCGCGGGGCGGACAGGGCGCCGGTGAATACGAAACGCTTGCCCGCCAGCGGCTGGGCACCCACCGGTCCGGCCTGTTTTTTCATTTGCAGCCCGGCATCGGACAGCCGCGCCAGCAGTGTTTCGTTGTGCGGATCGGCAAAAAACGCACACACGGTACGCGCCACAATGGGGCCCACATCGGCAATCCGGGTCAACTCGGGCGCATGGGTGATGAGAAACGTGCGCAGCACCTTGAGTTCGGCCTTGTCCGGCGGTCCCAGGGCAACGCGGTCGAACAGACCCGCTTGCCCGGCCAGATGCTGGAACACCGTGGGCCGCTCCAGATCCGGCGGCCACATGTCCGCCACCGCCACAAGGTCCGGTTCCCCGTCCCCCTTGCGCCAGGCTTCATAAAAATCCTCCAGCGCCAGCATGGGGCGGGCCGCATCCGCCGACGCGCGCAGAGCCTCCAGAGATGGGAACACTTCCGTAATTTGCTCCGCCGTGCGCGCCCCCACGTGGCGGATGCCCACCGCGAACAGCACCCGCTCAAACGGCACCGACTTGCTCTTTTCGATGGCGTTTTTCAGGTTGTCGGCCGACTTCTCCGCCATCCGCTCCAGCGCCGCCACCGCCCTAAAGTCCAGGTGATACAGGTCGGACACGTCGCGCACCGGGCGCAGGGCATCGCCCTCCGCCACCACGTCCGCATTCACCATCTGCTCCACCAGCGCCTCGCCGATGCCGTCGATGTCCATGGCCGTGCGGCTGGAAAAATGCTCGATGGCTTTTTGCAGCTGGGCGGGGCAGGCGCGGTTGATGCACCGGGAGGCGGCCTCCCCCTCCTCGCGCACCACATTACCCTCGCACACCGGACAGTGGGCCGGCATCTCAAACGGGCGGGCGTCGGCGGGCCGCCTGGCGGTGTTCACGGAGATCACCTTGGGGATGATCTCGCCCCCCTTTTCCACCGCCACCGTATCGCCGATCATCACCCCCAGGCGGGCGATTTCGTCCTCATTGTGCAGGCTGGCGCGGGACACGGTGGTGCCCGCCAACGCTACCGGCTGGAGGTATGCCACCGGCGTCAACGTCCCGGTGCGCCCCACCTGGACCTGAATGTCGGTGAGCACCGTCTCCACCCGCTCGGCGGGGAATTTGTAGGCAATGGCCCAGCGCGGCGCCTTGGCGGTGGCGCCGATGGCCTCCTGAATGGCATAGCGGTCCACCTTGATAACCATGCCGTCGATTGCGAAGTTCACACCTCCGGGATCAGAGCGCCGCCTTTCCCAGTGATCACACCAGCCGATCACCTGATCGATGTCACAACTGGTGGCAATCTCGGACCATATTGGCAAACGCAGATCCCCCAGCGCCGCCAGTGCCATGCTTTGGGTTTCATACCGGCCCCGGAATTCCCGCGTCTCCACCCCGTACACGGTGATCATCAGACCGCGTTTACCCACCAGCTTCGGATCCAGCAATCGCAGGGTTCCCGCTGCCGCGTTGCGCGGGTTGGCGAACAGTTCCTCCCCCGCCGCTTCCCGCTCGCGGTTGATCCGTGCGAAGGCCTGGTGGCTGAAACAAACCTCACCGCGCAATTCCAGCAGTTCCGGAATATCCCCTTCCAAAAAATGTGGAAGGTTTTGGATGGTGCACACGTTCCGCGTCACGTCGTCCCCAACCTTGCCGTCGCCGCGCGTTGCGGCGCGGGCCAGCACGCCCTTTTCATAGGTGAGGGCGATGGAAACGCCGTCGATCTTCGGCTCCACCGTATAGGTCACCTCCGCCGGATCGATTCCCGCCTCCGCCGCCCACTTGCGTACCCGCTTGTCCCATTCGCGCAGTTCGTCATGGGAATAGGTGTTGCCCAGGCTCATCATCGGCACCCGGTGGGTGACGCTTTCAAATCCTTCCAGCGGCGCGCCGCCGACCCGGTGGGTGGGGGAGTTTTCAAAATCCTGATCCGGGTACAACTCCTCCCAGGTTTCCAGTTCGCGCAGCATGGCATCGAACGCCTGGTCGGAGATCTCCGGGCGGTTTTGGACGTAATACAAAAAATTGTGCCGCTCCACCTGCCGCTGCAGATTGCGGATGGCTTCCAGAGTGGGGCGATGTGCCTGATCTTCGGTCACTTTTCGAGCCAGATCACGGGTGTGAAAAAAAAGAAACAAATATAGGTATTTTTACCTATCATACCGCTTACCCCCCGTGTAGAGCCGGGTAATCCACAGGCCTCTCCCACTTTTTTGGCTGGAGAAAGGAAAAAAAGGTTATATTATGAAACTTAAGCTTCCCTTCGTCCGACCGATACGAAAAGGTGCCATCAACCACCCGACCGCAGATCCGCACCGGCGGTCCAACCGGGCTGGAACGGCACCAGTGTACGTCAAAAGACCGGACGAACGGATGTGAACCATGAGTGTCGGGAACAGGGAACACGTGAAGATCCTTACGCTAGATCTGGACCCCAACAGCCTGCAGCAGTTGCAGCCGGTAGCGGTGGAAATGGGACTGGAAATGCTCACCGCCTACTCGGTGACCGACGCCGCGCGCCAGATCGCCCAGCAGCACCCCGACGTGCTCATTCTCGACATGGATACCCAGGCCGCCCTAGGCTATGAAGCCATCAACGGCTTCGGCCCGGCCGCCCGCGAAATTCCGGTGATCTTTCTCACCCGCACCCACGACCCGGCCCCGGCGCTGGACGGCAGGGCCACCGCAGCCATCACCCGCCCCATCGCCCCGGACAGCTTCCGCGCGGTGCTCGGCCAGATCACCCGCGTTCACGAACACGAGGTTTCCCCCACCACCGCCGCCCAGATGTCCGACCTGGGCGACTACGGCACCATGCTCTGCCACAGCGCCACCATGCGCGACGTGATCAACATGGTCGATCAGGTGGCCGCCACCAACATCACCGTGCTGGTGCGCGGCGAGTCCGGTACCGGCAAGGAACTCATCAGCCGCTCCATTTTCCAGCGCTCCCTGCGCCACGACAAGCCGTTTGTAAAGGTCCTGTGCGCCGCCCTGCCGGAAGGCCTGCTTGAGTCCGAGCTGTTCGGCTACGAGCGCGGCGCCTTCACCGGCGCCCACAAGCGCAAACCGGGCAAATTCGAGTTCGCCAACCACGGCACCATCTTCCTGGACGAAATCGGCGAGGTG
Organism: Nitrospirota bacterium; assembly: GCA_029881725.1. Lineage (GTDB taxonomy): Bacteria > Nitrospirota > JACRHL01 > JACRHL01 > JACRHL01 > JAOUMB01. The sequence continues at coordinate 29,622 of JAOUMB010000002.1, forward strand.
CCCATCACCCTCCAGTCCAAGCTTCTTCAGGTTCTCCAGGATGGCGAGTTCGTCCGCCTGGGGGGTGAGCAGGACGTGCGCGTGGACGTGCGTATCATCGCCGCCACCAACCGCGACCTGGAGCACATGGTCAAAGTCGGCACCTTCCGCGAGGATCTTTTCTACCGCCTCAACGTGGTGTCCATCACCGTGCCCCCCCTGCGCGACCGCATCGAAGAGGTGCCGCACCTGTGCGACTACTTCATCGAGAAATTCAGCCGCCAGTACCAGCGCACCTTTCCGCGCCTGTCCGGCGCCACCATGGACTGCTTCATGTCCTACCCGTGGCCCGGTAACATCCGCGAACTGGAAAACATGATCAAGCAGATGGTGGTGCTCGGCGACGAGCGCACCGTGCTGCAAAAATTCGAGCAGTACCGCAAAAACGGCGGCACCGGTCTGTCCACCCAGCAGGGAACCGACCCCCTCGACACCCCCATCGGGCACAACCCCAATGCGGTCACCGGCATGCACGCCCCGTCCAGGCCCGTCTCCCCCGAGCGCGAGTTGCCGGCCACCGCCGACCCGATGATCGCCGACCCGGCCAGCTACATGGGCCACGAAACGTCCCTGCCGCCGGCACCGGCCATGTCGTCCCCCACGTCGACCGGCACCGTCATGTCCGGCACCTCGCCGTCCATGACCGACCCGCTCGGCCTCATGCCGATCATCCACCAGGGGCTGGCCGAAGGCCATCTGCCCCTTAAAGAGATCGGCAAGCGTGCCGCCGGCATGGCCGAGCGCGAGGCCATTCTGCGGGTTCTCAACCACACCCGCTGGAACCGCCGCAAGGCTGCGCAAATCCTCGACATCAGCTACAAGGCGCTGCTGTACAAGATTCGCGATTACGGCCTGAACGACGATTAGGGAATTCCGGCCCCCCCGCCGATTTAAGGCGCTTTCTCCCTAAACATACCGCCGCTTCTGACCGAAAAAGAAGCATTACGGACAAACGCTCCGGCACCCGCCGGACGGGGATTTTTTGACACACGGCGAGAGGGACCACACTCAGGGAAGACATGGAGCACCAGATCGCCTCCCATATTAAAAAGACCATTCTGGTCGTTGACGACGACGCCTCGGTCCGCCAGGTCCTGGATGACGTACTCTCCGAGTCCTATAACGTCATTCCGGCTCCGGATGGAAACCAGGCACTGGAACTGATTTCGCGTCACCAGCCGCATCTGGTCATCCTCGACCTGATGATGCCCGGCATGCCCGGCATGGAAGTGCTGGAAACCATCCGCCAAAACGACAATCAGGTTCCGGTGGTGGTGCTTACCGCCACCACCTCCTACCAGACCGCCGTCGAGGCCATGAAGCTGGGCGCCGCCGACTATCTGGCCAAACCGTTCGAGGTGCCGGAACTGCGCCTGGTGCTGGAACGCACCCTGTCCCGCCAGAGCCTCTACAACGAGGTTCGCTACCACCGGGAACAGGCGCAGCGCGGCACCGGAAGCCTGCGCATGATCGGCAACAGCCCGCAGATGCTCGACGTATTCCAGCGCATCCAGCAGGTGGCCGGTACCCCCAGCACCGTACTGGTCACGGGCGAGTCCGGCACCGGCAAGGAACTGGTGGCCCGCGCCCTGCATCTGCAAAGCACCCGCGCCGACAAACCGTTTATCGCCCTCAATTGCGCCGCCATTCCCGATAACCTGATCGAAACCGAACTGTTCGGCCACGAAAAAGGCGCCTTTACCTCCGCCAACGGCCGCCGCATCGGCCACTTTGAACTGGCGGACGGCGGCACCCTGTTCCTGGACGAGTTGGGCGATCTGGCCCTGGCCACCCAGGCCAAGATCCTGCGCGTGTTGCAGGAGCGGGAATTCACCCGCGTGGGCGGCAACCGCACCATATCCGTGGACGTGCGCCTGATCGCCGCCACCAACAAGGATCTGGAGGGGGCCATCGAGGAAGGCACCTTCCGCGAAGACCTTTACTACCGCCTCAACGTCTTCCCCATCCACCTGTCCGCCCTGCGCGACCGGCGGGAAGATATTCTGCCCATCACCGAGCACTTCCTGACCCTCAAGGCCGGCGGCCACACCCCCAAGCGCATCAGCCGCGAAGCCGCGGAACTGCTCGAGGGTTACGCCTGGCCTGGCAACATCCGCGAACTGGAAAACGTGGTGGAGCAGCTGATGATCCTCGCCCCCGGCGAAGTGATCAACGCCGACGTGCTCCCCTCGCACATCCGCCAGCGCCAGGGACAGTCCCGCGCCAGCGACAAGGTGCTGAGCGGAAACCTCACCTTCGACAAGGCCGTGGCCGACTTCGAGCGCGACATTATCCTGCGCGCCCTCAACGAAACCGGCTTCGTGCAGACCCGCGCCGCCACCATGCTCGGGATCACCCGGCGAATCCTCAAATACAAGATGGATCAGTTGGACATACCCGCCCGCCCGACGTACACTGGAGACAGGCAATAACCGAGCCGGGGTAACCCCAAACGCCCCACCTTCGGCGCCACGCGTTTGCGGGGCGGTTCGCCGTGGTCCCTTCAGGGAACGCGACCCACGGCGAGCCGCCCCGCTTTTTTGTACTTGGGGCACCGGACGGGTTGGGTGATCCAGCCCCGGCGCACGGCACCCGGCATCTCCCTCCGCAAATCCTACTGCCCCAAACCCCTGCTCAGACCTGGGGCACCGGACGGATTGCGTGACCCAGCCCCGGCGCCCGGCGCCCGGCATCCCCCTCCGCATATCCTCATGCCCCAAACCCCTGTTCAGACCTGGGGCACCGGACGGATTGCGGGACACAGCCCCGGCGCACGGCGCGTGAACACCCGCGCCCCGAATCGCCCTCACAGGCCCCACGCCCGCATCCCGGCTATGTGCCGGAGCGGGTTTCCGTACCCGACCGTTTACAGTGGCGTACCATTGGCGAACAATGGTGGCATGTACCCGTCCACGCCACCCCGGCCGGATCAACGGAGCGGCTTCCCGTTCGGCGCCCTGCTGGCTGCGGTGCTGCTCTCCGGCTGTGCCGGTTGGTCCGGCCACGGCGTCACCCCGGAAGCCGGGGAATTCCACATCGTGCTGCTGCCCGCGCGGGTCACCGCCCAGGTGGGAAAATTGTCTGAACTCACCGAACCGCCGGCCCCGCCCGATGACACATCATCCGCGCCAATTGCCAGCCCCAGCGCAAATGAGGCCGCCATTCAGGCCGAACTGGCCGCGGCCGCTGCCCGCATCACCGGCCTGCTGGCCGCCCGGCTCGATGCCTCCCCCGCCCTGCGCGTATGGGTCGCCCCCACGGACCGGTTGACCGATGCCTCCGGTCACGCCCTCCCGCCCGCCGAAGTGGCGCGCGCGGTGGGGGCGGCCGCCGCCCTGGAACTGGATATTTCAGGATATGGCAAACTCAAGCCCCGCTGGGTGACCCTCCTGCTCGCCAAGGGGGCGGTGGAGGCCACCCTGCATGCCGTCGTCGCCTGGCAGGTGCTGGACAATCCGTGGGCCGCCGCCGCCCTGTTCGTGGAGGAACTGGCGGTGGAAACCCTTACCTGGGGTGGCTCCGCCAAGCTGTTCAACGCCCACTACTCGCCGGTAATTCTGGAAGCCCGCCTGCGTTCAGCCAGCGACGGCAAAACCGTCTGGAGCGACATGGTGGTGGTGCCCACCGACCGAAAGGCCCTCAAAAGGCGGCCGGAAGTGGAACGCAAACGGCGCGAGGTGCAACTGGAAGTCACCTCGGAACGCGCCGTGCGCCGCCTGGCGAAAGGACTGGAAAAAACCGCCCGGCGCCGGATCAGCGCATCGGCACCGCGGGCCCGCTAGCGCCCGGCTCCCCCATCACCCGCACCGCGTCCGGCACATGCACCGTGTGGGTGGGGAACGCCACCTCGGCCCCGTGCCCTTCGATGATCGCATGCACCCGCAACAGGATGTCCTGCTTCACCTGGTGATACTCGGTCCACACCGTGGTCCGGGTGAAACAGTAGATAAAGAAGTCCACCGAACTCGGACCGAAGGCGTTGAAGTTCACCATCAGCGTCTGGTCGGCGGCGATGGCCTCGTGGGTTTCCAGCATCTGGCGGATGCTGGCGGTGATCGCCCCCATCTTTTCCCAGTCCGCATAGCGGATGCCGATGGTTTCCTTGATGCGCCGGTGGCTCATGCGCGACGGGTTTTCCAGCGCAATGTTGGCAAACACGTTGTTGGGCACATACAGGGGCCGCTTGTCGAAGGTGCGGATGCGCGTCAGCCGCCAACCGATCTCCTCCACCGTCCCCTCGATGTCCCGGTCCGGCGAGCGGATCCAGTCACCCACCGAAAACGGCCGGTCCAGATAGATGGTCAGGCCGCCGAAAAAATTCGCCAGCAGATCCTTGGCCGCAAAACCGACCGCGATACCACCGATACCGCCGAACGCCAGCACCCCGGACACGCTGAATCCCAAGGTCTGCAACCCCACCAGCGCGGCGGTGATCAGGATCGACACCCGCACCAGACGGCTGATGGCGTCCACCGTGGTGGGGTCCAGCGCCCGGCCCTTGGTTTCGGCGCGGTGCACGATGTTGGTCTCCACCCGCCGCACCACCCGGATCAGGAACCAGGTGAGTGCCACCACCACGCCCACCGCACGGATCGGCCCCACCGCGCCGAAGATGGCCGCGTCGGATACTTCCGCCGCCATCCCCACCACATCCGCCGCAAAGGTGATGCCCACCACCCAGATCAACAGGGACAGGGGCCGCCGCAGGGCGTCCACCAGCGCATCGTCCCATACGTTGTGGGTGGCCTTCAGGGTCCGGTGCAGGCGGCCCAGCAGCAGCTTCTGCGCAAAGTCCAGCAGCAGCGCCCCCAGCACCACCAGGAACGCCTGCATGGCCCACGCAGGCATGCCCTGCGGGGTCAGCCAGTGCGGCAGATCGGACACCGCTACAGGGCCTCGTCGCCGGTTTCACCGGTGCGGATGCGCATGGCCTCCGCCAGTTCCAGCACGAACAGCTTGCCGTCGCCGATCTCGCCGGTGGTGGCGGCGGTGCGGATGGCCGCCATGGCTTCGTCCGCCAGCCCGTCCGGAACCGCGATCATCAGTTGCATCTTGGCCACGAAGTCCACGAAGTACTCGGCCCCACGGTACATCTCCTTGTGCCCCTTCTGGCGGCCGTGCCCCTTCACCTCGGTCACCGTCATGCCGGTCACCCCCAGGTCGGTCAGCGCCGCCTTCACCTCGTCCAGCTTGTACGGCTTGATGATCGCAATAATCAGTTTCATGGGTTCCTCTCCCCGTCCCCGAAAATATCCATTTTGACCCCGAAAGACCCGTTACGGCCCCTGGCGCTCCTCCGGGTTGGCCCCGATGTGGTGGATCGACAGGTCGGCGCCCTTGTATTCGTCCGCCTGCGACATGCGCACGCCGATGGTCAGGTCTACCAGCTTGTACACCGCAAAGCCGCCCACCAGCGCCACTACAATCCCCAGCAGGGTGCCAATCACCTGGGCCATCAGGCTTACCCCACCCAGTCCCCCCAGCCCCTGCAGGCCGAAGATGCCGCAGGCGATGCCGCCCCAGGCGCCCGCCAGCCCGTGCAGCGGCCATACACCCAGCACATCGTCGATGCGGAACCGCTCCTGAGTCACGTGGAACATGTATACGAACAGCGCCCCGCCGATGGCTCCGGTGACCACCGCCCCCAGCGGATGCATCACATCCGACCCGGCGCACACAGCCACCAGCCCGGCCAGGGCACCGTTGTGCACGAAGCCCGGATCGTTTTTGCCCACGATCAGTGCGGCAATCACGCCTCCGGCCAGCGCCAGCAGGCTGTTCATGGCCACCAGACCGGAAATGCCCGCCAGTGACTGGGCGCTCATCACGTTGAACCCGAACCAGCCCACGATCAGCATCCACGAGCCCAGCGCCAGGAACGGAATGGAACTGGGCGGAAACGGACGGCTGCTGCCATCGGCCCCGTAGCGCCCCATGCGCGGCCCCAGCACCACGATGCCAGTCAGCGCCAGCCAGCCGCCCATGGCGTGCACCACCACGGACCCGGCAAAGTCGTGAAATCCGGCCCCGGCAAAGCCCTCCAGCCACAACTGGAACGACTGGCGCTGGCCCCAGATCAAGGATTCAAAAAATGGATAGACCGTGGCCACCAGCAGCGCCGCCGCCAGCACCTGGGGCCAGAAGCGCGCCCGCTCGGCAATACCGCCGGAGATGATCGCGGGAATCGCCGCCGCGAACGCCAGCAGGAAGAAGAAGCGCACCAGTTCAACGCCTTGGGTATCCCCCAAAAGCGCCGACGCGGGGGCAAGAAAACCGTTGCCGTAGGCCACGTAATACCCCACCACCATGTACACCACGGTGCAGACGGACCAGTCGGAAAGGATCTTCACCAGCGCATTGACCTGGTTCTTGTAGCGAACCGTCCCCACCTCCAGAAAAGCGAAGCCGCCATGCATCGCCAGCACCATCACCGCTCCCAGCATCAGGAACAGCACATCGGCGCCGATGGGCAGATTAACCTGGGTATCCATGAATTTCTTCCCTTCCGTGAAACCGGTTCCCGGCCCGCCGGGGGCTCCCGGCTTGACCGATGGACATGCAAATCCCTACACTACGCTGTTTTCCGGAACCGCTTCCCCCCTTGGGCCAGCCGGGCCGACAGGGGCAAATCCAACCGCCTGACAGACGCCCACCAGCGCGGTTCCGCGCGGGTAGTCTATCGCAGGAGACACCGGAACAGGCAACTGCACGTGAACGTTCTGTTCTTTGAACTGGCCATGACCGCCTACCTGATCTCGGCGGTCCTGTTCCTGGTATACCTGCCGGGGGGCGCCCGCCGTCCCTCCCTGCTGGCCGCCGCCCTGGGTGGCACCCTGGCCGGTTTCGTGTTCCACACCGCCGCCATCACCGTGCGCTGGCGCGAACTGGGTGGATTTCCGGCCACCAACCCGTGGGAAACCGCCTCCCTGTTCTCGTGGATGCTGGTGGTGGCGTTCCTGCTGTTCGATTTCCGTTTCCGCATCCATGTGCTCGGCTCCTTCGCGGTGCCGCTGGCGTTTTTGAGCGTGTTCGCCGCCGCCCTGCTGCGCGGCGTGTCCACCCCCATCGACCCCACCCTGCAGGGCCTCGGTCTGGCCCTGCACACCTCGCTGATGGTCATGGGCTCGGTGGCGTTCTGCATCTCGTTTCTGGTGGGCATCATGTACGTGATCCAGATGCGCCTGCTCAAAAGCAAACACCTGGGCCCCCTGTATCAACAGCTGCCGTCGCTGGAGCAGTGTGACCGGCTGATCGCCAAGGGCATCCTGGTCGGCTTCCCGCTCACCACCCTGGGCCTGATCTCCGGCGCCATCGGCGCCTTTTACGCCTGGGGCAGCTATTGGGACTGGACCCCCAAGCAGACCATCAGCCTGCTGGTGTGGGGCTTTTACCTGACCATGCTGCTGGGGCGCTACCTGTTCGGGGTGCGTGCCCAGCGCGGGGCATATCTGGCCATCTTCGGCTTCGTGGCGGTGCTGCTCAGCTTTCTGGGGGCCGACGTGCTGCTGGGTGAAAGCCAGCACTTTTAACCGGTGACCATGCGGCGCATGAAGGCATACCGATGGAACTGATCGTCGTCGGTCTTTCCCACAAGACCGCACCGGTGGAGGTGCGCGAACGGCTGGCGTTTGCCGGAACCGCCCTGCCCGAGGCGTGCCGCGAACTGACCAACGGCGGCGCGGTGGCCGAGGCCATGGTGCTGTCCACCTGCAACCGGGTGGAGGTGTATGCCGTGGCCGGTTCCGCCGAGGCGGGGTTCCGCGACATCTCCCGCTTCCTGTCCCGCGCCGCGGGCGACACCGGCACCGAACACCTGACCCCCCACCTGTACCACTATCCGGGCAACGACGCGGTGCAGCACATGTTCAGCGTGGCTTCCAGCCTGGATTCAATGGTATTGGGCGAACCGCAGATTCTGGGCCAGTTCAAGGACGCCTTCGAGGCGGCTCTGACCGCCAAAAGCAGCGGCATGGTGCTCAACAAGGTGGCCAAGAAGGCCATCAGCGTGGCCAAGCGGGTGCGCACCGAAACCGCCATCGCCGAAAGCGCCGTGTCCATCAGCTACGCGGCGGTGGAACTGGCCAAAAAGGTGTTCGAGGACATCGCCAGGGAGCGGGTCATGCTGCTCGGGGCGGGAGAAATGGCCGAACTGGCCCTGCGCAACCTGGTCAGCGCCGGGGTGAAGGAGGTGACCATTTCCACCCGCACCCTGGAAAACGCGCAAAAACTGGCCACCGAGTTCTCCCGCGAGGACGGGGTGAACGCCCGCGCCGTATCGTTCGATGCGTTTCCGGACGAGATGGTGCACAGCGACATCGTCATCTGCTCCACCGGCGCCTCCGACTACGTACTGGGGCGCGACATGATGGCCCGCACCATCCGCGCCCGCAAGCACCGCCCCATGTTCCTGATCGACATCTCGGTGCCGCGCAACATCGATCCCCGGGTAAACAAGGTGGACGACGTCTACCTGTACGACATCGACGACCTGCAGCAGGTGGTCGATTCGAACCTCAAGGAGCGACAGGAGGAAGCCCGCAAGGCCCGCCGCATCGTGGACGACGAGGTGGACACGGTGGCCCGCTGGATGCGCTCCCTGGACGTGGTGCCCACCATCACCGCCCTGCGTGGCCATGCCGAGGGCATCGCCCAGGCCGAGGCCGAACGGGTGCTGGGCAAGCTGCAGAATCTTTCTGACAAGGAGCGCGACATGATCCGGGGGCTGGCCGCCTCCATCGTCAACAAGCTGCTCCACAAGCCGCTCACCAGCCTGCGCCGCGAGGCCCAGGAAAACGACAGCCAGGAGATGGTGGAGATCACCCGCAGGCTGTTTGCCCTGACGGACGAACCGGCGCCCCCCGCCGCCGAACCCGCCAACGCCGACAACGACCCCGCGCCGGAGCCCGCCACCCGGCGCGCCCGCTAACTTCGAGGTGTGTACCCCGTGACCGAACGTTCCGAATTTTCCAGCCCCTCGCGGGTGACCATCGCCACCCGTGGCAGCCAGCTTGCCCTGTGGCAGGCCAACTGGGTCAAGGCACGCATCCTGAGCCATTTCCCTGATACGGAAGTGGTGCTGAACATCATCAAGACCACCGGCGACAAGATCACCGACGTGCCCCTCGCCCAGGTGGGTGGCAAGGGGCTGTTCGTCAAGGAGATCGAGGAGGCCCTTCTGGACGGCAGCGCCGATCTGGCGGTGCATTCCATGAAGGACGTTCCGGCGCAACTGCCGGAAGGGCTGGAGCTGTCCGCCATCCCCGAGCGGGAAGATCAGCGCGACGCCTTCATCTCCAATCACCACGCACGGCTGGACGATCTGCCCCAAGGGGCGAAGGTGGGCAGCAGTTCCCTGCGCCGCCAGTCCCAGTTGCGGGCCCGCCGCCCGGACCTGAAGGTGGAGATGCTGCGCGGCAACGTGGACACCCGCCTGCGCAAGCTGGACGAAGGGGAATACGACGCCATCATCCTGGCCGCCGCCGGGGTCACCCGGCTGGGGTGGGCCGATCGGGTGAAGGAGTATCTGGACCCGCAAATCTGCCTGCCCGCCGTGGGTCAGGGGGCGCTTGGCATCGAGTCACGCATCGGCGACGAGGCGCTGGAGCCGGTGCTGGAACTGTTCCGCGATCCGGCCACCACCGTGTGCGTCACCGCCGAGCGGGCCTTTTTGCTGCGCCTGGAAGGGGGCTGTCAGGTGCCCATCGCGGCCATGGCCGAAACCCGTGGCGACCGGGTCTACCTGACCGGTCTGGTGGCTTCGGTGAACGGTGACCGGGTGGTCAAAAAGACCGGCGACGCCCCCCACGGCGACTGTGAACGGCTTGGCCTGGAACTGGCCGAAACGGTGCTGTCCGCGGGCGGTGGCGCCATTCTCACCGAGGTGTACGGCTACGATCCCACCCACGGCGGGGGCGAATGAGCATCCCGCCGGGAACCGTCTACCTGATCGGCGCGGGCCCTGGCGATCCGGGGCTGATCACCGTCAAGGGGCGCGAGTGCCTGCACGCGGCCCAGGTGGTGGTGTATGACTACCTGGCCAACCCGGCCCTGCTGGACACCCTGGACCACGAGGTGGAACGCATCTACGTGGGCAAGCGCCACGGGGATCACCACATGGCCCAGGAGCAGATCAACGCCCTGCTGGTGGAAAAGGCCCTGCACGGGAAGACCGTGGCGCGCCTGAAAGGGGGCGATCCGTTCATCTTCGGTCGCGGCGGGGAAGAGGCGCTGGCCCTGGCGGAAGCCGGGGTGCCGTTCGAGGTGGTGCCCGGTGTTACCGCCGCCACCGCGGTGACCGCCTACGCGGGCATCCCCCTCACCCACCGGGGCATCAACGCCACGGTCACCTTTGTCACCGGACAGGAGGACCCGGCCCGCCCCGGTACCCTGATCCAGTGGGACGAACTGGCCCGCACCCGGGGAACGCTGGTGTTCTTCATGGGCGTCAAGCGGCTGCGGGGCATCTGCGAGCGGCTGGTGGCCGGGGGCCGCGCGGACGACACCCCCGCCGCCGCCATCCGCTGGGGCACCCATCCGGCCCAGCGCACCATCACCGGCAATCTGGCCACCCTGGCCGACAAGGTGGAAGCCGCCGACCTCAAGCCCCCCGCCCTGATCGTGGTGGGCGAGGTGGTGGACCTGCACACCCGCATCGGCTGGTTCGAGCACCTGCCCCTGTTCGGGCGCCGGGTGCTGGTCACCCGCGCCGCCGGACAGCAGGGAGCCCTGGCCCGCGAACTGGCACGGCTGGGGGCCGACGTGCTGGCGGTGCCCACCATCCGCATCGTGGAGCCGGAGGGGTACGACGCGCTGGACACGGCCATCGACCACCTTTCCATCTACCAGTGGCTGGTGCTGACCAGCGCCAACGGGGTAAGCGCCTTTTTCGACCGGCTGGCCCACCACGGGCGCGACGCCCGCGCCCTGGCCGGCATCCGGGTGGCCACCGTGGGGGCCGAAACCGCCGCCTCGCTGGCCGCGCACGGCATCGTGGCCGACCTGATTCCCTCCGACGCCCGCGCCGAGGGGCTGGCCGAAATGCTGCTGGCGGAAGGCATTCAGGGACAGAAGCTGCTGCTGGCGCAAGCCGCCAAGGCGCGCCGGGTGCTGCCGGAAACCCTGGCCGCCGCCGGGGTGGACGTGAACACCGTGGCCGCCTACCGCACCGTACCCCCCGAGCCGGAAGAACTGGACCGGGAGCGCCTGACCGAATCGCCGCTGGACTACGCCGTCTTCACCAGTTCCTCCACGGTGCGCAACCTGCACGGGCTGCTGGGAGACGATTTCAAAAAAATCCTGGCCCCGGCGCGCATCTGCGCCATCGGCCCGGTAACCGCCGACACCTGCCGCGAACTGGGGCTGACCGTGCACCTTATGCCCGAGTCCCCCGCCGCCAACGCGCTGGTGGCCGCCATCCGCGCCGATGCCGCCGGGGCATCGGCACCGCAAGGAGAGCCCACATGACCGGATCCATCCGCCCGCGCCGTTTGCGGCGCACCGAATCGCTGCGCCGCATGGTGCGCGAAACCCGGCTCACGCCGGACGATCTGATCTACCCGCTGTTCGCCGTGCCCGGCGAGGGGGTGAGGAATGAAGTGGTGTCCATGCCCGGCGTGTACCAGCTGTCGGTAGACCAGATCGTCAAGGAGTGCACCGAGGTGCGCGGCCTGGGCATTCCGGCGGTAATCCTGTTCGGCATCCCCACCGAAAAGGACGCCACCGGTTCCGGGGCCTGGGCGGAGGACGGCATCATCCAGCAGGCGGTGCGCGCGGTGAAGGCGGCGGAGCCGGACCTGACGGTGATCACCGACGTGTGCCTGTGCGAATACACCGACCACGGCCACTGCGGAGTGATCGAGGACGGGGACGTGGCCAACGACGCCACCGTGGACCTGCTGGTGAAGGAGGCCCTGTCCCACGCCCGCGCCGGGGCCGACATGGTGGCCCCGTCCGACATGATGGACGGCCGGGTGGCCGCCATCCGCGCCGGGCTGGACGGCAACGGCTTCGACCATCTCCCGGTCATGTCCTACTCCACCAAGTTCGCCAGCGCCTACTACGGGCCGTTTCGTGACGCTGCCGAATCGGTGCCCCAATTCGGCGACCGGCGCAGCTACCAGATGGACCCGGCCAACGCCCGCGAGGCGGTGCGCGAGACCATGCTGGACCTGGAGGAAGGGGCCGACATCGTGATGGTGAAACCGGCCCTGGCCTACCTGGACGTGCTGGCCGCCCTGCGCGAGATTTCCGACGTGCCCCTGGCCGCCTACAACGTGTCCGGCGAATACGCCATGGTCAAGGCCGCGGCCCGCGCCGGGTGGATCGACGGCGAGCGGGTGATGATGGAAACCCTGCTGTCCATGCGCCGCGCGGGGGCCGACCTGATCCTTACCTATCACGCCAAGGAAGCCGCGCGCCTGCTGGCGTAAGTTCACGGTGCAGATCGTCCGTCATCTGAATGAGGTGCCACCGGCCCCCGGCGGGCGGGTGCTGGCCATCGGCAACTTCGACGGGGTGCACCAGGGCCACCACCGGGTGCTCAATGCCGCCGTGCAGTCGGCGCGCGGCACCGGGCGGCAGGCGGCGGTGCTCACCTTCGACCCGCACCCCACCCTGCTGCTGCGCCCCGACCTGCCCCACGACATGCTCACCACCTTCGAGGACAAGGCGGAGCAGTTCGCCGCCCTGGGGATGGAACTGACCGTCTGCCTGCATTTCGACGAGGCCTTCGCCCAGCTCACCCCGGACATGTTCGTGCGCCAGATTCTGGCGCCCATGAACGTGCGCGAGGTGTTCGTGGGGGAAAACTACAAGTTCGGCCGCCACCGGGCGGGCAACGTGGACACCCTCACCGAACTGGGCCACCGCTGGGGCTTCCGGGTGAACGCGCGCGGGGTTTACACTACCGACGGCCTGCGCGTGTCCTCCTCGCGCATCCGCGCCGCACTGCGCGCCGGAGACGTGGCCGCCGCCAACGCCATGCTGGGCCGGCCCTACTGCCTGAAGGGCAAGGTGGTTGCGGGCCGGGGCCGGGGCCGGGAACTGGGCTACCCCACCGCCAACCTGGAGATCCCCGAGGAACTGGTGCCGGAAAACGGCGTGTACGCCGCCCGGGTGGCAGTGTGGGAGCCGGTGATCGAGGGTTCCGAGGCGGACCCCAGCCACCACGACGCCATTGTCTATGTGGGCACCCGCCCCACCTTTCTGGAGGCGGAACGGCTGATCGAGGTTCATCTGCTGGATGACTTCCGCGACCTGTACGGCCACCGCATCCGCATCGACTTTTCCGGCCGGGTGCGGGAGGAGCGCATCTTCGAAAGCGCCGGGGAACTGAAGGAGCAGATTGGCCGCGACCTGGCCACCGCCCGCACCCTGCTGGGCCACCCCCCGCAGGCTCCGGAATCCCCTCCGGAGGCGCCATGAAACCGCACCTGCTGGAAAACCGCTTCCGCCGGTCGCTGCTGGAGCAGGCCCGGCGCACCCCCGACGGGCGCATCCTGGCCGCCCTGTCCGGCGGGATGGATTCGGTGGTGCTGCTGCACCTGCTGCACCTGCTGGCGCCGGCGGCCGGGCTGCGGGTAACCGCCGCCCATCTGAACCACGGCCTGCGCGGCGCCGCCGCGGACGCGGATCAGCGCTTTTGCGAATCCCTGTGCGACGGGCTGGGGGTGGCGCTGATCGCCGAGTGCCGCCCGGTGGAACGGGCCGCCGGTGAATCGCCCCAGGAGAGCGCGCGCCGGGTGCGGTATGCGTTTCTGCGGGAGGCCGCCGCTCTCACCGGCGCCGCGTGCATCGCCACCGGCCACCACGCGGACGACCAGGTGGAGACGGTGCTGTGGCGGCTGGCCACCGGCGCCGACCCGGCTCATCTGTCCGGCATGGCCGCCCGCTCCGGCCCCCTGTGGCGCCCTCTGCTCGGGGAGCCGCGCGCGGCCCTGGCCGCCTACCTGCGCACCCACGAGCTGCCCCATGTGGAGGATGCCAGCAACCAGGACCTGCGCTACACCCGCAACCGCATCCGCCACCGGGTGGTGCCGGAACTGGCCGCCATCAACCGGGCGCTCACCGGGGCGGTGTCCCACACCGCCCGGGGGCTGGCCGAGGACGACGATTTTCTGCACCGGCAGGCGGCACGGGCATGGGATGAGGTGGCGCGTGCCGACGGGGAGGCCCGCTGCCTGAATCGCGCCGGGCTGGCCGCCCTGCATCCGGCACTGGTGCGCCGGCTGGTGCGCCGCGCCCTGCAGGAGGCGGGGCAGGCGGTGGTGCACCATCGTCACGTGGGCGCCGTCATCGGCCTGCTGAACGCGGGGGCGGGACGGCAACTGGACCTGTCGGATGGGGTGCGCGCCACCGCCGGCTACGAGGAGATCCGCCTGAGCGCGGCGGCCACCGGCACGCCTGCCGGGCCCGTCGCCAGCGAGATTGCCCTGGCCATCCCCGGCGATACCCCGGTGCCGTGGGCCGGCGTCGTCCTGCAAGCCCGGCTGGCCGACCCTCCCGAACCGGGCTGGACGCTGTTCGACCGGGCCACCTTCAGCGGGCCATTGACAGTGCGGCCCCGGCGTCCGGGGGATCTCTTCCATCCGGACGGCATGCACGGCCACGCCAAAAAACTGAAGGATTTCCTGATTGACGCCCGGATTCCACGCGGGGAACGCGGACAGATTCCCCTGCTGGTGGCCCCGGAAGGGGTTTTATGGGTGGTGGGGATGCGACAGGACGCCCGCTTTATGGTAAAAACTAGCGTGGGAAGCGAACAACCGGCACTGGCGCTCAGGGTGCGCGCCGCCGCCGCTGTGATGTGAGGGAACCGGTGACGGAACGGAAATTCGGCAAGGCGCTGATCGATACCAAAACCCTGAGCGACCGGGTCAAGCAACTGGCCCAGCAGATTTCGCGCGACTATGAAGGGCGCGAAATCCTGGCCATCGGTGTGCTGAAAGGGGCGTCCATCTTCTATTCGGATCTGGTGCGCCAGATTCAGGTGCCGGTGGTGCTCGACTTCATCCAGGTCAAATCCTACGCCGGGCGCACCTCGTCCAGCGGCGAGGTGCGGATGATCGCCGAACCGGAGTTCATCGGCGACATGGAGGGGCGCCACGTGCTGATCGTGGAGGACATCGTCGATTCCGGCGTGACCATGCGCTACCTGCAAAAAATCCTGCTGGCCAAGGGCCCGGCCTCCCTGCGCTGCGTCACCCTGCTGGACAAGCCCAGCCGCCGCCGCATTCAGGTGCCGGTGGACTATGTGGGCTTCACCGTGCCCAACGTGTTCGTGATCGGCTACGGCCTCGACCACGCGGAGCGGTACCGCAACCTGCCCTACATTGCGTCGCTGGAAAATGCCGAAACCAACGGGGGACGCGGCCCCGCCGGTTGAGCACCCCCAAGGGGTGTGTTACGATCAGTTTTCTTACTTTCTAGCGGGGAGTTATGGCCCAGGAACCTCAAATGAATCCCAAGCACAAGAATCTGGCTCTGTGGATTGTCATCGGCCTGTTCATGATCTTGGTGATCAACCTGTTCAACGTGCCCACCAACTCCCTGGAACAGGAGATGGTCTATTCCGACTTCGTGGCCGCCCTGGAAGGCGGCAACGTGAGCGAGGTGACCATCAAGGAAAGCACCATCGCCGGCACCACCAAGGACGGCGCCCAGTTCCGCACCTATGCCCCGGACGACCCGGGCCTGCTGGAAAAGCTGCGCGCCCAGGAAGTCCGCATTACCGTGCGCCCGACCGAAAAAAGCCCCTGGTATGTGACCTTCCTGCTGTCCTGGGGGCCGATGCTGCTGATCATCGCCCTGTGGGTGTTCTTCATCCGCCAGATGCAGGGTGGCAGCAACCGCGCCATGAGCTTCGGAAAAAGCCGCGCCCAGGTGCTGTCCGAGGACAAGAAGAAGGTCACCTTCGCCGATGTGGCCGGGGTCGATGAGGCCAAGGTCGAGGTGCAGGAGATCGTCGAATTCCTGAAGGATCCCCCCAAGTTCCAGAAACTGGGCGGACGCATCCCCAAGGGCGTGCTGGTGGTGGGCCCCCCCGGCACCGGCAAGACCCTGCTGGCCAAGGCCATCGCCGGGGAAGCCGGGGTGCCGTTCCTGTCCATTTCCGGTTCCGACTTTGTGGAGATGTTCGTCGGCGTGGGCGCCAGCCGCGTGCGCGACCTGTTCGAGCAGGGCAGAAAGAATGCCCCGTGCATCATCTTCATCGACGAGATCGACGCCGTGGGCCGCCTGCGCGGCGCGGGCCTGGGCGGCGGTCACGACGAACGCGAGCAGACCCTCAACCAGTTGCTGGTGGAGATGGACGGCTTCGAGACCTCCGAGGGGGTGATCCTGGTGGCGGCCACCAACCGCCCGGACGTGCTCGACCCGGCCCTGCTGCGCCCGGGC
Source organism: Nitrospirota bacterium (assembly GCA_029881725.1). Lineage (GTDB taxonomy): Bacteria > Nitrospirota > JACRHL01 > JACRHL01 > JACRHL01 > JAOUMB01. Next base: position 46,053 of record JAOUMB010000002.1, read on the forward strand.
CGTTTCGACCGGCAGGTGCACGTGGGCCGTCCCGACATCAAGGGGCGCGTCGAGGTGCTCAAGGTGCACGTCAAGAAGGTGCCGCTGGCCCCGGAGGTGGAACTGGACGTCATCGCCCGCGGCACCCCCGGCTTTGCCGGAGCCGATCTGGAAAATCTGGTCAACGAGGCCGCCCTGCTGGCCGCCCGGCGCAGCAAGAACCAGGTGGAGATGATCGACTTCGAGGACGCCAAGGACAAGATCATCATGGGCGTCGAGCGCAAGAGCGCCGTGCTCAACGAGGAGGAAAAGCGCAACACCGCCTATCACGAGGCGGGCCACGCGCTGGTGGCCATGCTGCTGCCGGGCACCGACCCGGTGCACAAGGTGACCGTGATTCCCCGCGGCCGCGCCCTGGGCGTCACCATGCAATTGCCCAAGGAAGACCGCTACACCTACTACAAGGACTTCCTGCTCAACAACCTGTCCATTCTCATGGGCGGCCGCATCGCCGAGGAAATCTTCATCGGCCGCATCAGCACCGGCGCCGGCAACGACATCGAGCGGGCCACCGACCTGGCGCGCAAGATGGTCACCCTGTGGGGCATGAGCGAGGAAATGGGACCGCTCACCTACGGTCAGGCCCAGGAGGAGATCTTCCTGGGACGGGAAATCTCCCAGCACCGGGACTACAGCGAGGCCACCGCCGTGGCCATCGACAGCGAAGTCAAAAAACTGGTGACCGAAAACTACGAGCGCGCCAAAACCCTCATCTCCGACCACCGGGACGTGCTGACCGCCATCGCCGAGGCGTTGATCGAACGGGAAACCATCGACGCGGCGGACCTGAACGAAATCTTCGAACAGCACAAACTCACCCCGTACCCGGTCTGATTCGCCCATGACGCCCCCCCCGGCGCCCACCCCTCCGGTGGCGGCTCCCGCCCCGGCCCGGCCGGCCAGCGGCTGGGAAGGGTTGTTGCCCGCGGGGCGAACCGCCGTCATGGGGGTGCTCAACGTCACTCCCGACTCCTTTTCCGACGGGGGACGCTTTGTGGACACCGGCGCCGCCGTGGCCCACGCCGCCCGGCTGGTGGCGCAGGGGGCCGACCTGCTCGACATCGGCGGTGAATCCACCCGCCCCGGCGCCCCGGAGGTACCGGAAGGGGACGAAATCCAGCGGGTGGTGCCGGTCATCACCGCCCTGCGCGCCGCCGGCATCGACACCCCCATCACCATCGACACCCGCAAGGCCGCCGTGGCCCGCGCCGCCGTGCAGGCGGGGGCCAGCGCCGTAAACGACGTATCCGCCCTGCGGCACGACCCGCGCATGGCGGAAACCTGCGCCGACCTGGGGGTGCCGGTGGCCCTGATGCACATGCGGGGCACCCCGCAAACCATGCAGGAGGCTCCCGTCTACGGCAGTGTGGTGGCGGAAGTCTCCGCCTGGCTGGAGGCGCGCATGGACGCCGCCGTGGCCGCTGGAATCGGCCGCCACCGCCTGTGCGTGGACCCGGGAATCGGCTTCGGCAAAACCGTGCGCCACAACCTGCTGCTGCTCAAGGGGCTGAACCAGTTCACCCGCCTGGGCGTGCCCCTGCTGGTGGGCACCAGCCGCAAATCGTTCATCGGCACCCTGCTGGAGGAGCCCGACCCGGCGCGGCGCGAATGGGGCACCGCCGCCACCGTCACCTGGGCGGTGGCCCATGGCGCGCGCATCGTCCGCGTGCATCAGGTGGCCGAAATGGCCCAGGTGGTGCGCCTGACCGACGCCATCCGGAGCGCCTGATGCTGGAACTGCTGTACGACTTCCGCTTCCCTCAGGATCTGCTGGACATCCTGCTGGTCAGCTTCATCTGCTACCGCCTGCTGCTGATCATCAAGGGCACCCGCGCACTGCGCATGATGGTCGGCATCGGCGTGCTGCTCGGGGTGCTGTTGGCCGCCAACCAGTTCGGCCTGCACACCCTGGACTGGCTGGTGACCAGCTTCTGGAGCCAGATCGTACTGGCGCTGATCATCCTGTTCGCCCCGGAAATCCGCCGGGGACTGGCCCAGTTCGGGCGCATTCCGTTTGCCCACCTGCTCAGCCCCGGCGAAAACGCCCACACGGTGGACGAGGTGGTGCGCGCCGCCGTGGCCATGGCCAGCAACAAAATCGGCGGCATTCTGGTGATCGAACGGGAAACCCGGCTGCTGGACATTGTCGAAGTGGGCACCCGGATGGATGCCCTGGTGTCGAAGGACGTGCTGCTGGCCATTTTCAATCCCGCCTCCCCCATTCATGACGGGGCCGCCATCCTGCACGGCGGGCGGGTGGTGGCGGCCGGCTGCTTTCTGCCCATCGCCCTGCGCGTGAAGGACCCGTCCCTGGGCACCCGCCACCGGGCCGCCATCGGCCTCACCGAAGAAACCGACGCCCTGGCGCTGGTGATCTCCGAGGAGACCGGAAACATCACCCTGGCTTCCGGTGGCACCCTGATCCGCTCCCTGGACGGCCCCTCCCTGCGCAACGAACTGAATCGCCTGCTGGGGGAGGGCCCGGTGCCGGGGCTGTGGGTGCCGCGCCTGCGCGGATGGTATCCGGAAAGGGACCAGCCGTGACGCCACCCCCGCAGACCGGCTGGCGGGCCAATCCCGGCCTCAAGCTGCTTTCCCTGCTGATGGCCTTCAGCCTGTGGCTGTACGTGAACGCCCGCGGCCAGGTGCAGATCAACTTCGCCGTGCCCGTGGTGCCCACCGACCTGCCCGCCGAACTGGTGCTCACCGACCTCGGGGCCGAGAGCGCCGAGGTGCGCGTGCAGGCCCTGCCCGCCGATCTGGAGCGCATCCAGCCGCGCCATGTGGAGATGCGCCTGGACCTGTCCGAGGCGGTGCCCGGCGAACAGTGGCTGCCCATTTCCGTGGACGACGTGGTCGGCGCCGGAACCGCCGAGGTGGTCCACGTGGAGCCCCGCCAGGTGCGGGTGGTGATCGAGCGGCGGGTCACCCGCCCGTTTACCGTGGAGCCGGTCATCAATGGCGAACCCGACGCCGCGCGCAAGGTGCAGCGGGTTACCGTGGATCCCGCCGAGGTGCAGCTCACCGGGGGCGAATCCGCCTTCAAGCGTTTCAAGCACCTGACCACCCAGCCGGTGGACATTACCGGCCTGGCCCACTCCCTGCGCCGCGAGGTGCGCCTGGACCTGCAGGGACGCGACCTGCAAATGGCGGTCAAACAACCGGTATATGTTACGATTACACTTGTGGATAACCCGCCCGCGACGCCCCCCTCGGGGGCCGCGGCGCCCTGACGGCAACCCCGACACCAGACTGGACGGCGTGTGAGAAAACTGTTCGGCACAGACGGCATCCGCGGTACCGCCAACGTGGACCCGATGACCAGCGAAATGGCCCTCAAGCTGGGGCGCGCCATCGCGCACCTGTTCAAGAACCGCAAGGGGCGCCACCGCATCGTCATCGGCAAGGACACCCGCCTGTCCGGCTATATGCTGGAAACCGCCCTTACCAGCGGCATCTGCTCCATGGGGGTGGACGTGCTGCTGGTGGGCCCCATGCCCACCCCCGCCATCAGCGTCATCACCAAAAGCATGCGCGCCGATGCCGGGGTGGTCATCTCCGCCAGCCACAACCCTTATGAAGACAACGGCATCAAGTTCTTCTCCCGCGACGGCCTGAAGCTGCCGGACGACATGGAACGCGAGATCGAGCGCCTGATTTTCTCCGGTGACCTGGATGCCATCCGCCCCACCGCCACCGACATCGGCAAGGCCTTCAAGGTCGAGGACACGGTGGGCCGCTACGTGGAATACGTCAAAGCCAGCCTGCCCAAGGGATTCGACCTGGAGGGTCTCAAGGTGGTGGTGGACTGCGCCCACGGCGCCGCCTACCGGGTCAGCCCCGTGGTGTTTCAGGAACTGGGCGCCGAGGTGATCCCCATTGGCGTCAAGCCGGACGGTATCAACATCAACGCCGGCTGCGGCTCCCTCTATCCGCAGGCCATGCAGCAAGCGGTGCGCGAGCACGGTGCCCACCTGGGCATCGCCCACGATGGCGACGCGGACCGGGTGCTGTTCGCCGACGAACACGGCAACATGGTGGACGGCGATCAGGTCATGGGTCTGTGCGCCATCGAGCTCAAACAGGACGGCCTGCTGGCCAGGGACACCCTGGTCACCACGGTGATGAGCAACCTGGGGCTGGAACTGGCCATGAAGGAGGCAGGCATCCACACCGAGCGCACCCAGGTGGGCGACCGCTACGTGCTGGAGCGCATGCTGGAGGGCGGCTTCAACTTCGGCGGCGAGCAGTCCGGCCACATCATTTTCCTGGACCACAACGTCACCGGCGACGGCCTGATCACCGCCCTGCAGGTGGCCTACTACATGCAACGCAGCGGCCGCCCCCTGTCGGAACTGGCCGCCTGCATGCAGCCCATGCCCCAGGTGTTGCTGGGCGGCCGCGTGGCCAGCAAGCCCGATCTGGACTCCCTCCCCGAGGTGGTGCGCGTTCAGCGGGCAATTGAGGAAAAACTGGGCGATTCCGGCCGCATGCTGGTACGCTATTCGGGAACCGAACCCCTGGTGCGGGTCATGCTGGAAGGACCGGATCAACCCACCATCGACACCCTGGCCCGCGAGATGCTGGATACCATTCTCGCCCAGGTGGGAGCGGAGGAATGACGATGGGACGCCTCACAACCCTGCTGGCCGCGCTGCTGACGCTGGCCGCCCTTCCCGCTGCGGCGCAAACGCCCTACTACGACGAGTTGCGCGGCACCACCCACGATTTTTCCCTGCGCGGCGGCGGCGAAATCTGCCTCGGCTGCCACGTGAACCCGCCGGACACCGCCGCCGACGATTTTCTGGTGGCCTCCCCCCTGTGGGGCGGCGGCTGGAACAGCGGCCTGTTCCCCGTGGGCCAGGCCGCCGCCGACGACTGGAGCGACACCAGCGACGCCTGTCTGGAGTGCCACGACGGCGGCCTGGCCGGTGCGGTGCACCAGCAGCGCGACGAGGTGGTCACCCGCGAGCGCGGCGGCAGCCGCTCCCCGGACCATCCCATCCGCATCCCCTACCCGCGCGCGGTGAGCGGCAAATTCGTGGTGCCCACCCCCTTGCCCCAGCACCTCCAGTACTGGTCGGTGCCCGACATGAAGGGCGAGCAACTGATCCTGCCCCACGGCCCCACCTCCAGTTACCAGACGCTGGTGGATGTGGACAGCGCCACCTTCAACGCCGTGCGCACCCGCGATGGCAAGGTGCACTGCGAAAGCTGCCACAACCCCCACAGCAACAAGGCCGCCCCGTATTTGAGGGCCATGCCCCCCGACCTCTGCCTGGTCTGCCACGAAAAATAGCGGGCCCGGCCCGCAGCGGTATCCGAAGGGGGTACCGGCATATAGAGGAGTAATGGGCGTCCACCCTGCGACATGCGGGGCGACGACCGCTCCGCCCTGGACCTTCGTGGGCGTGGCCCGCTACGATATCCGCACGGAAGCGACAGGCCCACTCCCCTCTCAAAAATCCCCTCCCCGTTCAGCGTCATTTCAGACTGGCTCCGTATCCTTCAACTCAAGACACGGAGGCCGAGTGCTTCGGACTCCCAACCCATTCTGAAGGAGAGAGACCCATGTTCACCACCTACCTCATCATTGCCATGTTCGCCGCTGTCGCGGTCACTTTCGCCGTCCTCGGCACCCGTCAGGCCCGCCACACCCCGGTCACCCCGGTCCCGGCCCATCCCGCCCAGTTGAAAAAGGCCGCGTAACCCCAACCATTCATTTCCATCGTGGGGGGGGAGAGGGGGTAGCCGCACCGGCTGCTCCCTCTTGTTTTTCACCCCCCGGGCCGTAACCCGGCGGCCGCCGCTTCTCCCCGCCCCGCCCATTCCGTAATCAGACGGTTATTTTTCCCCATTTAAACCGTTAACGATCCGGTGCTTCGCCCACGAGTGCTATGCGCACGGGGATATTTGCTGGCTCGGTTATTCGGCCCGGATCGTTCGGCCTCCTCTCCGCCCGGAGGGGGGAGCGTTGGATCCCGTCACAACCGGTTGAAAACACAAAGTACGGATCATCCCTCCCCTGTCCCGATCCCACCGCGGGGGGGCCAGAATTCCCGCCCCGCACCCCCACCGCAATTTCATTTAATTGGTCGTTAAATCAAATGATTTTCAACCGCCACCCCCTTCCCGGCCCCCGGCACCCCCCATGGCGCAAACGGACCCCACCGTGTGACCGGCACCCATATTTAAAAAAACCCACACACTTTCAATCCCTTCTGCACGTTCCGCTTCGCACGCCAGCGCCTCCACAAGGCCATTTTTTTCAAAGTTTTCAATATGTTCTGAATTTCCTCCGAATTTTCCCCATATAAACCACCCCAATCGTGCTACCGGCCTTCAGAACCCCTTGATATTCCGTTCCACCTTCACCGTGAACATGCGAAACCCACGGTGCTAAACGCCACCACAATGCGGATTTTATTCCACAAAAACAGCCAGTTCTGAACGTGAAAACCGTTAATTTCAACCGTGTTTCACTTCGCAACCACAAACGCGTTTTCTCCCGGTAAAACGGCCGGTTATGTTTTTTCCGCCGATTTTTTGCGAAACAAACCCGCCGTGCCCACAAACGGCCAAAACCACCGCGTTGTCAACGGGTTATACCCGGCTGGTTACCGTTGCGCACGGTTTAGCGTTGCCGTTTGCGAAGCGGAGTAGCACGATTGCTCCCCGCCAACGCCGTCGGGGCGGACCTGCTGCGGCGGGGGGATGAGGCGGTAACCCATTGGTTTTGCGTTCCAAAAATCCACAGAGCAGACCGCATGCGCCAGATGTGCCGGATGCGCCAGCGGAATTCCGGCGGAAGGGGATACGCTGCCGCAGATTGAACGGGGAACCCCGCACCGGGTGGGGTTTTCCGGCCGCCGCCACACGGGGCCTATAATGGGTGCCGTGAACAGCCTCGAACAACGACTGCGCCGCCACGTGGACCGGCTGGCGGGAGAAATCGGCCCGCGCGGCCTGTTCGCCCCGGCGGCCTACCGGGCGGCGGCGGATTACATCGACGCGGAACTGGCCTCCGGCGGCTATGAGGTGACCCGCGAGCCGGTGCCCGCCCCGAAGGACATGCCGGACGCCGTGTGCCACAACCTGGTGGCGGAACGGCCCGGCACCGATCCCGCCGGTATCTGGCTGATCGGCGCCCACTACGACACCGTGCCCGGCACCCCCGGCGCGGACGACAACGCCAGCGCGGTGGCGGCCCTGCTGGAAATGGCGCGCCACTTTGCCGGGGTCTCCCCCCGCGACACGGTCCGTTTCGTGGCCCTGGCCAACGAGGAGATGCCGCACTTCACGCGCCCCTCCCATGGGGCCATGGCCCACGCCGCCGGGTGCCGCCGGCGGGGGGAAAAAATCCGCCTGATGGCGTCCCTGGAGATGCTGGGCTATTACACCGACCAGCCCGGCAGCCAACGCTACCCTGCCGGGCTGGGGGCCTGCTACCCGGACACGGGTAACTTTCTGGGGATCATCGGGGGACTGGTCAACACCGGGAGGATCAAGCGGCTGGCGGCCGGTTTCCGGGCCTCCACCGATCTGCCGTGTCAGGTGCTCATCACCCCGGTGTGGGCCCCGGCACTGGTGCGCAGCGACCATTTCGCGTTCCTGCTCAACCGCTATCCGGCGGTCATGATCACCGATACGGCGGACTTCCGGAACCCGCACTATCACAGCGCCGCCGACACCCCGAACAGCCTGGACTACCCCCGCATGGCGGCGGCGGTCACCGGCCTGTGCGGAGCGTTTGAGCGGTTGAGCGGGGGGTGATCCGCCATTATCCGGCCAGCGCCGCGCGGATCGCCGCCAGCAGCTCCGGCACCCGAAACGGTTTGGTGAGGTAGGTGGCAAACCCCTCCCGAAGGCCCCGTTCGACCTCCCGCGGCATGCTGTCGGCGCTCACCGCAATCACCGGCACCTTCCGGGTGCCGGGGGCATCCCGCAGCAACCTGAGGGCCTGAAACCCGTCGATGCCGGGCAGGTTGATGTCCATCAGGATCAGGTCCGGATGCCGGGATTCAGCCATCACCAACCCCAGTTCCGCCGTTTGCGCGGAGATCAGTTCGATATCCACCTCCTTGCGGAGGATTTCCTCCATCAGCCGCAGGTTGGCCGGGTTGTCCTCGATATACAGCACCAGTCGGGCATGGACTTCAGGCGCTTCCCGTTTGGCTTCCGGTTGTGACTGTGGCTGGGGATCGTCCGGGTCCGGTGCCAGATCGAACACCACGGACCGGACGTCTTTTCGAGGAAGGTCGTCATGCACCGGAAGGCTGAACCAGAAGCTGCTGCCTTCGCCCTCGGTGCTGAAAAACCCCATGCGGCCGTCCATCAGTTCCACCAGCTTGCGGGTGATAACCAGCCCGATGCCGGTACCCTCCACGTCCCCGGCATCGGCCCCCAGCCGGTTGAACGGCTGGAAAAGCTCCGACTGCCGCTCGGCGGGAATCCCGCAGCCGGTATCGGCCACCGTAAAGCGCACCGCGCGCCGGTCCGGTTCCAGCCCGGCGGAAAGGGTGACCCGCCCCCCCGGCCGGTTGTATTTGATGCCGTTGGACAGCAGGTTGAGCAGCACCTGACGGAAGCGGGTGCGGTCCACTTGCAGTTGCGGCAGGCGGGCGGCGGCCGAGTTGTCGATCAGCGAAACCTCCCGTGGAGAGGCCAGGGCGCCGGCGATGGACAGGCAGTCGGCCACCACCGGCGCCGCATCCACCGCTTCCACCGACAGGTTCACCCGGCCACTTTCCACCCGGGACAGGTCCAGCACCTCGTTGATCAATTCCATCAGGTGATCGCCACCCCGCATGATGTGGCGAACGTACTCCTCCTGGGTGGGCGTCAGCGGTTCGTTCTCGATCAGTTGCAGCATCTGCGAAAAACCGATGATGGCATTCATGGGGGTGCGCAGTTCATGGCTCATGCGCGACAGGAACTGGCTCTTGGCGCGGTTGGCGGCGTCGGCCTGGTCGCGGGCGGCCTCCAGCTTCAACATTGTCGCCGTCAGTTCAGCGGTGCGGCTGGCCACCTGGTCTTCCAGCCGGTCCCGGTGACGCTCCAGCTCGCGGTCCCGCCGCTCGATGGCCTCCAGCATGGTGTTGAAGCCGTCGGTGAGGGCGCCCACCTCGTCATTCCCCGTCCGTTCCGCGCGCAGGGTATAGTCGCCGTGATCGGTCACCTGACGGGCGGTGGCGGCCAGGTTCCGCACCGGCCGCGCAATGATCTGCCCCAGCCAGTGCGCCAACAGCCAGGCAAATCCGAACGACCCGGCCAGCACCAGCGCGGTAATCAGCAGGTGATGGCGCACCTCGGCCCACAGGGGGGACAGGTCGGACTGGAGATAAAGCACCCCCAGCACCTCGCCATCCAGCAGGATATCGCGGCACAGGGAATAGGTCAGCGGCCGGAAGGTGTATACCCCCTTATGGCAATCCCGGTCCGCACCGTCCCGAATTCCGGGGGGAAGCGGGACATCGGCGCCCGAGGACGGATAGCGGGCGAACAATGCCCGCTCGTGCAGCAACACCACCGCGGTCAACACCCCCGGATCGGCCCGCAACGCCGCCAGGGTCTCGTTGGCCGCCGGGGCGTCGCGGAAGGCCACCGCCGGAGCCACTCCCAGGGCGGTGACTTCGGCCAGCGCGGACAGGTCGTCGGCCAGGATGTAACGCACGGTGGAGAGGTTGTGCAGCAGAAACACCGGGCTGCCCAGCAGCAACACCACGGTGCAGGCAAACAGGGTGATGGCCGACAGCTTGCGCGCCAACGGCAGATCGGCCAACGATGTCGAAAAGATCCGCATCCGGCTCACCTGACCTCCCGCTCCGCCAGGCCGTACACCTTCCGGGCCAGCGCCAGCAGGCGAGAACTGATGTCCAGACCGGCGCCCCGCGCCGCATGCAGGTGAATGTCAAAGCGAATCCGGCGCTCCACGGTGACCAGACCGATCATCCCGCCCCGCTCGGCGAACCGCTCCATGTCACCCACGGTCAGCAGCCCGGCCCGCTCACTGGCGCGCAGAATCGACTCCAGCCGCCCCTCCTCGGAAGCACTGACGAACAGGAGGTGACACGGGTCCAGGCCGTCGCCACGCCCAAGTTGCCGCACCCGCAGGGGCCGACCCGCCACCTGCCGGCCGTCCAGCACGTTCAGCGCCTCTCCGAACGGGTTTTTTCCGAGCACGCACAGGGCCACCCGGTCCGCCGGTTTTCGCGGGTCGGCGGGCCACTGGACGAACTGGGCAAAGCGATACAGCAGCGCCGCCTTGAGCCGGTATTCCTCCACCGGCGACGGTTCCGGCGAAGCGGAGGCCGCCAGCGGGGGGAACGCCCCCCCCAGCAGCGTGACAAGGGCCACCACTGCCGCCGATCTCGCCAGCACGGTCACTTGTGAATTCGTTTCCGGCAACCCCCCGCCCCTCAAAACCGACCGGTGACGGTTGCGGAAAGGGACCGTTCCGCCGCCAACGGCGCGATGGCGGAATTAAATGGAAATTCCACGTGCCCATCCGCCAGATTCCGCCCCACCAGCGCGAACTCCAGGTGTTTTGCAGGGTGCCACGCCAGGCGCAGATCGGCGGTGAGATACGCGTCCACCGGCACCGGACTGCCGCCGGTCTCCACGCTCAGATCACCCACGTAGCGCAACCACAGGTCGGTGCGGACCGTGCGCGATGGATCAAAGCCAAGGCGCACCGAAAGTTGCTGTTCAGGGGTGGCGGTTTCCTCCGCCTCGGCGGCGGGGTCGCCCACCGTGCTGTGCAGGGTGAGCTTCAGCCAGGAGTAGGCGGTGCGCACCCGCATCCGGGGGGATGGCCGCCAATCGGCGGCCAGTTCGGCGCCATAGGATTCGCCGGTGAGGTTGTTGTCGAAGTACTGCGGGTACACCTGGTAGGGAGTCCCCCCAAAGGTGTCTGGAAATGGCGCGCCGGAGGTGAAACTGAGCAGGTTTTTGTAGTCGTTGAAGAACAGGGCCAGATCCACCGTAAGCGCGTCTGAGGTTCGAGCCCGGTACCCCGCCTCCCAGGCCACCAGTTCCTCGGCCACCATGCCGCCGTCACCCATGAGGGTCACCACACCGGGAGGCGCACCGGGAATGACGCTGATTGCGAGCCGCATGTCGTGATCGGAGCGCGAGGGCTGACGGATGGCGCGGGCCAGCGACGCCCACAGGGAGTGATTCCCGTTGGGCGCCCACAGCAGGCGCGCGCCGGGCTGCACCTCCACGCCGGTATAGTCGTTGTGCTCCACCTTCACCCCTGCGGTCAGGCGCAGGCCGTCCGGCGGCAGGGCGATTTCGTCCTGCACGAATACGTTGTACAACGGGGCGGTGCGGTGGGTGGCGGTGTAGCGGATGCGCAGGTTATCGTCGATGTCGTCGGTGGTCAGGGTCGCCCCGGCGCCCCACACCAGGTCGTGGCGCGCGCCCGGCGAAAAGCGGTGGCGCACCTCCAGCGCGGTGTTTTGCATGGTGCCGGAGAAGGTCACGCCGTTGCGCCGGGCACTGTCGGTGTAGAACTTCAGTTCCAGATCGGAGGTGTTGGAAAAGGTACGCACCCATCTGGCCTGCAGGTTGTAGCCGTCCACCTCGTCGTCCGCGACGCGGGTGGACGAATAGGGCGGGACCAGAAACAATTCCTGCACTTTCTCGCCAAAATAGCCGTCGTAGGCGTCTCCCTGCAGGGTGAGCGCGTCACCAGGAGCCGTTTTCAGGTCCACCCGGAACCCGCCGCGCACGACCTGCTGCTCGTCCCCATAGCCGGTACCGTCCTCGCTCCGGTATCCGTCCCGCAGGTCCAGCGTGGCGTATGCGCGATAGCTGCCGTCGTGGCCAACGGCTCCCCCCTGCCGCGCCGCCAGCCGGGCCCGGTCGATGGTCCCGCCACTGGCGGAAACGTACTGCCCGCGCGAGTCGTGGGCCGATGCGGTGATGATGTTGATCACCCCGTTGACCGCGTTGGCACCCCACAGGGTGGCGCCAGGACCACGAATGATCTCGATGCGCTCGATGTCCTCGAAAAGGGTGTCCTGCACATCCCAGAATACGCCGGAAAATAGCGGCGTATACAGGGGGCGGCCATCCATCAGCACCAGCAGCTTGTTGGTCCACCGGTCGGAAAAGCCGCGGGCGCTGACCACCCAGGAATTGGGGGCGATCCGGGCCACATGCAGGCCCGGCACCATGCGCAGCAGGTCCGGCAGCGTGGAGGCGCCGGAACGGCGGATATCGTCACGGGTGATCACGAACACCGCAGCGGGAACATCGGCAAGGCGGCTCGCCTTTTTCATTGGCGAAACCACCTCGATTTCCATCAGTTGTTCAATAGAAAGGTCGGTCAGGTCGTCGGGAAACTGCGCATGGGCGTGCCCCACCCCCAACAGCATTAATGCCGCGGCCAGCACGCACCGCCACCCGGCGGAACGGAGCTCCCCGCATTCCCGGCGCACCGCGCCACCCACCCACTGGAAAGACATCCGCCTCCCCCTTTGCCCAAACCCGCGCGCCGATGGCCATGCCTTCGCTACCCCTCAGTATACCAGTACAGGCCCGGTTTGATTTTATATCGGATATGCCGGAAGGTGGGAGCCGGCGCCACGCAAGGCAGTGCGCATCCATGCCCGGATCAGGACAGGCCCATTTCCCTGAGAATCAACGCGTTCACCTTGCGCACATCGAAGCGCTCCTCGGCAACCCGGCGACTTTCCCTGCCCATTTTTGGAATCAGCGACGGATCCATCAGGAACCGCTCCATCCCTTTCACCAATCCGGCCACATCGCGCGGAGGAACCAGGACTCCGGTAACCCCTTCCTCGACGGCGTCCCGGCAACCTGGGACGTCGGTTGCCACCACCGGACGCCCCATCGCCATGGCCTCCATAACCGTGACCGGAAATCCCTCCCGGTACGAGGGCAACACATAGACCGACGCGCGTTCAATGGCGGGACGGACATCCCGCATCCGTCCCAGGTATTCAATGGCCCCGGAATTCTCCCAACTGCGGACCTCTCCCTCGGAAACACCATCCGGGCCTCCGTAGTCCCATCCCACCAGAAGAAAGCGGGCATGCGGATAACGCGCGCGAAGATCGGTGGCGGCAGCGGCATACTCGCGGATCCCCTTGGACTTGAGCAGGCGGGCAATGAGCAGAAATACCACCTCCCCTTCCGGCAGCGGCGCAGGTGTGAACCGCGTCACGTCGACGCCGATCCCGCCGATCTGGACGGCCTTTTCCGGTTGGGTCAGGATTTTCCGTTCGACAAAGGCGCTTTGATCTTCCGGATTCAGAAAAAACACCGTGTGCACCCGCCGCAATGCCATCCGATACAGAATGGTCGCAACGCGCCCCGCCCGTCTGGCGGTACGGCCTTCGCCCACAAACGCATATCCAAGCCCCTCGATCATGGCGCAACGCGTCGGCACCTGCGCCAGCCATGCCGCCAGGGTGCCGTAAATCACCGGCTTGATCATGTACCCGAGGAAAACGTCCGGCTTGACTTGCCGGAAAAGCATAACCAATGCAATCAGGGAACGAAGGTCGTGGATCGGGTTGGTCCCGGTCCGGGACAGCGGGACTTCTCTGCAGACAGCCCCGCTTTCCGTCAACGCCCGTGCATCATCGGCAGAAAAATCCGGGGCGCAGGCAATCACTTCATGCCCGCGATGGATCAACTCGCGAATCAACGGGCCACGAAACCCGGACAGGGACTCGGATGAGGATCCCAGAAGGAGCACCCTGCTCATTTTTCGGCGACTTCAAGCTCGTTGGATATTGCATGCGGGGGACGCTCGAATCGCGCCGTCACCACCGGAACGAACGTGGGGTCGAAGCGACGCCACCCGGCCAGCAACTGAATGAACGCACCCGTGTACATCACCAGAAAATGGGGCCCCTTTGCAATCGAAACAACCACCACGGTTGCGATGGCCGCCAGAAGGGCCGCGCCCCACAATCCCAGCCCACCAAAGCAAGCGGCCAGGGAAACACCCAAAAAAAAGAGGAAGGGGTACGGGTAGTATCGTAGCAGTGACAGCAGATTCCCTGAGCCGAAACGGGATGCGAGCAATTGCCCGAATCCATAAAATTTCTTCCCCAACACGCCCGATGGAACAAAGTTTCCTGTCACGGTCCTCCACGCCGGAATGCGCTCGGTAAAATGGTCGACCATCGGGGTGTCCGTGTACCGCACCGGATAACCAGCTGCCACCATACGGGAGTAAAGGTCGATCTCTTCATGGGAAAACAAGCACGGGTTCCAATTCCCGGCGACCATGACGGCCTCCTTCCGCAGCAAAACCGCACCCCCGAAATAGGGAACCGTTCTGTTCTCGCGGAAACCACTTCCAACCAATCGATCCCGGACTTTTCCGTCTGGATAGACATCCCGAAGCCCTCCCACAAACCCGCCATGGGACGCGACAAGATTTTCGAGCCTGGCCAGAATTGCATAAAACTCCGGGTGCAGGGTCATGTCGGCATCAAGATACAAAACCCAGGAACCAGAACCTTCCAATGTGCCGATGAACCGCCCCGCGGAAGCACACAAATTTTTCGAACCATCCAGCACCAGCACACGATCGAAGAGCCCGCGGGCGAGAGATACGGAGTTGTCCGTGGATGCGGAATCGACATAGATCGTTTCGACACCAAAAGGCAATCCACTCAATGGTTCAAGGGAGTTGACCAGCCGGTCAATACTGGCGGACTCGTTGCGACCAATCACGCACACGGTAAGTGTAACCGGGAAGAAATTCATCGATATCGAAGCCCCCTCGGTTTAAGCACATCCAACCGAGCCAGAAAAGAACTGAATGCCGGCAACGCCGCAACCAGCAAAATACCGTACCCAGGTATGTTGTGCCTCATGGCAGTGCCATAATTTGCAGTTCCGAGCGCCCACACAAAAGAGATCGAAACGAATATGGCGACCAGTAGCGACTGAGTCCGCCTGACCCGCGTGTTTCCCCGATACAGGGTGATTAACGCACAGGCAATCAGAAGCAGCCGGAGCATACCCTCCATTGACCCGAACAGGTCCTTTGCTGTGCGCACCCACCAGGGAAATGGCGTTACCCAGAAGTACACCATGGACTGGACTGCCGTTGCCAAAAAAACAACGGGATTCGACGAGTCCAGAAGCGGCCCATAATCTGACCTCCCACCCGCTCCCCCAAGGTCGTTTTGATATTCGCTGACAACCTGGGTGACATCCCCCTGTGAAAGACGTGCCACTAAAAACATGCCACTGATATCCGACGATTTTGAAACAACAACAGGCAGGGCGCTTGTGGCCAACAGCAGGCATAACAATAGAACACTCAGATGTACGGAACGATTGCGCCGATACCGACGTTGCGAACTCACGGTCAATGGCCAGTAGGCAAGCATGGGAAGCAGCAGCACGGAATAGATGAGCATCCCTTTATGGGTGAATCCGAAAAGAGCCGTGGAAACCGTACAGAGGAGAAGGTATTTTCCTTTCCCGGTAAAGTGGAACTGTACGGCGTAATAGACCGAGACCAACAAAAACAGGGACTCGTACGCCTCCCGAATGGTGATCGCAGTGTTCAGCAGAACGGTTGGCCAGCAACCAAAAAGCAGAACAATCAGCCACATGTTTTGTCGATGGTCCACCAGATGACAAAGCGCAACCAGCACACAGGTCGCAAAAGTGAACGCCAGCACCGAAAGCTCATTCCCAACCAACCAGGATGACCCGAAAATGCGGTATACGACGCCTAAAAACTGTATGTAGGCCTCGGCCCCGATGGCAAGCTCAACGCTTCCCGCCTTCTGCCATTCCGTCGCATACAGATGAAAACTGCTGGGATCGCGTTCGGTAATCCCGCGAATCTGGCCCACAAATGCCAGCCAGATCGCCACCACGTGGTGCGCGGAAACAACTGTCCACACCGCAAGCACGGTAGACCGCCTCATCCGGACCGTGTGGAACAGCAACGGGACAAAATAGGTCATCACCAGAATGATGAAACCTGTAATGTCCCCTGAGGTCAGCATGCGTGTATCTGGTGCATTCTGGAGCAACCCGTGTACGCCACTGATGCGTTGACCCCCTTGGTTCCCGCCGTTCGTTCTGAAATTCGGGAAGTCACCTGGAAATTTCCTTCGCCAGCCGTTCAACCAACTCCCTGTCCACCGACTTGATTTTTCTGATAAACGGCAGTCTCGTCGCGCTTCGGGTACAGGCCGACAGTTTTTTGAAATATCCGGATTCAGCTCCAATTTGTGGCAGCCTCACGGGGAGCATGACCAAGAAATACATGAACAGGAACACACGAAATCTGAAATTTTCGAACGGGGTGAAATTCCGGCTCGCGAACAGGATTCTGTTCAGCCATAAATTTGCGAAGAAAAATGGCTCATGATAGCTGTGACTCGACCCGGACCCATCCTCCATCTTTGCATCATGAAATACGGTTGTGTCCGCACAGATCGCCAGACGGTATCCGCTGCGGGTCAATCGCAACGACAACTCCATATCCTCCCCACCAAAGAAATACGCTTCCGACCATCCTCCAATATGCGTAAAGGCGCTTGACCGAACCGCGATCACACACCCGCTGATAAAGGTTGTCTCGAACCTCCCTCTGATCGACGTCGCGGGCTGCATGGTCCCCGTATGGACACACCCCATGCGGCGTGGGCTGATATACCCTCCCGCGGTTTGAACGATTTCAGGGTTACCCGAAAAGACAACCTTCGGACCCACCGCCGCCAGTCCCTCACCACTGTCCACGAACGCGCTGGCTACTTCCGTGCGAAAATTTTCTTCCAGCATTGTGTCGTTGTTCACAAATACCAGGATGTCGCATTCCCGCTTCTGAGCTTCTTTGGCTCCCGCGTTCATACCGGCTGCAAATCCGGGATTGAAATCAGGGGGCCGGACCACAAGAGGCTTTACCGTCACAGGGGAAAAATCGTGGGAATTATCCACTACGATGACCGTATCCTGTGGATCCGCACACCTGGTAACGCTCGCGACACACCGCTCGCTCATCGCCGAGTCCCTGAAGTGCAGGACAATAAACGCGAACCTCATGTCGATACCAGGGGATGCTTCGGCCGATCGGGTTCCGAGGTGGCGATGAGTAACGCCTCCTCCCCGGCATTCGGTTGGATTATCAGGAGAATCGATTCCAGTAGCTCAAATGCCTCGCCAAGAATCCGCTCCAGCACGGATAACCCGTTACCCGCCGGGAAACCAGGAAATTTCATGCGCAAGCTTTCCTGAACGATTCCCTGCCCACGGGGAACGGTCTTGCAGGTGCGAACGGACAGGCCTGCGGCCTGTGCCGTATGCCGCAAGGATCTCAACGTGAATATCTGGAAGTGACGGGGCGGCTCCAGCCCTCGCCAATCCCTGCCGAACAGGCGGTGTCCAAGCGAGTCGGCATTGGGGGTGTAAATCACAAGATGGCCGCCCGGATGCAGCACCCGCTTGCATTCGGAAAGCAGTTCAACCGGATCGGGCACATGCTCGATCACGTGACTCAACACCACGGCGTCAAAATGCCCGGACGGGAATTTTTGCGAAACCAGATCACCCTGGTGGACCTTGAGCCCCCGGGAACGGGCACGTTCGACCGCACCCGGATCGAAGTCGAGCCCCTCGGCTTGCCACCCATAATCCTGCAAACGCGCCAGCGTTTCGCCCGCTCCGCAGCCCACTTCAAGCACATGACCGCCTTCAGTCCACGGCAGGTGGTATACCCTCGCGTCCGCATGCGCGAGTCTCCCGGGTTGCAACCGAAGAAGCATGGCCAGTGTCCGGTCGAAGAAGCCTGTACGGTACCGATGGTATCCGAATCGTTTTTGCAGGTGTCCACGAACCGCGCGGTTATAAAGTCGCCGGGGCAGCGTGTCGGGCATGCTTTGCGGGGGAGCATGGGTATGGTACCCCGCGTACATATCGGGAAGGGCCTCGGCGGACGGCCTCGGGTCAAGCCACAGCATTCCGCAGCGGTGGTTGGCGCACCGGGCCAGGTCCCAGGACCCATGCACTCCGAAAAGCCTGTCTGTGAGTCCGCGATAAATGGGGCTTCCACCTGACGCACACGCCGGACACGCCGGAATGGCTATCGTCCGTGGCGTTGTGGCTTCGCCGGACAGCGTCATGTTGTGCCGGGCATAACGCCAGCGCATTCCGTTGCGGGGGATTTCCAGTGGGATAAATCCTTCCCGGTCAGCTGTTCCAATATCTCGATATCCGTAGTGAAATAGGCAGCGAGCTCGCTGCGAAGTTGCGGTGAAAGCGGTTCTCTTTTCTGCTTTCTTGACATGAGTCGGCTGTGCAACAGAGCGGTACCCAAGCCGGTCCCCCCCATAAACCCCGCCTTCCTCACAACCTGCGAGACAGCGGAAAACGCAGACGCCACCATCCGGGACTTCACCTGCCTGTTTTCATTTTTTATGGTGTAATCCAACTCCACATCAGTGCTGAGATCCAGAAATTGCAGGACTTCCTTCACCGACCCTTCGGTGTCCTCCGCAAAACGATCGAACCAGACGATGCAAACTCGATCGCGGCTGACCTGCTGGTACACGCGTTGAACCTGCCTTCCAACCGCCGCGACCTCTCCGTACACCAGTCCCTTCAAGTATGGATCACCCGATTGCTCCGATTCGGCCGTGCGCAGATCCTGCATATGCCATGCAGTTTTAAAGGACGCCACAGACTCATCACCGCAAGCCAGCGACTCGGAATGCAATGCCGCAGCCATCTCAATGGGATTGCGAAGGAGAATGATGAATCTGGCTTCAGGATTGTAGTCAATGATTTTGCGAACCGCGTCCCTGGAGTTTAGGTACACGGGAGACGCATCCCCAATGGCCAGGTGTTCCGGCCTTCGATGCTGAAAGCATCGTTCATACTGGCGCTCGGTTTTCGCAATGCGAAACCGGTCACCATAATCACTACAGAAGTACCTCGGCTCCTTTGGAACCGACATGCAAACATTCGGGTGTTGGGAAAGGTAGTAGGCCAGCGATGTGGTACCGCTCTTTTGGGCCCCGATTATAAAAAAGTTCGGCTTTTGGAATTTCATTGGCGCGCTCTCTTTGGTCGGATCAACCCCCGACCGCCCCGGCTCCCGCACGGTCAAAGCAATCCCCTCTCCCGCCGCTGGCTCCGTTTCCCGTCAGGCCGACGGGCCCTGGGAAGCCCGGAACCCCACAGCACACCAGTATGGCGTGCCATTGTGAAACCGGATATTCACAAGGCCCGCATCACTCATCATTTTATGCAACTGATCCTTTGTGTACCGGTGCTCAATCCGGCTTCCAAATCGATCGAGTGCGTCGGTAGCCATCGTATAAAAGCTCTTGTTTCGATACGCGGAAAGCGGGATGTTGTTCACGTTGAACCCCAGGCGTTCCAGCAACAAAGCCGCACGCGCCAGCGGAAAATAGATGGTGGCCGCAATGGCGCGGGTGATCGGAAGCTTGATTGGATGTGGAAGCCCCGCGACGATGCGACGCACCACGTTTGTTATTTTCCAGATGGCGCGGAACCACCAGGGCCGAAACTCCAACGCATAATAAATGTAAACCAGCATGGGCGCGCCGGGCTTCAGTTTTTCCACACACTTGCGAATACCGGCGGCGGTGTCCGGCACATGGTCCAACACCCCAAGGGAATAGCCAAAATCCATGGACTGGTCATCAAGGGGGATGTCGTCCACGGTCTTGGCATGAAAAACACAGTTTGGAAGCGCCTCCAGGTTGCGCCGGGCAACATCCAACGCCTCCTCGCTCGGATCAATGCAGTGCAGTTCTCCGACCCGGGGAGCAACCATCTTGGCCCATCGGCCGCTTCCGCAACCCAGGTCAAATCCCTTCGCGTTTTTTGGCAATTGTTCCCACGGGAATACTGCAAAGTATTCATTCAGAATCGTGGAGAGCTCTTCCTGGGACACGCCAGACTGGTCATAGGTAGACCACTCCTTGCCAAAATCCCGGACGACTTTATGGTCCACATTTTCGGATGGCTTCATCGTCGTCTACCTTTCAACGAAAAGTGGCTACCGTGGCATTAATCCCAAGCCGCCCTCTTACCAGCACGGCTAAAACAACGTTCCAACCCGCCAGCGCGGCAGCCGTCGCCACCGCGGCACCAACGATGCCAAACGGCGGAATGAGCGCAAGGTTCATTGCAACATTCAACACGGTGGCCACCCCCACTACCCGTGCCACCGCTGCCTGCCCCCCCGTCATCACCATCAGATATCCCACCGACCCGCAGAACGAATTGAACAACTGCCCCGCCACCAGGATGGCCAATACCACCGTTCCAGCGACGAATGCATCGCCAAACCACCCTAGAATGACGTGCCCCGCAACGATTATACAGGTGCCTACCACCACAGAAAAGGCGCTGATCCAGCGGACCGAGGTGGTCACCAGGTGCTGAAGCTCCCGCATCCGGTTTTCGGTATAAAGGCGGGAGATCATCGGCGCCAGCACGGCATTGACCGATATCAGTCCGAATGACATCAGCTCAGTCACCCGTGCGGCCACGGCGTATATTCCCGCCTCCTCGGCCCCGATCATGGCGCCCACCATCAGCGTGTCGATGCGGGCCATGACAATCGCCATACCCGACAAAAGCAGCAGGGGCAGCGTGGAGCGCAGCCATTCACCATCGGCCCGCTCCGGGGAGACGGTGGTCATTTCCATCGGCAGGCGACGGGCCAGAAGAATGATAACGGCCACTGCCGCCACACCCACCGTGGCCAGATGTGTAGCGGTGGCGGCTGGGGCACTAAACGTCCCGACGTGCGCCACATACAATCCGGCCATTACGGTGGCAAACAGCAGGGGGGGCAGCACCCGCGCGTAGAACTCGCCCACAACCACATGGCCCAGCGCCTGCAATGTGGCCTGGCGAACGTTCAGCGAGGCCGCCAGCGGAATCGCCGCCAGCGCCCACCAGAAGGCATGGAGCATTTCGGAGCCGATGCGCGCGCCCAACGCCCATACCGCAAGCGAACCGGCCCCCGTCAGTGCCAGGCCCAGCCAGAATGCATTTCGGAACGTCCATTGCAGCAGCCCCCGTGCGTGGGGCCAGTCCTGCCTGGAACAGTAGGCAGGTAGGTAGCGCAAGGTGTTGGTATCCATTCCCATGGTGGCCACCAAGGTCAGAATGGACAACCAACCAAGCGCCAGGATATAGATACCGAACGCCTCGGACCCAAGCACCCGGGCCGCCAGCAGCTGCGTCGCAAACATCAGGCCGGCGGTGGCGCCCTTGGCCAGCAGGGTGCCGGACGCGCCTCGGGCAAGAAGGCGGCTCAGGTGGCTGGTCATTGAATCAGCCGCAGGGGGCAGCGGGTCCGGGGTCAACCGGAAACCGGCGTCGCACGCGGGCCGACGGGTGCCGCACGGCGCCGACGCAGCCCCTCCTGAAACACGGCCAGGAATACCGATGCGACGCCGCCCAGAATCACTGCAACCACGACAATCAGGACGCGTCTGGGTCCGGACGGCCCCTTTGGGGCCTCGGCCGGGTCCAGCACCCGAAAGGCGAAGTCCTTGCGGGTGTTCACCAGCATCTTTCGGTTGTGCTCCCGGGCCATCAACGCGAACAGGGATTGACGCACTTCCATCTCGCGGGTGCGAGCCAGTTCCGCGTTCAGAAATTCCAGGCTGTCGGTGACCCGCTTCATCTCCTGTTCACGGACAAAGGCGTTCAGATCGGCCACGAGCCAGCGGGCCCAATCAGCCGCCTGATCCGGATCGGTCCACTCCACGGCCACGGTCACCAGACCCGAGTTCTTGTCCACGCGGGTGGTCAGCACGCCACCCATTGTGAAGCGGGAATAGGCGGCCCAGAATGTTGGGGTGTTTTCCGGGTTGATCCAGTTTCCACGCTCCTTGTCCCACTCGCCCGGGAACAGGATCGGCATCAACTGATGCCGCTCGATAAACGGCCGGAGAAAGGCGCGTGAGTTGAGTACCGCCAGATACTCCAGGGTGGTCTGGTCTCCGCTCGGAAACAGCCCGGCCACCGGCAGCAGCCCCCCCAACGCCGCCCCCAGCCCCCCTTGGCGACCCTCCTCCTGACCCGGCGCCAGTAGTGTTTCCGCCGTGTATGTATCCGGCATAAGCAGGGACAACAGCGCCGCCAGCAGACCGACAAGCACGGCGCTCGCGGCAATCATGATCCGACGGTCCCAGATTACGTGCAGGTATTCGAGCAGGTCGATTTCGTCCGGCTGGGGACCATACCCGTAGGACGGCCCGGGAGTCGGGCCAGATGGTTGAGGAGGATTGCTGTCTGTCATCAGAATGAACCAACGGCCTTCACAGAGACCTCGTCAACGCCCGGAATCAGTAGCACCGCTTCGTTTACTCCCATCGCCAGGCAGACACCGGGCGTTTCAATCTTCAGGCGGGCACCCGGACCGGGAGCGCTCCGCCTGCGCATTCCCACTCAATGAGCGCAGCCAAGGATCATAGATTGCGTAACCACAAAAGTCCACAAACGACGGGCGGAGGCCCTGAACACAGGGAGTCGGAGCCAAGCACCTGACCTGCCGTCACTTGTCCCGGACGAAGACATGTGCCCAACGTCCTGGAGCTAAATTCGGGGGGGGGGGGTGCTGACAAAACCGAAGGCATCGTTAATCTGACGCACTTCGTTGTATGCTCGAGGAGGCAACCCCTACATTCGGACGGGCCCGGAAGCCGTTGCCGGGGGGGGGTGCCTGTGTGGGTGAGATATCCATTTGGCACGGGAACCAGGGAACGCCCCGGCCTCGCCCCCCACGACGGGTGCGGTGGCTCACTGCAACTTATTGAAAATTGGCGTCCCCAAGGGGATTCGAACCCCTGTTACCGCCGTGAAAGGGCGGTGTCCTAGGCCAGGCTAGACGATGGGGACGCGCAGGGCGCGCCACTGGGACGCGGCCGAAATGGTGAGCCGCGCAGGGATCGAACCTGCGACCCGCTGATTAAAAGTCAGCTGCTCTACCGACTGAGCTAGCGGCTCGCATACCGGTCCGGAAAGTCCGGGGATGGTAACAGGGCGGTCCGCACGGGTCAAGCCGGAATGCGAACTACACCCCCTCCTCTTCCAGGGTCTGCAACTGATGGTTGATCCCGCGCTGCAAGACTTCGTCGCCCGCCGGATCGATTTCACCCAGCACCTGCACCGCCTGCCCCGGCTTCAGGGTCAGCCGCAGGTAGCGCGCAAGGTGGAACCTGCCCCAGGGGGCACGCGGCCCCTCCGCCAATAACTGCGAAAGGCGAAAATGGGCCATGGACAGCTCATCGTCCAACGCAATTGCCCGCTCATAAGCCGCCAGCGCCAAGTCCGCCTCGCCCCTGCGTCGGTGCCACTCCCCCTGCCAGAAGTGCACGCTGGCCCCTTGCGGGTCGGCCGCCTGGGCCCGCTCCAACATGCCGGCCGCAGCCGCATCCTCCTGACGCACCAGGCATTCCGCCAGCGCCGCCAACGCCATCGCGGACTCCGGGGACTCCCGCACTGCCTGCTCCAGGAGCGGCCGGGCACGGGACAGGCGCGCGGCGCGCAACGCGGCGTAGCCCTTTTCAAAGGTCCCCTCACCCGGCACGCGCCCATCCACCGCCCGCGCGGCCAGCCCCGCCTGCAACCGTTGCCACCGCCCCGGATCCCGCGGGGCTGGCCCCTCCCCGCGTCGCTCGATCATCCGTTCCACACGATCGTAACGCTCCTCCAGACCGGGGTGGGTGGATAGATAGGTGTACTGGTTTTTGGGTAACACCAGGTGGGCCTGCTGCCGCAACACACCGAAGAAACGCACCAGCCCCCCCGGCGCATAGTCGGCGTCATACAGGTAGGAAATTCCCGCCACGTCGGCCTCGCGCTCGTTATCGCGGCTGTAGGCCAGTTGCATGGAGGCCGCACCCGCCAGTGACACCGCCGCTACGGACTCCGAGCGCCCGAGAAGAATCGCCGCCGCCGCCATCAGATCGACGGCGGTGACCTTTTTCTGGTCCTTGAAAAAGTGGCCGTGGGTAACGTGCGCCACCTCGTGGGCCAGCACCCCGGCCAGTTCCTCCTCATCCCCCAGCCGGCGTAACAGACCGTCAAAAACGAAAATATAGCCGCCGGGGATGGCAAAGGCATTGGCCTGAGGGTTTTCCACCACAAAGAAGTGATAACTGTCCGGGTCCACCCCCGCGGCCACGGCAATATCGTGACCGATGGCCCGCACCGTGGCACCCACGTCCTCGTCGGTGTAAAACCGATACCCACCCAGTGCGCTGGCCATGAACGACTTGCCAATCTCCTTGCCGCGCAAC
The DNA here is from genome assembly GCA_029881725.1 of Nitrospirota bacterium. Classification (GTDB taxonomy): domain Bacteria; phylum Nitrospirota; class JACRHL01; order JACRHL01; family JACRHL01; genus JAOUMB01. The sequence goes on from JAOUMB010000002.1 coordinate 70,394, forward strand.
ACCGGCCCGGAGGGGGGCGGGCTGCCCGGTTCAGCGTCGGTCGCGGCTGGCTCATCCGACACCGGGCCGGACGCACACCCGGCCAGCACCGCCAGCAGGCAGGTCATGCGCAGACATCTGAACAACGGGTTTCCGATTGGCACGCTCTCTCCCAACCCCATGCGACGGCTCTCCACCATCATACCCGGTGTAATCGCTCCCCCCAATCTTTCCCGGAACGGGACAGAATGTTTGCCCAAGCGGCGCGCCTCCCTTAAAATGTTTCATAGTTGAAAAATTGAGTGGACATGCGACAGCTTACCGAAGAAAAAATCGACCCGGAGGTCATCCTCAACGCCCTCAACGACGGCGTGGTGACCATTGGCCTGGACCGCCGGGTGCACTACATCAACGAGGCCGCCCTGCGCATTCTCGGCTATTCCCGCACCGAGGCCCTGGGGGCCGAGTGCAGCCAGGTGATCCGCTGCGCGGCCTGCTCCAGCTCCGAATGCCTGATGGACAGAACGCTGGAGACCGGGCAGGACATCCGCTCCTACGACACCTATCTGGTGAACAAGACCGGCCAGCAGGTCCCGATCACCGTCAACGCCACCCTGTTGCGCGACGAGGACGGGCAGGTGATCGGCGAGGTGGAGGTGTTCCGCGACATCTCGGAACAGATCAAGCTCACCGAGGAGTTGCACGGCAAATACTCCTTCGGGCGGATCATCGGCAAGAACCACCGGATGCAGCAGATTTACGACATCCTGCCATCCATCGCCGCCACCAAGACCACCGTGCTCATCGAGGGGGAAACCGGCACCGGCAAGGAACTCATCGCCCACGCCCTGCACGAGCACAGCGCGCGCTCCGGCAAGCCGTTCGTCAAGTTCAACTGCGCAGCCCTGGCCGAGGGGGTGCTGGAAAGCGAACTGTTCGGTCACGTGAAGGGGGCCTTTACTGGCGCCGTGGCCGACAAGAAGGGCCGCTTTGAACTGGCCGACGGCGGCACCATCTTCCTGGACGAAATCGGCGATATCTCGCCCGCAACCCAGGTACGGCTGCTGCGTGTACTGCAGGAGGAAGCCTTCGAACCGGTGGGTGGCAACCACACGGTGCGGGTGGACGTGCGGGTCATCGCCGCCACCCACCGCGACCTGAAGCAAATGGTCCGCGAAGGCAAATTCCGCGAGGACCTTTACTACCGCCTGCGGGTGGTACCGCTGCACCTTCCGCCCCTGCGCGAACGGCACGACGACATCCCGGCGCTGATCAACCACTTCCTGTCCGGTTTCAACCAGGAAATGGACAAGGACGTGCGCGAGGTAAGCCCCGAGGCCATGGACGTGCTGATGAATTACCCCTATCCAGGCAACGTGCGTGAACTGGAAAACATCCTGGAGCACGCCATGGTGCTGTGCCGGGGAAGCCAACTCACCCTGCACGCCCTGCCCAGCGAGGTGGTGCAAACCCGGCGCGGACTGGTGCAAATCAACACCATTCCGCAGTTGTCACAGCCGCCGGGCGGGGGCCTGATTGGCGTTGCCGTGCGGCCCTCCGGCCCCACCGGCGACAATCCGCTCAAGCAGGTGGAGCGGGAGGCAATTGTGGGGGTGCTCGATCAGTGCTCCTGGAAGCTGGGCATGGCCGCTGAGCGTCTGGGCATGAGCCGCACCACCCTGTGGCGCCGGATGAAGGAGTTCGGTATCGACAAGCGCGGCGGCCACGCTGCGTGAGCGCCGTCTACCTGACCAAGCGGGCCGAGGTGGCGGTAGCCCACCAGTGCCTGCGCGACGACTGGAATGCGCTGCAGAACGAGGCGGTTTACGGACTGGAAAGCCGCCCTCACGGCCACAACTACCTGATTGAGGTAACCGTGGCGGGGGAGGTTCGACCGGAATCCGGCATGGTGGTCAACATCAAGGACGTAAAGGCCGCCATGGGGGCCGTACTGGCCGATTACGACCACCGCAACCTGAACGGCGACCATCCGGCCTTCGCCCGCCAGGCACCCACCACCGAGCGGGTGGTGCAACAGATGTGGGCGGACCTGCAAGGCCGCTTGACGGACGGCACCCTGGAGCGGGTACGCCTGTTTGAGAACGAAGACACCTGGTACGAGGCACACCGGCCCGGCTCTCCGCTGGCGCCGGGCGTGAAAGCAAGCATGCTGATTACCCGCAGATATACATTCTCCGCCGCCCACCGGCTGCACGCACCGAGCCTCTCCGAACAGGAGAACCGGGACCTGTTCAGGGATTGCAACAACCCCAACGGGCACGGCCACAACTACACCCTTGAGGTAACCGTCGGCGGCGATGTGGACCCGCAAACCGGGCTGGCCACTGACCATCGGGGGCTGGACGAAACCATCCGCAAGGCGGTGGTGGACCGCTACAACTTCCGCAACCTGAACGGCGAGGTTCCGGAATTTGCGGACCAGGTCACCACGTCGGAGAATATCGTACGAACCATCTGGCAAACCCTGGAGCGGCAACTCGGCGACGGCACCCTGTACCGGATCCGATTGGGGGAAACCCGCGACAATTATTTTGAATACTATGGATAGCACCATGAGCGTTCTGGAAAATACCACCGACAGCACCGCCACCCTGGAAACCGCCGAACTGGTTACCCGCATGCTGCACCTGCTGGGGGAAGACCCGAACCGGGACGGCCTGGTGCGCACCCCGATGCGGGTGGCCAAGTCGCTCCAGTTTCTGACCTCCGGCTATCAGGAGGACATCAACGAACTGATCAACGACGCCCTGTTCGACGTGGAATACTCCGAACTGGTGCTGGTGCGCGACATCGACTTTTTCTCCCTGTGTGAGCATCACATGCTGCCGTTCTACGGCAAGGCCCACGTGGCCTATCTGCCCAACCGGAAGGTTGTGGGACTGTCCAAGCTGCCGCGCATTGTGGACGTGTTCTCCCGCCGCCTGCAGGTGCAGGAGCGCCTCACCCAGGATGTGGCGCAAGCCGTACAGGAGGCGGTGAACCCCCACGGGGTGGCGGTGGTGATCGAAGCCAATCACCTGTGCATGATGATGCGCGGCGTGGAAAAGCAGAACAGCACCACGGTCACCAGTGCCATGCTCGGCACCTTTAAGGACGACCCCAAGGCGCGTTCCGAGTTCCTCGACCTGATCCGGCGCAGATAATCCCCCTCCCCCCCAAGCGGAGGCTGTCCATGTTGCAAAGCGCCATTCCGCTGGCCGATGTGCGCGAGCAGATGGCTGCGTGCATCAAGTGCGCGGCCTGCATGCCCGCCTGCCCCACCTATCGAATTGAACACCGGGAATCCATGGGGCCGCGCGGCCGTCTGGCCCTCGCGGTCGGACTCCTGGAAGGCACGCTGACCGCCGCCGAGGGCGCCACCCTGCCCATCAGTTCGTGCATCGACTGCCGCGCCTGCGTCCCGGCCTGCCCCCGCCACATTCGCCTGGACGACGTGTTCTACGCCGCCAAGGCGGAGTTGGCGGCGCAACGGTCCGGTGGCTTTACCAGTTGGGTTATCCGCAAGGCGGCGCGGGTGATCGTGACCGGCAACCGGTTTCATCGGGTTCTGGCCGCCGGGCGTCTGCTGACCGGCATCTATCGGGGAATCGCCGACACCAGCCCGGTGGCGCGCCTGCTGCCGTTTTTCCGCAACGGGCGCAAGCGCGTACTGCCGGACATCGTGGTGCGTCCCATGACCGACGACTATGCGGAAGTTGTGGAGCCGGTGCTCGCCCCCGGCCAGTCGCCAGTGGCCCGGGTGGCGTTCTTCCCCGGCTGCGTCATCAACTTCACCCAGACCGCCATCGGCCACGCCACCGTGCGGGCATTGACCCGGCTGGGAGTGACCGTGGTGATTCCGAAGCAGGCCCCGTGCTGCGGCATTCCCCTGCTGTCCATTGGCGACCGGGCGGGGGCGAGGCAGGTGGCCGAAGAGGTGATCCAACGCTATGGCTCGCTGGATGCAGACTGGATCATCACCGCCTGCGCCTCCTGCGGCACCACCCTGCGGGAAACCTACCCGGACCTGATGCGAGGCGCCGCCCCTGCCCGGGCGCTGGCGGAGAAGGTCCTGGATGTGAGCGAGTTTATTCACCGCCATACCGACTTCGCGGAACGCGCCGGACGCATCACACAGCCGGTCACCTATCATGATCCATGCCACCTGGTGCGCGGCATGGGGGTGACCCGCGAACCACGCGAAATCCTGCGGCAGGTCAGCGACGGCCTCATGGAGATGGACGGCGCCGACCGCTGCTGCGGATTCGGGGGCCTGTTCTCCGCCCTGCACTACGACCTGTCCCTGGAAGTGGGGGCCGAAAAAGCCCGCGCGGTGGCCGCCACCGGAGCGCCGATCGTGGCCACCGGCTGCCCCGGCTGCCAGATGCAGATGACGGACACCCTGAACCGGGAGGGCGTTCCCGCCCGGGTCCTGCATACGATTGAAGTGCTGGACATGGCGTTGGAGAAGCCCGCCGACTGAAACGCAAAACGTTCCGAAATGAAACATGCAACCTGAAACACCCATGAAACCACGGAATGACCAATATATAATTTTATAATACAACGTGTTGTAGCTATCGTTTCACGACATGAAACGCTCTAATTGTTTCAATTTGGAACACGAGTTGTTTCACAGCGAAACAGGCCAAGCGTTGGCGGGAGGATTTTCCACCGTCATTTCAACGAGTTACCGGCATGCCAGAGCGATGGCACGGAACGTGAAGTACGTTGTTGTACGCGGTCGGAATATCCGACGCTGTTTTTTAGGAGGTTCAACATGAACTGCCCGCGCTGCAGCAACACAATGATTGCCGACACCTTCACGGATCTGATGGACGACAGTGGCGTGCTGGGCATCACCGCTTGGCGCTGCCTCACATGCGGCGAGGTGGTGGATCCGGTGATTATGGCCAACCGCGCCAATCGCCCCGAGCCGTTTGTAAGCAAGTCGCGGAAAAACTGGGGCTCATAAAGCCCAAACCTTGCCTGTTTACAGCGCAGGGGTTACGATTGCACAACACCGTTTTGATGTTCGTCCGAGTCCGCACAGTTTCTGATGTGTGCGGAACGGCCTGAAACCACCGAGGGAAGGAGCATACCCCGATGTCCACCGAGACCACCACGATCAACGTTACCGAAGCCGCCTCCACCAAGATCAAGGAGCTGCTGGAGAGCGAGAACAAGCAGGACCACGGCATTCGCCTTTCGGTCACCGGTGGCGGCTGCCACGGCTACCAGTACGGCATGAATTTCGACAACAACATCGGCGAGATGGATCAAGTGATCGAAGCCGCCGGCGTGAAGTTCATCGTCGACGCCATGAGCATGCCGATGCTGACTGGCGCCCAGGTCGACTACGTGGAGACCATGCAGGGTGCGGGCTTTGCCATCAACAACCCGAACGCCCAGTCCACCTGCGGTTGCGGCAGCTCCTTCAGCGCCTGACCTGGATTAATACGGCCCGCACCCCGGAACGCCGGGGCACGGGAGGGGGGGAACCCGAAAGGCCCGCTTCGCCCAGCGAAGCGGGCCTTTTTGTATTCCGGCGCCCTCCGTGGCTCATGCTATGATCCGCCCATGCCAACCGACCGCCTGACCATCCACAACATTGCCTTTACCGCCCCATGCGGGGTATTTTCCGAGGAACGGGAGAGCGGCATGCGCTACCGGGCCGACCTGACCCTGATGATGGACACCTCCACCGCCGCCGCCAGCGACCGACTGGAGGACGCAGTGGACTACGCCGCCGTGGCCAAAGCGGTGGTGGAAACCGCCACCGGGGCCGAGCGTTTTCTGGTGGAACGCATGGCGGCGGACATCGCCGACGTGGTATTGACGCGTTTTGCGCCGGTAATGGAGGTGGATCTGGCGGTCACCAAGGTGGCCCCCCCGGTTCCGGAGATCGGCGGCGGCGTGACCGTATCCATCCGCCGCGCCCGCAGCCGGTAGCGCCTCACCCCTCCGGCTACGCCATTTGCAACCCGCCGATCTTTAACCGGCCGCGAAATTTTTCGGCGTTTTTTGCCCTCTCCCGCTTGCAATTAGCAATCGCATTCGTGTATTGGTAGTTATGCGCTAAACAACTACCCTGTGGATCCAGCATGGAGATGCAGGAGTGGGTTGTTTTGCAACCCGCCATGGACCGGCGGGCGCGCCGATGGGGTGCGATGGGGAAACACGACGTTTCCAAAACACAACCGGGTTTTCAAGTTTCCGCCGCGCGGTCGTGTGGCCTGCGGACGGTTTACGGGCTTTTTTGTAATTTGGGGCAAGCCATGCGTCGTTTTACCTTCTTCCAGTTTGCGCTCTGCATTTTCACTGTCGTGAGCCTGTCACTCCCGCACATCGCTCTGGCACAGGGGTATCAGATGCATGACGTGGTGTGGACGAACCCGATCGGCGTAACGATTTCCGGCAACACAATCACCAAAACCGGCGGCGTCAATGGCGAGTGGGATTCCGGCGCGGTATCCACGCGCACGTTTTCCGGCGACGGCGGTGTGGAATACACCACTGACAGTTCCTAATTACGGAGGCCGCTTCATCGGGCTCAGCACGGAAGACGTGGATGGCACCACCGGCACGATTGACTACGCGATATTCCTTTGGGGCATCAACAACGGGTTTAGCCTTTACGAAAACGGCGTCGGCGTCGGGGGCGGCACCTGGGCGATCAACGACACCTTCCGGATCGAGCGTACCGGAACCACCGTCACCTATTTTCAAAACGGCGTGGCAGTCGGGACCAGCCCCACCCCCTCCACCGGCCGCCTGATGGTGGACTCCTCCCTCCGGTACACAGACAGCGCCATTACCAACATCCGCATTTTCAGCACCGATAACGTGGCGGACCCGATGGTCTTTTTCACCCCCCAGGTCACGGCCAGCCCGCAAAGCGCTGTGTTGCGTTGGGACACCAGCGACAGCGCCACCAGCCGCGTGCTGTTTGGCGCCGGCGGCGTGATCGACCAGGCTTCCGTAACCAGCACGGCGTTGACAGACTGGCATCACATTGCCATTGCGCCCCTGCTGCCGGGAACCGAGTACACCGCTCAGGTGGAGAGCACCGACGGCTGGGGCAACGTGTTCCTGGGACCGGTGGTCACCTTCACCACCGATGCGACCCCATGGACGTCCCAGAACATCGCGTGGACGAACAAGGTCGGCGTGACCGTGGACGGCGCCAATACGCTGTCCAAAACCGCCTCCACCGGATGGAACGCAGGTGCAACCGGCGCGAACCAGCCATTCCAGGGCGACGGAGCAGTGGAGTGGGTGGCGTCGGAGACCAATACTGCGCGCATGGTGGGGCTCTCCTACACCAACGTGGACAACAGCTACACATCCCTTAATTACGCGCTGTACACAAACCACTTCGGAAATCTGTATGCTTTCGAATCAGGTGTAAACACCCGTACCTACGGGGCGTACCAGACCGGCGATGTGCTGCGTGTTGAGCGCGTGGGCGCCACGATCTTCTACTCTGTGAACGGGGTGCCGTTCTACACCAGCACCGTGCCCTCCGGGGGAAGCGTCTTTGCGGACACCTCGCTGTACCACACGGGCAGCACCATCCAGGGGGTCAAAATCTACAATGCCAACCAGCCCGCGGCGCAACGGCATGACGTGATCTGGGACACCCTGGCCAACGTTACTCCGGGAGGCGGCGGAACGTTGACCAAGACATCCCCCAACGCCTGGAACGGCGGGGCCATCTCCAGCCAGATCATCCCCGCGGACGGCGGTGTGGAATTTACCTACGATCAGTCGGTTGCGGTCCTCATCGGCCTGTCCGATCCGGTTGGCGGCGCTACGAATGGATCCTTGAACAGCATCGCCTACGGGATGATGCAGAACGGCTCTTCTCTTTCCGTGTATGAAAAGGGCGTCGTGGTCGGAACCTTTGGCTCCTCCGCCCTCGGAACCACGATTTCCGTCGAACGCAAGGACGACGTGGTGTTCTATCTCAAGGATGGCATACCCGTATTCTGGAGCACGCTACCTTCCATGGGCGATCTGGTGGCCGACGTCAGCCTTTACTGGGAGGGCGCCTATCTGACCAACGCGCGTGTTTTCGCCAGCCCGCATGAACAGACCCCGAGCACCATTCCAAACCCTGGTGCGGGTTTGATCACAGAGGACGGCGCGACGATCTCGTGGGACTCGCTGGATCCGTCGAGTCAGCCGGAACTGAACGTCGGTTCCGTGCGCTACGGCACGACCCTGGGAAGCTACCCCAATGCGGCGCCGGCGAATCCGGTTCCCGCCAGCAGCCATGCGTTCCGCCTGGGCAACCTGGCCGCCAATACCCAGTACTACGCGGAAATATCCTCCGACGACGGCTGGGGCAACGTGGCCACCACGGTGGTCACCTTTGTGACCGACGCGGCCGTTCCGCGCGCCGACGTGGTGTGGACGGATCTGGTCGGAACCACTGCCGGAGCGGCGGGGGCCCTTACCAAGACCGCGCTAACCGACAGCTGGGACAGCGGTGCCGTCTCGGTGCAGCGCTTATCCGCCGACGGCGGCGTGGAGTTCACCCACGACACCGCCGTTGCCGTGGTAATCGGCCTTTCCAACTCGGCCACCGCGGCCTCCAACGCGACGCTTGGAAGCATCGACTACGGGCTGATGGCCAATGGCTCCACGATCTCCGTGTACGAAAACGGCGTCAACAAGGGCGATTTCGGAACCGGCAGCGGAGCCACCCTGCGGGTGGAACGCGTGGAGGGCACCGTGATCTACTCGAAGAACGGTGAGTCCTTCTACGTGAGCGAGGTGCCGTCCACCGGTGAGCTGGCGGCTGATATCAGCCTGTTCTGGCAGACGAAGGGCATCTCCAACGCCCGGGTATTCAACGCCAACACCCCGCCTTGTGCGGAACCGGTGACCGCCGATACTACCGTGGACACGCCGATCGCGATCACGCTGCTCGGCTGTGACCCGGACGGGTATCCGATCACCTACACCGTGGGCAACCCGCAGTACGGCTCCCTGAGCGGCCACCTGGACGGAGATGCATCGGTCATCTATACACCGGCGCCGGGCGACGCGCGCACCGACACCTTTACCTATACGGTTTCGGACGGGCAGTACGTAACGGCACCGGCAACCGTTACCGTGCGGGTTAACGCTGCGCCGGTCGCGGTCGACGACACGGCCACCACGGACGAGGACGTAGCGGTGGCCGTGAACGTGCTGACCAACGACACCGACGCCAATGGCGACACCCTGACCGTCCTGCAGGCCAGCAACGGCAACAATGGACAGACGGTTGTGAACCTGGACCAGACGGTCACCTATACCCCGAACGCCGACTGGAACGGCACCGACACCTTCACTTACATCGTTTCAGACGGGCGCGGTCTTTCGGCCACCGGCACCGTCACCATCACGGTGAACCCGGTGCAGGACGCGCCGCGCGGAAAGAGCACTCCGCCAGTGCACGTCCTGCCTGAAGACGGCATGATCGTCATCGACATCAACGATCATGTAATCGATCCAGATGGAGAGCCTCTCAACGTTTCGCGTATCGTCACCCCTCCCGGCTGGGGTGGCAGCGCCACCGTGGACGCCCTCAACAACGCCAACGTGGAATACCTGCCGGGCACCGATTATGCGGGCCCTGACAGCTTCGAGGCAGAAGTGGTCGACACCCAGGGCGCCACCTACATCGCGGTGATCAGCTTTGATGTCACCCCGGTGGCCGACGCCCCGCGCCAGAGCCAGCCCATCACCCCGGACATCTGCCACGAGGACCACGTGGCCGGCACCACGATCTACGTATATAACTACGTGACCGATCCGGACGTGGGCGATACCGTCACCTTTACCGGCAACTTCACCAACCCCACCAGCGGTGGCACGGTGACGCCGATGCTGGACGGCGGCGGCAACTTCACCGGCAACTTCAACTACGTGCCGGGGCCGGACTTCAACGGTGTGGACAGCTTCACCTGCGAGATGATGGACAGCACCGGCAACATCATCTGGGTGACCATCACCCTCGAGGTGTTGCCCGCCAACGACGCGCCGGTTCCGGGTCCGGACGCCATGACCACCGACGAGGACGGCCTGGCGGTAACCATCAACGTGCTGGCCAACGACACCGACATCGACGGCGACACCCTCACCCTGACCGCAGTGAACACCGCCGGCACCCAGGGTACGGTGACCTTTACCGCAAACGGTGACGTGACCTTTACTCCGAGCGTGGCCAACTACAACGGCCCCACCACGTTCACCTACACGGTGGACGACGGCTCCGGCGTGTCCAACGCTACCGCCACCGGAACCGTGACGGTGACCGTGAACCCGGTCAACGACGCGCCGGTGTTCGGCACCGCCACCGCCACCACCGTGGCGGAGCCGGGCACCAGCACCGTCACCGTGACCGGTTCGGACATCGACGGCGACGTGCTCACCTATCTGGCCGATTGCGCCAACGACGGGGTGTACGAGCTGAGCAATGGCACAGGCGAGTTCACCTGCGCCTACACCGACAGCGGCACCTACACCGTTCCGGTGAAGGTGTCGGACGGGGTGGTGGAAGCCGCCGGGTCGGCCACCGTCACGGTGACCAACGTGGCCCCGGTGATCACCGCGGTCACCGCGCCAATCAGCCCGCAACCGCTGGCCAGCGCAGTGAGCCTGAGCGTGGCCTTCAGCGACGTGAGCCCGGACGACACCCTCTTTACGGTGTCGTACAACTGGGATGTGGACGACCCGGCCTCGGTGCCCGACGTGTTCACCGGCGTGAACGGCACGTGGGACGCGGGTCAGGGGCTGACGCTTGGCAGCCACACGGCCAGCCACACCTATACCGCCAACGGCGGCTACGTGGTGAAGGTGGACGTGACCGACAAGGACGGCGGCACGGTGTTCACGGAGCACCACTTCATCACCGTGTACGACGCCACCCAGGGCCACATCACGGCGGGCGGCTGGTACAACGATGTGGACGGCACCGCCGAGTTCGGCTTCGCCAGCGTCTACCCGCTGGGACAAACCAGTTCCACCATGATGGGTGACTTCCATCACACCGCCCTGGGGATCGACTTCCACATGAACCTGGATGTCACCTGGGTGGTGCTGGCCAATGCGGAAAGCCGCTTTACCGGAAGCGGGTACATGGAAACCGACCCACTCCAGCCGCTGAACTTCATGGTGTCCATGATCGACGCGGACCAGCCAAACGCCAAGTCGACCCTCGACGCGATCCGCTTCAGGATCTGGCGGGACAACGGCGATGGAACCACCACGGACGTCTATGACAGCCAGGTGGGCGACGGCGATACCGTCGACCCCACCGAGCTGTTGGACGGCACCAACGGCGCCGGAGGTGTGTCCATCAGCCGCAACTGACGGAACAAGGGGCGCAAACAAAAAGTCCCGGCACGGGTGCCCGTGCCGGGACTTTTTGCGTTCCGCGTAACGCCAGACCGGGCGCCTCAGAAGAAATTAAGTTTCGCCAGGTAACGCCGATCACCGCGCTGGCCGCCATAGGCGCCCAGTTCCTCCGTGTAAACCGCCAGGTCGAGCCGTACCACCCACAGATCCAGGGTAGCTCCGGCAGCGGCGTATCCCTGGTGGTATCCGGCCCGCACGGCCAGGAATTTCCTTAGCCGCACCTCGCTGCCCAGGTTGGTGCGTTTTTTCCAATCCCTGTCAGTGCCCAGGTTGCCGGTAACGTCATTCAGGTCACCGGAAAACGTGACGGCAAACGGGCCCAGCATGGGCTGAATGGCTATCCCCAGATTGAACTGATACGGCACCGTCCCCAGTGGCCCGAAGTCCAGATCGGTCAGGTTTTTGGCCACAATCGCAAACCGGGGACCAAAGGGCAGGTCCGGGCGCAGGGTCAGTCCCACATCAAAGGCGAAATCGGTTTCCGGGTTGCCCACGTCGCCCACGGGGTCGAATTGGGTGCTCACAATGTCCAGCGCCGTATAGTCGCGCGCCACCCCCTCACGCCGGACGAGTTTTCCGCCCACCCCGATGCTGGTGGTACCACGCTTGATGGCCATTGCACCCAGAATCCCGGATTCCACCCGGGCATCCACGGCTACATACGGGCTCACAGGGTTGCGCAGGTCCGCATCCAGGGTCCCCTGGTAGATCAGTCCCACCCCGAAACGGGGGGTGACCACCACCGGAAAGGTAGTCCCACGCATACGGATATGCTCCCCGATATGGGCACGAATCAGGTCGGCGGCTGCGGTTTCGGTACCGCCCGCCGCAGTTTGCAGATCGTCCACCAGGGCAGGGGCGTTCCTGGACACCTCCCCCTCCAGATTGACCATGTCCGCATTGAAACCATCCACTTCGGTGAGGCCCGCCGGGTTGTAAATCAATGCACCGGCATCGTCGGCCACGGCCGCGTAGGCCCCACCCATGCCTACGGCGCGGGGACTCTGGTAGAAGTCTGGAAACGGAGTGGCTAAGGCCGGAACCGCCTCCATCGTCAGGGCTAGAGCGGCCAACAGGGCGGCACGATAAATCCTGCACATGGTTACCTCTCCTTGCCTTTCCCTAGAGGGTGACAATGTAGGCGCCAAGATCCACCCCGGTGACTACCCCTGTGCCGCCATTGATGTCGGCGCGCAACCGGCCGATTGAATCGGTCAACGTGGTACCTCCCCCCAGCGATGCCTCCACTGCGGCCATACTGGTTTCCAACAACACCAGGTCGGCCTCCACAACGCCTGCAAGCGCGTTCAGTTCGGTGATGCCCAGCGCGTCCCAGATTCCATCGTTGTTCGAATCGGCCGCCCGCATCACCGAGGCCACCAGATGCGCCCCGGCGGAAAGGGCCATATCCAGATAATCGGCAGCAGTGGGGGCATTTACGTTCTTCAGCGCGAGGATTGCACCTTCCAGCCGCGTCACGTCGTCATCGGTCACACCACCATCGGGTGGTGGCCCGAACATGGCATCCAGGGTGGTGAAGCCCAGATTGGAGCCTCCTACCGGCACACTCTCCAGCACGGTAATCAGATTAACCAGGTCCACTCCGGCCAGCCCCATGCGTGCCTGTGCCAACAGCGCCAGCACGTTGTCACTGCAGCGCGTCACGTCCGGGCACAGGCCTTCCAGAATGGTAACGGCGGTGGCGTAGTCAGTATTGTCGATGGCGATGGCCGCCGCCTCGATCAACGCTTCCCGGCTGGATTCATCGGCACATCCGCTGACCAGCTCCAGCCCCAGGAACGCAACGACGATCAACTGGCGAACCCTGGCCATGTGCTCCTCCATGCCCGGATGGTTGATTGGCGACATGTTCAGGTTACCCCAAATGGAGCTCATGCACACCCACGCGGGTTGACCGGAAAGCACCGAGGCTTGAACGGCGCGCTCCCCCCTCAGCCCCCCAACGTTCGTAACCCGGACAAAAAAAGGGCGGTTAGCCCAGCAACGCTGGATCTAACCGCCCCAAAAGGGTCGCCCAACAAGGTTGGTTGGACGCTATGGCGACCGCAAGGCGCCGGGAGCTATCCACCCCACTGGGCGGCGGCCTCCACCCGGGCTTCGGCCAGGGCGAGAACGTCCCGCGCGGCATCCTGCTCGTCACCGGTGGTGGCCGCAATGCGTCCCGGTGCCTCGGTGATGTCCCGCTTGGCCGCGTCCACATTCACTTCGCCGGGCAGCTCGGCCTGTTCGGCCAGCACCGTGACCACGTCGTCCTGCACCACAACGAAGCCACCCGCCACCACCAGACCCGACTCCTTGTCCGGAGCCGTGAGCCAGGAGACGATGCCGGGGGCCAACGTGGCCATGAACGGCGTATGGCCGGGCAGCACGCCCACCATGCCATCACGACCCGGCACCCCGACCACTTCATCGGTTTCCACCGACAACATCGCCCGTGCCGGGGTAACCACTTCCAGGCGCACCTTGTCGCCCATGTTACGCCGCCGCCTTCAGCTTGGCAGCCTTCTCGATGGCTTCATCGATACCGCCCACCATGTAGAAAGCCTGCTCCGGCAGATCGTCGTACTTGCCTTCCAGCAGTTCCTTGAAGCCGCGCACGGTGTCCTCGAGCTTCACGTACTTGCCCGGGGCGCCAGTGAACACCTCGGCCACGTGGAACGGCTGGGACAGGAACCGCTGAATCTTGCGCGCCCGGGCCACGGTCAGCTTGTCCTCTTCGGACAGCTCGTCCATACCGAGAATCGCGATGATGTCCTGGAGATCCTTGTAGCGCTGCAGGGTCCGCTGGACGTTGCGGGCCACATTGTAGTGCTCCTCGCCGACGATCTGCGGGTCCAGCATGCGGCTGGTGGAGTCCAGCGGATCCACCGCCGGGTAGATGCCCAGCTCGGCCAGCGAACGGTTGAGCACCGTGGTGGCGTCCAGGTGGGCAAAGGTGTTGGCCGGCGCCGGATCGGTAAGGTCGTCCGCCGGCACGTACACGGCCTGCACACTGGTGATGGAGCCGTCGCGGGTGGTGGTCACCCGCTCCTGCAGGTCGGCCATCTCGGTGGCCAGGGTCGGCTGGTAGCCCACCGCGCTCGGCATACGACCGAGCAGCGCGGACACCTCGGAACCGGCCTGCGAGAAACGGAAGATGTTGTCCACGAACAGCAGCACGTCACGCTTTTCCTCGTCACGGAAGTACTCCGCGCAGGTCAGGCCCGACAGGGCCACGCGCTGACGGGCACCGGGCGGCTCGTTCATCTGACCGTAGATGAGGGCGGCCTTGTCGATCACGCCGGATTCCTTCATCTCGTTCCAGAGATCGTTGCCCTCACGGGTGCGCTCACCCACGCCGCAGAACACGGAGTAGCCACCGTGCTGCTTGGCGATGTTGTTGATCAGCTCCATGATGATCACGGTCTTGCCCACGCCGGCGCCGCCGAACAGGCCGGTCTTGCCGCCACGGGCATACGGCTCCAGCAGGTCGATGACCTTGATGCCGGTTTCCAGAATGGACGGCGTGGTCTCCTGATCGACGAACTGCGGCGCCTCGCGGTGAATCGGCCAGCGCACGCTCTCGCCCACCGGACCCATCTCGTCGATGGGGTCGCCGGTCACGTTGAGAATGCGGCCCAGCACCTTCTCGCCCACCGGCACGGTGATCGGAGCGCCGGTATCTTCCACATCCAGGCCGCGGGTGAGGCCGTCGGTGGCGGTCATGGCCACGGCGCGCACCTGGTTTTCACCCAGGTGGGCGGCGGTTTCCAGCACCAGATGGATGGCCGGGCGACCGGCCTTCTTGTCCTCGGGGGCGTCAACCACCAACGCGTTGTTGATGGGGGGCAGGTGCCCCTCCGGGAACCTCACGTCCACCACCGGACCGATTACCTGGACAATTTTGCCTTTCACCTGTCTCCTCCCGATTTACCTGACACGCAATCCATTATGAAACGTCCCGTCGGCCGCACGCCGCGCGGGGAAAACTCTAGCCGTTCTTGAGCGCCTCGACGCCGCCGATGATATCCAGCAGCTCCTTGGTCACCGCTTCCTGACGGGTTTTGTTGTACAGCAGGGTCAGCTTGCTGATTACCTCGCCCGCATTGCGGCTGGCCGCATCCATGGCAGTCATGCGCGCCCCGTGTTCACTGGCGGCGGACTCCATCATGGCCTGGAACAGCTGGACCTCAATGTACTTGGGAAGCAGCGCCCCCAGCACTTCCTCCTCATCCGGCTCATAGGTGAAGGTCTGCTCGGAGCCGGCCTTCGCCTCCACCGGAATCGGCAGCAACTGCTGGCAGGTGGCCTGCTGCGAAATGACACTCTTGAACTGGGAATACACCAGGTAGACCCGGTCGAACCCGCCTGCGGCAAATTTTTCCACGGCGTAACGGCCCACTTCCGCCGCGGACACATACTCCACGTTGCCCAGCAGGCCGGTCCAGGTGTGGTCGATCTCGATGCCCCGGCGGCGGAAGAAGTCGCGCCCCTTGCGGCCCACGGCCACAATGGACACCTCATACCCCTCGGCGGCCGAATCCCGTACCTGCTTGTAGGCCATTTTGCACAGGTTGGCGTTCAGACCGCCACACAGGCCCCGATCCGGGGTGACCAGCAGGACCGCCGCGGTCTTTACCGGACGCGCCAGCAGCAGCGGATGGGTGGCTTGCTCCGGGTCCAGCCCCAGCCCCTGAAACATGGTGTTCATGCGCGTGGCATAGGGCCGTGCCGCCTCGGCCGCCTCCTGCGCACGGCGCAGCTTGGAGGCCGAGACCATTTTCATGGCCTTGGTGACCTTCTGGGTATTCTTGACGGACCCGATCCGCCGTTTGATGCTCTGCAGGCTCGCCAACGGTCAGTCTCCCGTACGGTTCCCTTAACCCTGTTCCGCCAGGAACGCGGCCTTGGCGGCCTCGATCGCCGGCTTGAGGGCGCCCTTGATCTCGTCGTTCACCTGGCCCACCGCCACCAGCTTCGCACGCAGGTCCGCGTGGTTGGCGTCGATGTATTTGTGCAGGAACTCCTCGAACGGCCGCACCTTGTCCACCGGCAGGTCGTCCACGTACCCGTTACCACCGGCGAAGATGGAGATCACCTGCAGTTCCACCGGCAGCGGCCGGTACTGGTCCTGCTTGAGCAGCTCCACCATGCGCTCACCGCGGGCCAGCATGTTCTGGGTCGCCTTGTCCAGGTCGGAACCGAACTGGGCGAAGGCGGCCATCTCTCGGTACTGGGCCAGATCCAGGCGCAGGGTACCGGACACCTGCTTCATGGCCTTGATCTGCGCCGCGCCACCCACCCGCGACACGGACAGACCCACGTTGATGGCCGGGCGGACGCCGGAGTAGAACAGGTCCGAACCCAGGAAGATCTGGCCGTCGGTGATGGAAATCACGTTGGTCGGAATGTAGGCGGACACGTCACCCGCCTGGGTTTCGATGATCGGCAACGCGGTCAGGGAACCCGCGCCCTTGTCGTCGGACAGTTTGGAGGCACGCTCCAGCAGGCGGGAGTGCAGATAGAACACGTCGCCCGGGTACGCCTCGCGGCCCGGCGGACGGCGCAGCAGCAGCGACATCTGCCGGTAGGCCACCGCCTGCTTGGACAGATCGTCGTACACCACCAGCGCGTGCTGGGCGTTGTCGCGGAAATATTCACCGATGGCACAGCCGGTGTAGGCGGAAATGAACTGAAGCGCGGCCGGGTCGGATGCGGTGGCGGCGACCACGGTGGTGTACTCCATGGCACCCGCGTCTTCCAGCACCTTGACCACCTGCGCGACGGTCGAGCGTTTCTGCCCGATCGCCACGTAGACGCACTTCATGTCCTGGCCCTTCTGGTTGATGATCGCGTCGATCGCCACGGCGGTCTTGCCGGTCTGACGGTCGCCAATGATCAACTCACGCTGGCCACGGCCAATGGGCACCAGGGCGTCGATGGCCTTGATACCGGTCTGCAGCGGCTCGTGCACGCTCTTGCGGTAGACGATACCCGGGGCCACCACCTCCACGCGGGCGGTGTGCTCGGACTTGATCTCGCCCTTGCCGTCGATGGGCTCACCAATGCCGTTGACCACACGCCCCAGCAGAGCCGGGCCAACCGGCACCTGCACGATCTTGCCGGTGCGCTTGACCACGTCACCCT
This sequence comes from Nitrospirota bacterium, assembly GCA_029881725.1. GTDB lineage: Bacteria > Nitrospirota > JACRHL01 > JACRHL01 > JACRHL01 > JAOUMB01. Next base: position 87,932 of record JAOUMB010000002.1, read on the forward strand.
GCTTGATGTGCGCAAAGGCGCCCAGCAGCACCGCGCCCACCTGGCCTTCTTCCAGGTTCAGCACCATGCCCTGCACGCCGCCGGGGAAATCCAGCAGCTCGCCGGCCATGGCGTTTTCGAGGCCATGCACGCGGGCGATGCCGTCGGCGGCAGCCAGCACGGTGCCGGTCTCGGCGATTTCAGAGACCGACTCAAACCCTTCGATCTGCTTCTTGATCAGCTCGGTGATTTCGGATGCCTTGATGGTCATCGGGCGACAAACTCCTACAGTGCCTGGCGCAACTGCGCCAGCTGGTGACGAATGCTGTGATCAAACAGACGCGAACCCACCTGGACAACAAGACCGCCGAGGACGCTCGCGTCCACCCGGTGCTCGATGTCGGCGTCCGCGCCGAGAATTTCCTTGATGCGCGTATCCACTTTGGTGGCCGCCGCCTTGGGTAGCTCAATGGCGGCGGTGACGGTCACCGACAGGCGCCCTTCGGACGCGTCCACCATCTCGCCAAAGGCAGTGGCGACCCGGCCCAGCAGGGTGGCACGACCGTTGGCCACCAGCACCTTGAGCAGATTGCGACCGGCCTCGGCCAGCCCGGCCCGATCCGCCACGGCGTACAGAACCGACAGCTTCTGATCGTCGGTAACCCGGGGGTTATCCAACAGGCTGCGCAGCTCGGACACCTCGAGGGCTTCCGCCATCTGCTGCAACTCGCCCCGCAACGCCTTCGCGGCCTTGGGGTTGGCCACTACCTCGTACAGCGCGGCCGCATACCGTTTAGCTATGGTGCTACTCACCCTCAACTCTCGAAAAAGACGGCTCTACTAGAGTGGACGCCCGACGGGGCGGCCGCTGGCTGAAACCTGAAAGAAGCCGGGACAGTAGCACATCCGACCAATGAGGGTCAACGCGTTTTGGGGCTCAAAACCGGGGAATCCCACCGTGCCCGGACACGCCCCCCGTTGCAAAAAAGCGCCGGAAAGGATTGACTTGGAGGGTCGTTTCGTTCTATAAATATCGGCTTTGCGGATTCTTGCCGGACCAGTGGCCGGTTTCCCCGTTTCTGTTGTGGTTTGAAGAGGGATATCCCGAACCATGTTTGCGATTTTTGAAAGTGGCAGCAAGCAGCACCGCGTCTCCCCCGGAGATCTGCTTGCGCTCGAAAAACTCTCCGGCGAGCCGGGTGACAAGATTTCCTTCGACCGTGTGTTGATGGTCTCCACCGACAAGAAGACCGAGATCGGCAAACCGGTGGTTGCCGGCGCATCGATTTCGGCCACGGTGATGGATCAGGGTCGCGGTCCGAAGATCTATATCTTTAAGAAGAAGCGGCGCAAGAAGTATCGCCGCAAGCAGGGCCACCGCCAGGCGCTCACCCACGTGCGCATTGACGAAATCAAGGCCTAGCGCGGAAGGACACGGAAAATGGCACACAAAAAGGCAGGCGGCTCCTCCAAGAACGGGCGCGACAGCCACTCCAAACGGTTGGGCGTCAAGCGTTACGGCGGCCAGTTGATCAGCGGCGGAAGCATCATCGTGCGCCAGCGCGGCACCCAGTTCCATCCGGGACTGAACGTGGGCCGTGGCGGCGATGACACCCTGTTTGCCAAGGTCACCGGCGTGGTCGAGTTCGGCCGCAACCGGTACGGCAAGCGGCAGGTGAGCATCGTTCCGGTCGAGCAGGCCTGACACACCGGAACTCCGCTTCCAGCTTTTGAAAAAAAGGGGTGCGGCCGGTCCGGTCGCACCCCTTTTTTTATTCCAGCTGCGGCACCACCCCCACCCAAGGCACCTTCCCAATGTCCATGTTCATCGATCAGACGCGGCTGTTTGTCCGCTCCGGCGACGGCGGCAAGGGGTGTGTCAGTTTCCGCCGTGAGAAATACATCCCCCAGGGCGGCCCCGACGGCGGCGACGGCGGCAAGGGGGGCGATGTGGTATTCGTGGTGGATAACGGCCTGTCCACCCTGGCGGAACAACGCTACCGGAAACGCTACGAGGCCCCCAACGGACAGGGCGGCAGCGGTGCGCGAAAAACCGGCCGCGACGGTGAAACCCTGCTGGTCCCCGTCCCTCCCGGCACCGTGGTCAAGGACGACGAAAACGGCGAGATCCTGGCCGACCTGGTTACCCCCGGCCAGCGTTTTGTGATTGCCCGTGGCGGCATGGGCGGCTTGGGCAACCAGCACTTCGCCACCTCCACCCGGCAGACACCCCGTTATGCCCAGCCGGGTCTGCCCGGCGAATCCCTGTGGGTCACCCTGGAACTGAAACTGCTGGCGGACGTGGGACTGGTCGGATTTCCGAATGCGGGCAAATCGACTCTGATCGGCCGCATTTCCCGGGCCCGACCCAAGGTGGCCGACTACCCGTTCACCACCCTCACCCCCAATCTGGGTGTGGTTTCCGGGGACGAGTACCGCACCTTTGTGGTGGCCGACATCCCCGGACTGATTGAGGGAGCCCACGACGGCAAAGGGCTGGGAACGCGGTTTTTGCGCCATATCGAACGCACCCGCTACCTGCTGATGATGGCGGATGCCACCGGCATGGCCGACCCCTCCCCGGCCCAGGCGCTGGACACCCTGCGCCAGGAGCTTTCCGCCTACGACGCCCACCTGGCCGAGCGCCCGTATTGCGTGGCGGCCACCAAGGCCGACGCGGCGGAAGGGGCGGCCCTGGCTGAAATCCAGGATTGGGCGAAGGAGAAGGGCGTGCCGTTTTTCATCATCTCGGCGGTGACCGGTGACGGAATCGACGATCTGGTGCGCCATCTGGGTGATACAGTATTCGCGCTGCGGGAGCAGGAAGAAGAAGCCCCCGTACCGGAAACCGAAACCTCCACGCACTCGGTGTGGGACGACGAATGAGCGACATCAATCGCATGCGCCTCGCCGACTCGGCTCGCCGCATCGTGGTCAAGGTCGGCAGCGGGGTGATTTCCACGCGCAAGCACGGCCTGATCCCGGAGCGCATCCAGTCGCTGGCCGGACAAATCGCCGAACTGGTAAACGCCGGGCGTGAGGTGGTGGTGGTCTCCTCCGGGGCCGTGGCCGCCGGGGCGTCGGTGCTGGGCGTGCCCGACCTGAACGGCATCCCCATCCGTCAGGCCGCCGCCGCCGCGGGCCAGAGCCGCCTGATCTGGAAATACGAAAAACACTTTCAGGCCCGCGGCATCCGCGTGGCCCAGGTGCTGCTGACCCAGGACGACGTGGCCAACCGGCGCCGCTTCCTGAACGCCCGCAACACACTGGGCACACTGCTGTCGCTGGGCATCGTGCCGATCGTGAACGAAAACGACTCGGTGGTGGTGGAGGAGATCAAGTTCGGCGACAATGACACCCTATCCGGTCTGGTCGCCACCCTGGTGGACGCGGACCTGCTGATGATCCTGTCCGACGTGGACGGCCTGTTCACCGCCGACCCGCGCAAGCATGCGGATGCACAGTGCATCCCCACGGTGGAATCGGTCACCGATTCCATCCGCGCCATGGCGGGCGGGGCCGGCAGCCGGGAGGGAACCGGCGGCATGGTCACCAAGCTGAACGCTGCGGCGCGCCTGTCCGATACGGGCATCCCCACCCTGCTGGTGAACGGCACCCAGCCCGGCACCATCACCCGTGCCCTGGCCGGCGAGGCGGTGGGCACCCTGTTCACCGCCCACGCCTCCCCCACCGCGCGCAAAAAGCACTGGCTGATGCATGTGGCACGGGTGGACGGGGCCATTCATCTGGACGCCGGGGCCGCTGAGGCCCTTCGCAGCGGCAAGAAGAGTTTGCTGGCCTCCGGCATTACCCAGGTGACCGGCCATTTCGAGATGGGTGCCGGAGTGACCCTGTGCGGACCGGACGGCACCGAGATCGGGCGCGGACTGACCAATTACGGGGCCGACGACATCAACCGCATCCGGGGCCAGCACTCGTCCCGCATCGAAGCGATTCTGGGCTACAAGGCCTATGACGAAGTGGTGCATCGGGACAACCTGGCCCTCAACGACGGCTGATTGCGCCCCGCTCCGCGCGGCCCTGCGCGGAATTCCGCGTTTTTTCTCAAGTTCCGCTACAATGTTCTGAAGTCTGCATGACCGCCCGGAAACGGACGCGACACGGATCGTTGCGTCCCGGAAAACGTGTCATTGCCATTGACCCGTCCGGCCAAACGGCCGATGAAGGAGCGTTATGGAACGGGTTCATTTTGACGTTATTGTTGTTGGCGCAGGTCCCGCAGGGGTCACGGCCGCCGCCGGAGTCGCACGTACCGGAGCCTCGGTGCTGCTGCTGGAAGCCGGGGCGTACGCCGGGGCCGAAAACTGGTCGGGCTGCGTCTATTTTGCCGAAAACCTCGTACATCCCGACGCCTTCGGGCCGGAGGCGATGGACGGCGCGCCGTTTGAACGGGCGGTGGTACGGCGGGGCATCGGGGCCACCGATGGCGACACCATGGTGGGCATGTCCCACCAGGACGCGTCCACCTTCCAGCACTGCTACACGGTGCTGCGTCCGGCCTTCGATCCCTGGTGGGCGGAACGGGCCCGCCAATTGGGGGCCACGGTCATGCCGGGCACCACGGTCACCTCGCTGATCCGCCGCGGCGGGCGCGTGGCGGGGGTCCATACGGAGCGGGGGCCCGCTTACGCCGACGTGGTCTTTCTGGCGGAAGGCGACGCGTCCCATCTGGTGCGCTACGAGGGGCTGGAGCGGGTGCAGAGCCCGGACTTCATGCAGGGCGTGAAGGTGGTTCTGAACCTCCCGGCCTCCGAGATCGACCGCCGGTTCGGGCTGGCCCCCGGCGAAGGCGCGGCCTGGGAACTGATGGTGCGCAATCCGTCCCTGGCGGGGCGCAGCCTGCACCTGAACATGGGCGCCTTCCTGTATACCAACCGGGACTCCCTGTCGCTGGGCTATGTGGTGCCCCTGTCCAACCTGGCGAAGAACTTCAAGGGCAACCACGAGGACCTGCTGGCCTGGGTGCGTACCCTGCCGGGCATCGCCGAATACGTGGAGGGGGCGGAGGTATCCGCCTTCGGCACCAAACTGATCCGCACCGGCGGCCTGACCCAGGCGCCGATTCTGGTGGAGGACGGCCTGGCTGTGGGCGGCTCCGCCTGTGGCCTGGGCATCGACATCCCGTGCCCCAACTTTACCGGCCCCGCTTCCGCCACCGGCCTCTATTTCGCCCAGGCGTTCCGCGACATGGCGCGCACCGGAAAGCCCCCCTCGGCGGCCAACCTGACCGCCCTGTATCTGGACCGCCTGCGCCAGTCCCGCTACTAGAAAGACGCCGATTCCCTGTCCGAATGGCCGCACTTCATGGAGTCGAGCCGCAACCTGTTCGGCAGTTCCGTGGATCTGGCCTGCGGCAAGGTACGCTACATGACCGCCCGCGAACCGCAATGGAAGCGGTGGTGGCTGGTGGGCCGCTTTATGCGCGGCTACTACGCGCCGAAAACCGCCGCGCGGCTGCTTGGCGACACCCTGAAAATGGCAGCCTCCCTGCGGCTGGACAAATCCGTTTCCAAGGCGCTCACCTTCAAAACCGTGGGCGGTTGGGTGAGCAACTCGTTCGGCCCCGGAGCGCGGCCTCCGAAGGGCTTCCGCCTGGAGATGCGCTCCGCGGGCGAGCGCAAGGAAATCAGCGATCTTCCGATCGGCGTGCGGGGCATGGTTTCGCGCATGACCCCCTCCCTGTCGCGGGCCCTGGCGGCCGTGTACCGCAACGACACCACCCCCATCGAAAAACGCCTGGGCGAAGCGGTGGGGCACGTGGTGTCCGGCCTGCGCCTGAGTGACATGCTGATCGGCCTGCTGGCCGGAGCGGTGTCCGGGGCATGCGCCCTGGGAAGCGCCGTGATCGATCTGCTGCGCTATTACGTATTCAAGGTGTCCGCCGCCAAAATGCTGGCCGAACGGGTCACCGCCGACAGTGCCCGCATCAAGGATCAGCGGGAGTTGACCGCCGCCCCGGCGGACCTGACCATGGCCGGACGGCTGGCCACCAACACCTATCAGGAGGGTTCCGCAGCCCACATCCGCGTGCTGTGGCCCGATACCCTGCCGGAACACGGCCAGTTGGCGGACGCCCCCTACTGGTCCGTCTGCCCCGCCGGGGTATATGCCTTTGAGCCGTCCCTGGCCGGACACGGGGAGGCCACCGTCAACTGGGAAAACTGCATCAAGTGCGAGTCGTGCTGGCAGTCGGCCGGAGCCGGCGTGCGCTGGGGCCGCCATACCGACCACCGGCTGATCTACCGCCCGGACACCCCGGCCCTGGACCTGATCATGCCGCACGCCGAGTCCACCACCCATGCGCCGCACACGGAAACCACCGCCGCGCTTCCGGAACAGGCCCGGGGCGGCATCCACGCAGAGCCGCTCAAGGAGGTGGCGCGCCTGGCCCAGAGCGCCCACGCGGCCCTGACCCAGTTTGAAATTGCCGCCGCCAACGTTCCACGGGTGGCCGACGCCACCCGTCTGGAATGGCCGCGCCGCACCGGAGACGCCTCGGTACACCGCCTGCGGGCCCTGGAAACGGAGTTGACCGGCTCGGAAATCCTGCTGCTTCCCATGCGGGCCGGACTGGCCCACTCCCCGTTCACCGATCTGGCCCAGGCGCTGGCCGACGAGGGCGAAAGCCTGTCCGGGCACCTGCGCAACGGCGATCTGTTCGAAGCGGTTGCTTCCGCCCGGAGGGTGCGCGAAACCGCCGTGGCGGAGTTGTTTTCCGTGCTCGGCATCGATCCCCCCGGGGGCCCGGTGAACCTCACCCCGATGGCCGACCCGTTCGCCCCGGGAGCGGTGGAATCCGCCCTGCGCCAGCGGTTCCCGGACACCCGTATCAAGGAGTGGGAGCGGTACGGTCTGGAAGGGGCTGCCGCCCGTGAACTGGCGGACCACTTTAACGATCTGACCACCCCGACGGCGGAGCAGCCGCTGCCGGCGGACACCCTGGCCCACTTGCGTGCGTGGAGTTCCATCCACGCGGGGGTGGCGACCCTGGGGCTGGCGCGCATCGCCGCGCGCAGCGCCACCGGCAATGCCAACGCGGTGCTGATGGACGGCTCCGGCCTGAGCGCCTCCCCGGATGGCGGCAACACTCGTCTGAGCGGCACCCTGGTTCTGGTTCCCGCCGCCTTGGGCGGTGATCTGATCATCACCCGGGACGGGCACGCCCACACGGTTTCCGGCGACGATCCGGGACTGTCCCGCCGCAAGGTGGCGGCGGGCGGCCTGCACCCGGCGGGCTTCGAGACCATCCAGGTGGACGTGACCGTGCCCGCGGCGAAATCCAGATCGACCCACGCCGGGCTGCGCACCTTCCTTGCCTACGGCTACGGAACCATTGCCCTGGGCGCGGGCGACTATCTGGCGCGGCGTTCCCTGGAGCAGGGCCTGGGCCGCATCCAGTTCCCGGGTCAGATGAAAGACACCCAGGGGCACGACGGCGTGGCCAAGTTCGGCGCCGTCAAGGCGCTGGTGGCGCGCACCCTGGCCTGGCGCGGCCTGACCGCCGCCGTGGTGGAGCATACCAGCGGCCAGCCGGATCTGGCCGCCGCCGTGGCGGCCCTGGCCTTCTGCCCCAAAAACGGCCGCATGTCCTACGACGCCGGGCAGACCTTTGGCGGCACCGGCTACTCGGAGGACGACCTGCTGGCCCGGTTTTACCGCGACAGTTCGGTGTTTCCGTTCCTGGCCCCCGGCCACGGGGCGGTAGCGCGCGTGGCTTCGGAGTGGCGTGGTGACCGCTCCATTCCGCTGGCGGCCCGCCTCATCCCGGAAGCGGCCAGTGCCTTTGCACAGCTGGCCGAAGGACCGTTCAGCGACGAAGTGCAGCGCTGGCAGCGTGCCGCCGCCCAGGTGGACCGGCTGGAGGCCGACAATGGCATCGCCCGCGAGGCCACCGTGCTGGCCGTCGCCCTGTTCCACATGCTGACCGGGGCCGGCAGGGATCTGACCGCCGGACAGCCGGTGGAAGATCAGTCCGCCCTGCTGCGGGTGCTGCTGGCGGAACTGGAGCAGATGGTCCGGCAGGCCACCACCCTGCCCGGCGCGGGCGCCCCGGCCACCGTCGCCCATTTTCCCGAAATCCCCGACCGGGATCCGATTGCGCTTCCCATCTCTTACGCACAATTGGTGGAACGGGACGACCCTTATTCCTCCGGCGATTTCCTGCTTGGAAAGGACGTGGGCCAGCCGCGCTTCATCCCGGAAATCCAGCTTCACGACCTGGAACTGCGCGACAAGTGGGAGCACTGCTACCACTGGTTCCTGGAGCGGTGCGGCAGGATTCCGGGCGGCTCCGCACCGGATGGGGACGGCTTCTACGAACACTACATCGAGCGCATCCACAGCATTCCGCCGGACATGCTGGAAGGGTTCAAGGAACACGGCTTCTTCTGCACCGTGGTGCCCAAGGAACTGGACGGCTTGGGGTGGCGCAAGATCGGTTACTACCTGCTGGTGTCCGGGGCCATGCGCCACGGAGACGCCTCCCTGTCCCTGTTGATCATGGCCAGCACCAGCATCGGCATCACCCCGGTGCTGATCGGCCTGGGCAAGGAGGTGCCACTGGTATCCGGCGAACTGAGCGCCTTCGCCAGCGAGCCGGCCCGGCTTGGGGACATCCAGAAGGGGCTGGACGCCATCGTCAAGAACCTCGACCGGCCCGACCCGGGGAAGCTGGAACGGGATTTCAAGAAGCTGCTGGACAAGGTGGACGGGCTGCGCAAGACCAAGGTGGTCAAATACCTGGCGCAGAATTTCCTGAAGGCCTTTTATACCGCCGCCCTGGCGGGCCAACGGCGTGATTTTTCGGCCTTTGCCGACGGCCTGCGCCAGGCGCAGCCGCTGCTGGCCAAACTGCCGGAAACCGTGCGTCACGCGCTGGACGAACTGCCGCGCCGGGAGCGCGCCCACCAGTTTTTCCTGCGCGGCATGAGCCACGGCGGTGTGGCGGCGTTCGCCCTGACCGAACCCACGGCGGGATCGGACTCCGGCGGGGTCACCACCACCGGCCACCTCAAATCGGCCACGGTGGAGCCGTTGCCCGACGGGCGTTTCCGGTTCGAGATCGACGGCAACGAGCGGTTCCTGCTGGATGCGGACCGCATCGAGTTCAAGGACCGTTCCATGCTGTACAAGCTGGCGGACGGCACCCTGGCACCGGTGTCCACGGCCACCTATGACTACCAGACGGATCAGGGCGTGCGCACGGTGAAGATCGGCGGCAAGGACCTGCCGTTTCACGACATCGCCCAGGTGCGCGAAGGCAACGTCTACGAGTTTTATGAGCTCACCGGCGCCAAGATGTGGATCACCAACGGCCGCGTCTGCACCCACCTGTCCATGTATGTGAAGACCGACGAGGGCATTACCGGCCTGATGGTCGATCGCCACGCGGAAGGGCTGATCATCGGCCGCGACGAGGACAAGATGGGCCAGCAGGGGTCGCCCACCAACGAAATCGCCATCGACCGGGCGCGGGTGCCGCGCGAAGGGGTGATCGGCTACGAGGGGCATGGACAGGTCAATGCCCTGGACACCCTCAACGTGGGACGTTGCGGCTTGGCCACGGCCAGTGTGGTGATGGGCCGCCGCATGCTGGTGGAAGCCCTGAAGCGCATGCCGGACCACCCGGACCGGGAACGGGTGCTGGCGGAATGCTCCGCCCGCATCTTCGCCACCGAATCGCTGGTGTTCCATCTGATCGGCCGCTTCGACAACCACCACACCGAATCGCTGCGCATGGAAAGCGCCATCGCCAAATACGCGTGCTCCGAGATGTTCCACGATGTGCTGGATCGCATCGAAGGGCTGTGGGGACCGGCGGGGCAGACCCGTGACGAATTGCTGGAGAAGGCGCGCCGCGACGCCCGCATTCTCAACATCTACGAAGGCACCAACGAGGTCCAGCGGTTCCTGATCCTGCGGGAACTGGCCGGCATGATCAAAACCTGGGCGCCGGTTGAGATTCCCGAGGACGACGCCTTCGGGGTGCGCATGGCCCATCACAAGGAACGCCTGCGCCGCTATGTGGCCGAGGCGGACGACCGGCTGGGCGACTCCCTGTGGCTGGACGCGGCCATTCAGCCCGCCTTCTTCCCGCTGGCGGAGATGGCCGGAGAACTGTACCAGTTGGATACGGTGATCTACCGGCTGCGCTGGCTGGACGAACAGCGGGCCGCGCTGGGCGACTATGCCACCACCATGATCGCCGTGGGCGAACGGGCCGCCGAACAATGCCTGGATCGGCTGGAGGAACTGGCGGCGCGTTACGAACAGGGGCGCCGGGCGGCCCTGGACAGCCGCTATCCCGCCGAGGTCGTGGCCTCCGACGCCGCCATGCAGGAGCGCAGCGCGCAAACCCCGCCGGTCGGCGTGCTGAACCTGGATATGACCATCACCTGCCTGGTGCGCCCCGCCGCCGTGGTCTCCCCCCGGCCCCGGCTGGACGATCTGGGGCAGATTGCGGAGCGGGTGTGGCAGATGCACCCGGCCGATGAAGCCGCGCTGGCCACGGCCCTGGAGATTGCCGCCCGCGCCCATGGACGGGTGACCGTACAGGCGGTCTCCTGCGGCGGGGCACAGGGCGAACAGATGCTGCGCGACGCGCTGGCCGCCGGGGCGGAAAGCGCCACCCTGCTGCCGATTCCCGCTCACGCCACCCCGGCCGAGTGGGCCACCGCCCTGAAGGGCGTCAAGGGCGCCCGATGGGGTGATCTGGTGGTGTGCGGGAAGAACGGCGCGGATGGGGAATCACCCATTGGCGCCGCCGTCGCCGCCGCACTGGTGGCCAACTACCTTGAGTCCCCCTCCGTCGGTGTGACCGATGGTGGTGACGCACTTACCGATGCCAACGGCCAAGTTCTGGGGCCGAATACAGTGGTCTGCATGGACCGGGTGGGCGCCAGGGTCAACGCCACGGTCAGTGGCCGTGTGGTTGCGGGTAATGCGGGGATTGCCCGCCCCACCGTGGACATGGAGCCGGCGCGGGTGGCGTTCTCCCATCGGGAGGGCACCCCCGCCGCGGGCCAGGTGGCCACCACCCCGACCGCGGCAGCCAGCCGCTTGATGGCCCTGGCGGATGCCGTTCGTCAACACGTGGCAGACCCGGTTTCCGGGACCATGGGCAAAGCCCCCCGGCCGGGCGGCGATGGGATTTGGGCCTTCGCCCAGGCCCACGAAACCCGGGGCGCCCTGGCCGCCTTTGGCGCGGCGGTGCAGTTGGGCAAGACGCTGGGAATTCCGGCCCGGGCCTTGGTCACCGGTTCGGAGGACGGCATTCGCGCCGTGGCGGGACTCGCCCGGGATGCGGGGATCAGTTCGTGTCACGCGGTGAATACCGATGGAGCGGCCCTGTCCTTTTCCGGTGCCCGCAAACTGGTTTCGACGGTGATCGGGGACCACCCGGAACCCTGCCGCGTGGTTGCCCCCCGTGCCTGGGGTCCGGCCCTTGCGGCAGCGGGCGCCAACGGCCCGGCGGTGATGCTGTTCGGTGTCACCGGCATTGAGGGCAAGGGCGCCACCCTGAAGCTGGTACGGCCCGCCTACGACGACAAGCTGGTCCAGATGGCCCACGTGGAACCGGCACGAGGGCTTTTGTTCACCGTTGCCGACAGTGCCGACTTCGGTCTGGCCGGACCGGTAACCAACTTCGCCCTCACCCGCGACGAAGCCGCAGTGGGTCCGGATGATCTGGACCCCACCTTCGTGCTGCCGGTGGATACGCTGGCCAATGCGGATGTGATCGTGGATGTGGGGTACGGCGCGGGAAGCGACGCGGGCCTCCGCCTGGCCAATGATCTGGTCGCGGCACTCAAGGCCATGGGCCTGTCTCCGCACCTGGGCGCAACCCGCAAGATCACCCAGGGCCTCGGATTGATGGGGCTGGACCACCAGATCGGTCAGACCGGACTGCGCGTCAATCCCCAGATCCTGTTTGCGCTGGGAATCTCCGGGGCACCGCAGCACGTGGACTATATCGGCGGACGGGCCCAGGTTTTCGCATTCAACCGCGATCCGGACGCCCCGTTGATGAGCATGCGCAAGCCGGGAGTCACCGTGCATCCGGTGGCCGGGGATCTGTTCGCCACGGTTCCCGAATTGATCCGGGCCTTACGCGGCGGCCCGGAGCCAGGCCCCACCAGCCCCGGCCCGAAAACCCGTAAACCGGAACCTCAAACAGCCGTCGCGGAGCCTTCCGTCGCCGAGGCGCCCGTTGCGGAGGAAGCGGTTACGGGTGAGGGACCAACTGAATCCCCGGTAGTTTCGGTGGACGCAGAGGAAACCCCACAGGTCACCGAGACGCCAGAGAAGGCGACTACCCGCAAGCGCCCCGCTCCGGATGGATCGGCCAAGAAGGCCCCGGTCAAAAAATCACCGGCCAAAAAGGCCCCGGCCAAAACCGGGACCGACGCTGCGGTGAAAAAGAAGCCCGCCACCAAGGGAACCAAGCCCGCCTCTGGCAAGACCGGCGCAGCCAAGCCAAAGGGCCCGAAAAAGAAAGACTAGTCTCCCAGCAGATTGGGGAATCCAGCCCGCCCCATGGCGCCGTAGGTGAGCACCTTTCCGTGTTCCACTCCGGGCTGGTCGAACGGGTCAATGCCGTACAGCCCGCCTGCGATGGCGGTCATTACCTCAAACAGGTAGAACAACTGGCCCATGGTGAACGGGTTCAGTTCCGGAATGGTGATCCGCACGCTGGGGCGATTGCGTTCCCGCAGCACCATTTCCGTTGCTGCCTGCTCCACGTTCAACAGGCGCGCCAGCGTGGCCCCGGCCAGATAGTTCATCGCCCCCACCTCCGGGTGGGCACCGGGAATGGTCACCGGGTCCGCAAACCGCTCTACCCGCATGAAGGTGACCAGCTTGTCGTTTGGGCCCTCCACAAACAACTGCACCTGGGAGTGCTGATCGATGGCCCCCACCGCAGGCAGTGGCGTCTGGCCCGTGTGGACCGGGTTTCCCTGCAGATCGACGGCTTTCCCCAGGCTTTCGGCCCACAGTTGGACGAACCAGTCCGCCAGATACTTCAACGAATCCGCGTACGGCATCATCACCGCAATCGGCTTGCCCTTGCGGGTATCGGCCAGATAATGAAGCGCGGCCAGCCGATAGGCCGGATTGGAGTCCAGATCGGCACTACGGGTGCGCTCCTCCATGTCGGCGGCCCCGGCCAGCAGCTCGACAATGTCGATCCCGCATACGGCCGCGGGCAACAGCCCGACGGCGGTCAATTGGGAAAACCGGCCGCCCACGTTGGGCGGTATCTCAAGCGTACGCCACCCCTCCCGCTCGGCCAATGGCCGCAGATCCCCCTTTGAAGGGTCGGTGGTGGCCACCAGGTGGTCCGACGGGCGGGCGACGGAGCGGGTCAACCAGTCCCTGGCCACCAGATAGTTGGCGGCGGTTTCGGCGGTTCCGCCGGATTTGGACACCACGTTGACGCAGGTGCGGGCAGGATCCAGATGCCGCAACACCGCCGAGACGGTGGTCGGATCGATGTTTTCGAGTAAAAACAGACGGGGGCCACCCCGCTCCTCCCGGGACAGGAGGTTATAAAGAGGTTCCCTCAGCGCAGCGTGGGCGGCTTTGGGCCCCAGGGAGGAGCCGCCAATGCCCACCAGCAGAAAGTTGTCGAACTCGTCCGCCAGTTCACCTCCCAACCGGGCGATGGCGGACGCGTCCTGATAGGGGAGATCGTAAAACCCCAGTTCACCGGCTTTGCGGCGGTCGGCCAACGCGTTGTGCGCCGCCATCAGGGGGGCAGTCAGTCCGGCGAATTCCTTCGGCGCAATCCCGTGTGCGGAATCAATGGTTGGGGATTCGGCGCGGGTGGTATCCAATTGGACACGGTTTGCGGCAATCCACTCCGGATTCGAATGGCGTGTCAACGGCGCACCTCCCACAGATGGTTTGATGGCGGCCAGTCGGTTCCCGAAATGGAAGCCCTTGCCACCTTGGGCCATTCTGCCAAAAAAAAAGAGTGGGAGGCGAGGCCTCCCACTCTTTATTTTTTGCCTCCGGGCACGCTGCCCGGCAGTGCAGGACGTTTCTACTCGTAGTAGGTCGGGCAGTTCGCCGCGACAAAGTAGAGTCCAATCACCACCGTCAGCACCCAAACGACCGTCAGGACATAGCCGCCGTCAAACCAGGGGGCCTGGTTCGAGGTCAGCGCCTGGGTGCACTTGGGATCCGGCGTGTCGGTTACGCAGCCACGGTAGGGCGGCTCTTTCTCCACGCCAACGTACTTCTGGTCGCCGATGATGCTCGGCGTCAGGAAGAACGAACGCTGATCGAAGTTGTACGCAGAAGTCATGAAGTCATACTCCTTGCGCTCACCCCACAGCGGGAAGGTAATCAGCACCGAGGTGAAGATCACCATTGCAATCAGGCTCGTCATGAAGACCGGCCACGGACGGCCACCCTCGCGGATGCCGTCGTAGAGCTCCCATTTGAGCTCTTCGAAGGTCAGTTTGCGACCTGCCATGTTAATTCTCCTTCTTCACTAATGAAGCGGTAGCACGGCCGGGGGGCGCATGGCCCCCCGGCCGGGTCGCCAACGTTACTTGAGGCTCACCATGTAGGCCGCAAGCGACTTCAGCTCATCCGTCGACAAAAAGTCGAAGGACTGCATGATCGATTTCGGCGCCACGGAGCGCGGGTCCTTGTGGTGCTGCAGGTGCCACGGAATCGACGGCATGCGGCTGCCCACATGCATCAGATCCGGAGCCTTGCGGTCGGAACCGACCACGGTCGGCGCTTCACCCACGAAGTCGCCGGCCAGCGGCGGAGCACCGAAGTACTCCCAGTCCGCACTCTGCTCGGGGAGCAGGGTGTGGCAGTGCCAGCAACCCTCGCGGATGAAGATCTTCTTCCCAACGCCAACCGGGTTGGGGATCATCTTTCCGCGCTTCTCGATTTGGGGGGTGTTCCACCCCTTCATCAGCGGGTCACGGACCGACCATGCGGAGGTACCGTACATCACCTGCTTTTCCAGCGCCAACTGCGTCGCGGGAACGGATGCCAGGTAGACACCGCCGACGCCGATGGTCATGAACACCGCGATCCCGAAGATCAGCAGGAACATGATTACGCCGATCTTGTACTCTTTATAACCACCCATTGGTGTGTTCTCCTATACAGCTTTCGCTTAGGTGTAGTACGCGGTGGCCGGAGGATTCTTCTCCGTCACCGGCTCACCAGCGGTGGCCGTCTTGTAGAGGTTGTACAGGAAGATCCACTGACCCAGAACGATCGTCAGACCGAACAGGGACCGCCCAACCATGTACGGGTGGGTGGCGTACACGACGTCGATGAAGGTGGTGTTGTACACCTTGCCCGACGCCTGGATCAGACCGGCCAGAGTCAACGTGGTCCAGAACCCGATGAAGCCGACGGTGGTCAGCCAGTAGTGGGTGGTGGCCAGAGACTGGCTGTAGATCTTCCGCTGGAACAGCTTCGCAATCGCGTAGTAGGTCGCGCCGATCTCGATGAAGGTCGAGAATCCGAGCAACGCAAAGTGCGCGTGCGCCACGATCCAGTGCGTACCGTGAATGTACCAGTTGATCGCACGGGTCTGCTGGAAGGCACCCTGGAAGTTCAGGGGCACCGCCATCAGGGTACCGGTGAGAGCGAACTGGACGGACACGTTATCCGAGAACATCTGCCACTTGCCCTGCACGGTCAGCACCATGTTGGTGATGAACGCCAGCGACGGGATGAGGATCATCACGCCGGACACCGAGGCAAACGACTTCATCCACTCCGGGATCGGAGCACCCATCAGGTGGTGCGCACCCGGAGTCGAGTAGAACGCCACGATGGTCCAGAAGTGAAGGTGGCCGATCTTGTGGCTGTAGAGCACGTTGCCGGTCACCTTCGGGATCACGTAGTACGCGATCGCCGCGGACACCGGGGTGATCCACAGGCCCAGCACGTTGTGCGCGTGCCACCAGACCATGTAGGCCTCGTTCAGACCGGTAACCGGGAACAGATCCGGAATCGCGCCGATGAAGTAGGTCATCCAGATCATCACCAGGGCTCCCAGGAAGAACCAGATGGTGATGTAGATGCCCTGGGTACGACGCTGGGTCACGGTCATGAAGGTGTTAACCGCGGCAAAGCCGAGGATGAACACCAGCACGTAGATATCAACCGGCCAGATCAGCTCCTGATACTCACGACCGGAGTTGGCGCCCACCAGCAGCGACACGGCCGCAACGACCAGACCCACGTTCCACAGCCAGATGTTCCACAGGCCGAGCTTCTCGCTCCACAGCCGGCAGTTACACAGGGCCGGGGTCATGTAGTACATGGCGGCCACGAAAGCCATGGAGATCCAGCCGAAGATCACCAGGGTAATGTGCATCGGACGCACACGGCCAAAGGCGAACGCCGAAGTCAGCGGACCCATCACGTCCACGCCGTTCAGCAGATCGGGCCATGCGATCCGCAAACTTGTAAAGAACCCGAAAGAGGCACCCAGGCACAGCCACACCACAGCGCTAAAGAACGCATGCTTGGCGGCGGTACCGGGCCGAATCCCCTCGTAGGTCGCAGTTGCAGTACTCATACCAAACCACTCCTTTCGATGCCGGAACCCAAAGTTCCGGCGATCCAGTTAATCACTCGTCCGGGGCCTGCTGCTTCATCAGCATGAACATCATCGCCGCCACCACAAGCCCGATTGCGAACGTCCACTTGAACATGTAGATGTAGTCGCCGGTCCACACATCGTGGCGGCCGGACCACATGCCCAAATTGACTGCGGAGCCGATAACGGTTCCCAGGCCGAAGCCGAGAAACGCCCCATTCAGCACCCACGTAAGCATCTTTTCCATTTCAATTCCTCCCTTGATCGCCAGACGGGCTACTCGGAGTATTTCCCGGCCTTGCCACTGACCATCATGTAGATCAGAAAGACACTGTTGCAGGCGAGAATAAAGCCACAAACCGCGGCAAACGTAGACAGCCAGCCCGGACCATGGTGAGCAGGATTCCCGTGCGCCTTTTCGAGCGCGAAGGCCAGATCACCCATCCCGACCAACACAGCGGTGGTCACCATGGCAATTGTCGACTTGCTCATTCAGATCCCTCCTTTTTCCAATTCAGGTTGCCCAACGAACAACCTTACGGATTGTCCAGATAAGGATCCTTCCGATCGACGTCGATGTCGTCGATGGCGTCCTTGTACCACAGCACACCGCCCGCCACCCAAACAGCCACATAGGTGATGAGGATGTACATAAACGGTGTGTTCGGACCCCACCACGGGTTACCCCCGATGTCTTCGCCGAACACCTTCACATTCTGGGCCATGATGATCTCGGCGATCACCGCCACAGCAATAATCACACCCCAGATCAGGAACTTCCCTTGCATGGGCTATCTCCTTTGTTTCTCCCGGCGACTTCCGCCGTTCTTCCGTGGAACACCGAGCTTCCCATCGACCTCACCCTCGGGGCCGACTTAAATGGAAGACTACCGGTGCCGCCGGGTCACCTCCCGCCTCCCGGATTCCAAGCACTTTCAGCTCAGCTGAAGCGGGTGGATCCGGATGGGGCTGGAAGAAAACCAGAGACTCCCGGGTATACCCCGGAAACACTCTGGCCACCCCTAGCTTCCGTTTCTGGAACTGGTCCAGAACCTGTTTGTGCTCACGCCGGGCCGTGGCCGAGGCGTAAGCACCTGTCATTCGCTCATTAAACAGCCGAAGCGCCTCTTCGGTGCTCAGAGCGCGCATCTCCCGAGCACCAACACGAAGCATTACCCGGTCAAAATCCACATCGACCGGCCCCTCGGCCGCATTCGCGACACTCAACTCAAACACCCAGAAGGTACTCACCAGCAGCGATGAGATGCCTTCCGTCGCCTCCCCGCGGGAAACGACCCGAACCTTAACTCCCCCGGTGGTTACCTCCGGAGGATCCACCCGAAAGACCAGACCTTGCTGCCAGCCCTCGGGATTGGAAAGAAACCCGACATACCTCGAAATGGCGAGTATTAAACTGATCGTGGCGGCAGAAGTCAACAAGACCGCGAGAATGACGACTACCTTTTTTCTGGTGTCCGCCAATGCTCACCCCGCCTCTCCTTCCTTGCCACCGCGGCGCCGCCAGGTGTACCAGAAGATCACCACAAACCCGCCGCCCACGTATAACAGGGCCGCCAGCATGCCGCCATCCAGGAACGACCCGCCGCCCGCACCGGCCGCCAGGCGCTCCAGCGGGTTGCCGCCACCACCCGTCAGGAATGGTGCGTTCAACATCACCGCCAGCAGCATGACCATGCCCACCATCACCGCCAGCCACCAGGGAATGTTCCGCTGGCTGCTCTCGATCCGGTTGTACAGGTCCGCATCTTCAAAGCGGTCCTGGTACGGGTCAGCCTGGGCAATCAGATCGTGATCCACGTCCAGTCCGCCACGCGGGGCCACCGGTTGAATGTCTTCCGGCAACGCCATCAGGAGGCCCCTTCCGGACCGGAGGCCACCGGCACCGCACGCGCATCGTCAAAAATACGGGGATCGTCAAAGCTGGGCTTCACCCGCTCTCCCTCTTCCGGGTAGGCGCAGTAGTCGGCCAGCACCGGGGTGAGCGTGTCCTCGAAATAGGAGCCCTTGAACTCGCCGCCCACCAGCAGGTCCCCCGCCTTGTCCAGATAGCCCAGAAAGTTCAGCAGCAGTTCGTCCCGCAGGCGCCCGTCACGCACATCAATCGACTCCACCCCGGACGCCCCGTCACGCAGCCCCTCAAACACCGACCAGAGCCACATACGGGCCCCCTGCAGGTTGGAAAACACGGCGGACTCGCGGGTCCACGGCCGGCCCATCATGGGAAAGAATACGGATTCGTGGCGGACCAGCAGCCGGTCCAAGGTGCGCATTTCCGATTCCCAGGCGAATCCCAGCGGAACCAGGCCCTGCTCCGCGCGCTCCCGGGCGACCTGACCCAGACGCTGATAGCCTTCGAGGGCGGTCTGGAAATCGTTCGCGAAACGGGCACGCACCGGATCCGCCGGGGACACGGCCCACGCGGCAGCCGGAGCCATGCACGCCACCAGCAACACCAGTAATGTCAGGAATCGGGACACCGCACTCCCCGCTTTACGAGACAGGCACACACCACTCCTCTGAACCCTGAAGGGCCAAAGCGTAGCATCATCGCGCGACCGTGGTATGACATTCGTCATAAGTGCCGATCCTTATTGGTTTCTGGCACCGGCCATCCGGTAAACATGAACGATCCGCCCGAAGTATACGGACCCACCGGAAAAGGTCAACCCCGCCCGGAAAAACAACCCGGCGTCAGGTCGTGTGGGGGCACCCGCCGGCTTCGTCCACAAACTCGATACCCACCGCAAACACCCCCCCCACCTGATTGATCCACACCACGTTCCCCTGATAGCGCTCGGCCACCTCCACCTCTTCCATGAGGTCCTCGATAGTGAGTTCAATGTGCCGGCTCCCCGCTGGG